>JBGTGC010000123.1:0-5950 GCA_041746935.1 Dermatophilaceae bacterium
CACGGCCTGCACTGGGCTCAGGCCAGCCGCCTCGGCCACTGCGCGGGCCCACGCGACGGCGTCGCTCGCTTGGACAGCCGTGCCGGTGCCCCACCATCCGGCGCGCTCGAGGGATCCGCTGGCGATCATTGCGATGTGCCACGGCTGGGCGGGCACGGCTTCCCGGATATTGGTCAACACATCAGCCTCGGGCAGCACACCGCCCGTCGGAGTCGGTGCGCTGACCCCGGTGGACGAGGACACCGTGTCGATCTCGAACAGCGCGACATCCTTAGCCCCACGGGCGATATTCCGGCGCAGTGCATCGGGCAAGGTCTGCAGCAACTCAGTGCGCATCAATGGCGCTTCGTCCGACAACGGGTTGGCCAACACCACGGAGGCTCGGCGTGGGTCCGCGGCCTCCAGGCTCAACTCGTCGAACCGCTTGGTCCCGGTGAAGGGATACGTCAGCACTTCGACCAGACCATGGCCCGCGAGTGCCCCGGCCACGCTCCGCCGCAGCCGCTGATGATGGGTCAGACCCCGGCCACCCGGGGCAGCGGGCACCAGCGACGGAATCTTGTCGTACCCATCGATGCGCGCGACCTCCTCGACCAGCGTGGTCGGATCCACCAGGTCAGGACGCCACGGCGGAGGCAAAACCGAAATGTGGGCTTCGCCGTCATACCCAGCCTCGGATCCGCCGGACTTCGAGTGAACGACGCAACCGATCTGCTCCAAGATGTCGATGACGCGACTGCGGGGATACTTCACCCCCACGTACCGACTCGGCAGCGAGACATCGAGGTCAAACGGCGCACGCTCGGGGCGGTGGTCCACATCCGTGATGAGGGGATCACTGTGTCCACCACCGAACTCCACCAACAGATCTGCCGCCATCTGAGCGGCGACAGCGCACAGGTCCGGGTCAACGCCGCGCTCGAACCGCTTGGACGCCTCGCTGGGCAGCCGGTGCCGACGCGCCGTGCGTCCCACCGTCCGGGCATCGAAGTGGGCCGACTCGATCAACACGTCGCAGGTGGTGTCGGATACCTCACTGAACTGCCCGCCCATCACCCCAGCGAGCGCAAGAACGTTGTCCGCATCGGTGATCAACAGATCTTCGGTATGCAGCGTGCGGGCGACGTCGTCCAGTGTCGTCAACGATTCACCCGCCCGAGCGCGGCGCACCACGATCGGGCCACGCAGCGTCGCCAAATCGAATGCGTGCAGCGGCTGCCCTAAGACCAGCATCACGTAATTGGTGACATCGACGGCCAGCGAGATGGGCCGCATACCGGCCTGGGTCAAACGAGACGCCATCCATCGCGGCGTGGGGACCGAGAGGTCGAGCCCACGGGCGATGCGCGCCACGTAGCGATCGCAGCCGGCCACTCCTTGAATGGGCTCGTCGTCCCGCAGCTCCACACCGAGGCCCCCAGCCTTCGCGTCATCGACGCTGAGATCGGCGGGATCAGTGAAGGCTGCACCCGTCGAGTGCGAATACTCCCGAGCCACGCCTCGCAGTGAGAAGCAGTAGCCGCGATCAGGGGTGACGTTGATCTCGACGACCTCTTGGTCCAACCCGAACGCCGGAATCAGATCATCACCCGGCTCGAGGAGGTCGGCCTCAGGACCGAAGTAGTCGCTCAGCACGATGATGCCGTCAGCTTCCTGACCCAGCCCCAACTCTTTGGCCGAGCAGATCATCCCGGCACTGATGTGTCCGTAGGTCTTCCGTGCGGATATCTGGAAGTCGCCGCGCAGCACCCCGCCCGGCAGGATGACCGCAACGCGGTCGCCCACGACGAAGTTGTGCGCGCCGCAGACGATCCCCTGTGGTGTGTCGTCAGTGACCCGCTGGCCGTGATGACCGACGTCCACCAGACACCAGTTGATGGTCTTGCCGTTCTTCTGCGGCTCTGGGGTCATCTCCAGGACACGCCCTACGACCAGCGGCCCGGTGACATCACCTCCGGACAAGCCCTCTTCCTCTAACCCAACTCGGGCGAGATCGGCAGCAATCTGCTCACCCGTCGCGTGTGCGGGCAGGTCCACGTATTCGGCCAACCAGGGCACTGGAACCAGCATCAGATCTCCATCCCGAACTGCGCGGAGAAGCGCACGTCGCCTTCGATCATTTCCCGCATGTCGGCAATACCGTTGCGCAGCATGAGAGAACGCTCTACTCCCATGCCGAATGCGAATCCTTGGTAGCGCTCGGGGTCGATCCCTGTGGAGCGCAGCACGTTGCGGTTGACCATGCCGCAGCCACCCCATTCAATCCATCCCGTACCCTTGCAGGTGCGGCACGCCGAGTCGTCGCCTCGGCATACGAAGCACCGGAAGTCCATCTCCGCGCTGGGCTCGGTGAATGGGAAGTATGAGGGTCGCAACCGGCTGACGATGCCCTCGCCGAACAGGGACTGGGCCAACCGGCCGAGGGTGCCTTTGAGGTGGGCCATCGTGAGGCCTTCGTCGATGGCGAGGCCTTCGAGCTGGTGGAACACGGGGGTATGCGTGGCGTCCAACTCATCGGTCCGGAACGTCTTGCCCGGTGCCGCGATATACAACGGGACGCCGCGTTCCAGCAGGGAGCGAGCCTGCACTGGCGACGTGTGTGTTCGCAGCACCAGACCGCCATCGGCTGGCTCGACGAAGAACGTGTCCTGCATCTGCCTGGCGGGGTGATCGGCATCGAAGTTGAGCGCGTCGAAGTTGAACCACTCTGCCTCGACCTGCGGACCGTCGACGATCTCCCATCCCATCCCCACCATCACGTCAGCCATCCGCTCGGCCATCAGGGTGAGCGGGTGCCGCCTGCCCAACGGACGGGCTCCAGGGGTGGCCGTCAGGTCGATGGCTTCCTCGATCAGGAGGCGCTCGTCACGCTCCACTTCAAGCTCCGCGGTCCGGGCCGCCATAGCCTGGTTGACCCTCCCCCGCGCTTGCCCCACGAGTCTGCCGGCCTGTGACTTGTCGGCCGCCGGCAAAGAGCCGATGGCGCGGTTGGCGAGGGCCAGCGGCGACTTCTCACCCGCGTGAGCGAGACGGACGTCTTTAAGCGTCCCCAGCGACTGAGCCTGCGCGATCGCCTCGAGCGCGGCACTGACGAAGGCGTTGATCTGCTCGGGGTCCGGAGCCCCGGAGGGCATCGGCTCATCTGGGCTCGTAGTTGCAGGCACGCGCGCCAGTCTAGAGACGTCGGGCCTGTGCAGACGTATGCAGGCACACGCTGGCGGCCATCGCCAGATTGAGCGACTCCGCGTGGCCAGCGATCGGCACGGCGACAACATCGTCGCATTGCTCGCGCAACTCGGGGGCCAAGCCCCATGCTTCATTGCCCATGACCCACGCGTGCGGCACGGTGAGGTCGACATCGGGCAGGGCCGTCGAAGACCCCCCGTCGGCTGCAAGGACGCGCAGCCCGGCCGCACGACATGCGTCGATAGCCTCTGACGTGCTCACACCGATCGTGATGGGCACGTGGAATGCCGAGCCGACGCTGGACCTCATCACCTTCGGATTGTAGACGTCCACGCTGGCGTCGCTGATCAACACCGCGGCGGCTCCAAAGGCATCCGCTGCCCGGATCACCGTGCCCGCATTGCCAGGGTCGCGAACGTTACTGAGTACTACGACGAATCCGGCACCGACATCCGCTAACGCTTGCTCGAGCGGAACGTCGATAGCCCGTGCGACGGCCAAGACGCCTTGCGGGTGCTGGGCGTCGGCCATCAGCGCCACGATCTCGTCGGTACATTCGTAGACGCCCGCTCCCGCTACAGAGGCGCCAGCGAGGATGTCGGCGTGGGCCCGTGCGCCGTCGGGGGTGAGGTACACATCGACCACGTGCGCAGCGGCATACGCCAGCAATTCGCGCACCGCATGTGGGCCTTCGACCAGGAATCGTCCCGATCGTTGCCGGGCAGCACGACGCCCCAGCCCGGCCACTGACCTGACCCGCTCGCTGCGTGGACTCACCAGCAGGGTGCGGTGTTCAGGCATATGAGTTGTCGCTTACGTGGCCGATGCCGGGGCGTTCTCCGCGTTGCGGGACTGCGATGACCCGTGCTCGCGTCAGGCGGCGTCCGTGGTGGCCTTGGCCTGCTGTGTGGGGACGTTGGTGCGCGCCAATTCCACGAGCGCGGCGAAGGCGGCCTCGTCATTGACGGCCAGGTCCGCGAGCATGCGACGGTCAACCTCGATCTCCGCAGCCTTGAGGCCCTGGATGAAGCGGTTGTAAGTCATACCGTGGGCGCGGGCACCGGCGTTGATGCGCTGGATCCACAAACGGCGGAAGTCGCCCTTCTTCTTGCGACGGTCGTTGTAACTGTAGACCAACGAGTGGGTGACCTGCTCTTTGGCCTTGCGGTAGAGCCGCGAGCGTTGACCGCGGTAACCGCTGGCCCGCTCGAGAACGACCCGGCGCTTCTTATGGGCGTTAACCGCCCGCTTCACGCGTGCCACGTGAGTACTCCTTGCGTTTCAGTGTTGCTTGCGAATGGTCGTTGGTGGGGATGGACCCCTGTCGCTTCTCAGCGACCGAGCAGCTTCTTCGCCTTCTTGACGTCGGAGGCCGCGACGGGGACGTCGTTGACCAAACGGCGAGCCGCCGTGGAGCTGCGCTCCTGGAACTTGTGGACGTGGCGGGCGCGCTGGCGCATGATCTTGCCAGAGCCCGTCACGCGGAAGCGTTTCTTGGCGCCGCTGTGCGTCTTCATCTTCGGCATGGGCCGATCTCCTTCGTGCTGGGGCACCCGCCGATGTTCCGACGTATGCCGTGTGTCCGCGCCGCCACGTGCTGGCGGCGCTGGTCGTGCTGGTCTGTGTGGCCCCGTGAGGACCTAGGCCGACTGCTCGCTATCAGCAGGTGCCTGCTCTATGTCAGTCGACTGCTCAGCGCCGTCGGACTGCTCGCTGCCGACCGACTGCTCACTGTCGGCAGTCACCTCGGCGTTACCCGTGGGAGCGGGGCCACTGCTGCGTTGGGCCTCGCGCTTCTTTTCGTTGCGCACGGCCGTCTTCTTCTTGGCCGGCCCGAGCACCATGACCATGTTGCGGCCATCTTGCTTGGGTGCGCTCTCGACGAAACCCAGCTCCGCAACGTCTTCGGCCAACTTCTGCAACAGCCGGAAGCCGAGCTCGGGGCGAGATTGCTCACGCCCACGGAACATGATCGTGACCTTAACCTTGTCGCCACCGTTGAGGAAACGAACGACGTGGCCCTTTTTAGTGCCGTAATCGTGCGCGTCGATCTTCGGACGGAGCTTGATCTCCTTGATCACGGTGTTCACTTGATTCTTGCGGGATTCCCGCGCCTTCATGGCGGCTTCGTACTTGAACTTGCCGTAGTCCATCAGTTTGGCGACGGGAGGACGAGCCATCGGCGCCACTTCGACCAAGTCGAGATCGGCTTCGGCGGCCAGACGCAACGCGTCTTCGACGCGCACGATGCCGACCTGCTCACCATTGGGGCCAACGAGGCGCACTTCCGGGACCCGGATGCGATCGTTGATGCGAGGTTCGCTGATGTTGTTGCTCCTTCGTCAGGTCAATGTCGTGACCGCGCGAACAAGGGAAAAGGCCCTTCGCATGAGGTGCGCGACGGGCCTGGGATCCGGGTTGGCAGCCACTGGCGCGTTTTAAGCGATGCGCCGCACTCCAACCGTTGACCGGTCATCCTCATTCAGACGAGCGGTGGAAGCTCAGGTGGCCCCTCTTGCACCGTATGCAGTCCGTCGTGACTGGAACTGCCATCACAACTGCACACGCGGTTTTCATGATGGTATCAGCGGGTCGGCCAATGGCACACTTCGAGCCACCGGCGGGCCTTAGAACGGGGGTGGCCCGTATTCGCGGGCCGGGCGCGTGTTCACGCTCGGCTCGGGCTGGGCTGTGAGGAGTTGTTCGGGAGTCCGCTGGCCTGGGGGGTGGGCCGTTGCGGCGGCGTCCGTTGCGGCGGTGGAAC
>JBGTGC010000124.1:0-5722 GCA_041746935.1 Dermatophilaceae bacterium
TCGTATGCCGTCTCCGAGATCGCCGCCGCGCCACCGGTGCGTTCGGCCGGAGCGCTCGCCACGATCACGTCGTTGGTCCAGCTCTCTGCCATGCCGATGCCCAACCCGATCATGGCGGGCCACACCAACAGTCCCGCGAGCGGAGCAGCTTGCGTCAACACAACGCCCAATGCGAAACCCGTCGCGGCCAGCAGCATGCCGCCGCCGATAATCAGGCGCAGACCCAGCAGGTTGGCCAAGCGCGGCGCGGCTAGGGAGCCGGCGATGGTGCCCAACGCAAGTGGCATCATCCACAGCCCGGCGCGCAACGGCGATAGACCCACGACCACCTGCAGGTACTGCGGCAGGAAGAACAGCAGCCCGATCACCGAGAAGGTGCTGAGCAGGTTGGTGAGCACAGCCACGCTGAAGACCCGGTCTTCGAACAGGCCAACGTCCAGGAGCGGCTCGCTGAGGACCTGCTGACGGCGCACGAAGACCCACAGCAGGGCAGCGCCACCGGCCATCATCCCCAGCGCGAGGGCGCTGAAGCCCTCGGTGCCAATCGACTTCAGTCCGTAGACCAACGGCAGGATCCCAGCGATCGACAAGGCAGCCGAAAACACGTCGAACGGACCCGGCTTGGCGTTCCGCGACTCCGGCAGGAGGAAGAACGCGCCCACCAGAAGCAACAGCATGATCGGGGCGTTGATCAAGAAGACCGAGCCCCACCAGAAGTGCTCCAGGAGGAACCCGCCGATGATCGGACCCAATGCGGCACCACCGGCGAAGGAGGCCGCCCAAACCGCGATGGCGTTGCGACGCTCGCGGTCATCGGGGAACACCGTCCGGATCAGTGACAGGGTCGAGGGCATCAGCGTGGCACCACCGAGCCCGAGCAGCGCACGGGCCGCGATCAGCATCTCGGCGGACGTGGCGAAGGCCGCGAGGACCGAGGCGACACCGAAGGCGGCGGCTCCGATCATCAGCAGTCGGCGCCGTCCGATCCGGTCGCCGACGTTGCCCATCAACACCAACAAGCCGGCCAGCAAGAACGAATAGATGTCGATGATCCACAAGAGTTGGGGACCGGATGGCTGGAGGTCTTCGCTGAGCGCTGGCACGGCAAAACCGAGCACGGTCATGTCCACGCTGATGAGCAAAACCGGCAACGCCAGCACTGCGAGAGCCGCCCAACGGCGACGGGTTGTCATGATCAAAACTCCTAGAAATTGGTGTGAAGCTTCAAGTCTGCCACTTTGTTGGTCATCTGTCCAAGTCAATTGTCCAAGCATGCGGCTACGACGGCGCGATCTCGTCTCTCGACACACCGGCACTCGACGTCATCGACATTCGGGCGACACCGGATGTCGCCGAGCACGCGGTGCAGCAAGATCGCGGCTAGCCTTGCCACGTACGGAGATCGCATCAATTCCCAAGGGGTCACATTTCATGAACACCACTCACCCCCGACGCTCTGGCTCCACAGCCCGCCGCAACCGGGGCGGCGCAGCCGGCCTAGCCCTCCTGGTGGCTTTGTCGGCCTGCACCGGTGAATCCGACACCGGTGAATCCGACACCGGCGGCTCCACAGGCTCGAGCTCCGACAACGGCTCAGCCGACGGCTCCGACAGCTCTGACGCCGATACGGCAATCCTCAACGAGATCGGCGAGCCGGTCACCGTGGTCGGCACCGATGACCAGAACGCCGCGGCGCTTTCCGTCCAAGTCAGCCAAACGCTCTTTGCCAGTGCACCCGCAGTGGTGGTGGTGCCATCGGGCGACGCCGACAGCATGTCGCGGGGCTCGAGCGCTGCCGTCGCCCTCGGAGTGCCGCTGCTCCTGCTCGCGAGCCCGCAAGGCACCACCGACGGCGCCGAATCGACCCAGGGTCCCGATGGCTCCGGTCAGAGCGCGGGACCAAGCGACTCGGCCGGGCCGACAGACTCCAGCGCGCAGGTCGAGGAGATTGGCCGGCTCGGCGCGAGGGTGGTGTTGGCCGTGGGGCCGGACGCCGAACAGACCCTCGGGGACGTGCCCGATGCTGACGTGGTGACCGACGCGGACGACATCGAAGACGTCGCCCCAGCCGCAGGCGCGAGCGATCTGGTCGTGCTGTTGCCGGGCGACGATAGCGATGGCGCTCACGTAGCGGAAGCGAGTGCCCAAGCGGCCGGTGCTGTCGTCATACCCGTGAGCGATTCGGCTCTGGCCAACGATTCCGAGGCGATCACGGCGTTGAGCGAGGCCCAACCGGATCAGGTCGTGGCCGTCGGTGCCGACTTCGGCTCGGAGGACGCATTGACCCGCACGGTGGACGTGGCCAAGACCGGCGCTCAGTTGCCCGGTGGGGGGTTGGCGCTGTTTCCCGACCGACGCTTGGTCGCCCTCTACGGCACACCCGGCACCGCTGGGCTGGGCGTCCTGGGTGAGCAAGATGCTGAAGCCAGCATCGTGCGCGCCAAGGAGCTAGCGGCAGAGTTCGAGCCCTACAGCGATGTCCCGATGGTTCCCGCGTTCGAGATCATCGCCACTGTTGCGCAAGGGGACGCTGGGCCCGACGGCGACTACTCCGGCGAGATCGATGTGGAGGACCTGCGCCCGTGGGTAGAGAAGGCAGGCGAGGAAGGTGTGTATGTCGTGCTCGACCTTCAGCCTGGACGGGCCAATTTCCTGGACCAAGCCAAGATCTACGAGGACTTGCTGCGTATGCCGCACGTCGGGCTAGCCCTAGATCCTGAGTGGCGCTTGACCTCGACGCAGAAGCCGTTGGGGCAGATCGGCCGAGTCGAGGCTGCCGAGGTCAACTCGGTGATCGACTGGCTCGCCGATCTGACCGCTGAGGAAGACTTGCCGCAGAAGCTGCTGGTGCTGCATCAGTTCCGTCTGACCATGCTGCAAGACCAGGATCAGATCGAGATGGGCCGCGATGAGGTCCAGGTCTTGATCCACATGGACGGGCAGGGCGCGACCGGCGAGAAGGACGCGACGTGGGCGGCCGTGATCGGTGCCGCCCAGCCGGGGACCCCGTTTGGCTGGAAGAACTTCTTCGATGAAGACAGCCCGATGCTCACTCCCGAGCAGACGATGACCCGTGAGCCGACGCCGTTCATGATCAGCTACCAGTAGTCGGCGCGCCCGAAAGCGGCCCATCTACTCGCAGCACATTCACCGCTGCGGCCACAATCCCGTGAATTTTCTGCGACTCGATGACATCTTCAGTCGGCAGGTGAGGCTTCAGCGAGGGTTTCGCGGGCTACGAGCCAGGGCCCGACGGCCAAGAGACTCACGAGGCCGGTGAGCGCAAAGGCCCAGCCAAAGCCAAAGGCGTCAGCCACCAGGCCGATCAGGATCGGACCCACGATCGCACCGGAGTCCTGGGCCATCTGGAACGTCGCCAGCACTGACCCGCCACTGCGATCAGAGCCAATAAGGTCGGCCACCGTGGCCTGTTGGCCCGGGTTGACCAGCCCCGCCCCCAAGCCGCTCACCGCCGAGAGCACCAGCAACACCAGCAGGTCACCGCTTAGCCCGATCAGACCCAAACCCAACGCCGTGATCACCAGCCCAGCAACAACCAGTGGGCGTCGACCCACCTGATCGGCGAGTCTCCCGGCGACCTGGAGCGTCGCAGCGGTCCCGACAGCGGCCACCGCGAGCGCCAATCCGGCCACCCACGTTTCGTCATGGACCGCAACCGCGAATTGCGGCAGTACCGCCACCCTTACCCCGAAGTTGGACCACCCGTTAGCAAATCCAGAGGCCAAAGCCGCGCGGTATGCCGACTCCCCCAGCGCCTCGCGAAGGAGCATTGGCGGATCGACCGCCTTGCCCGGGTCAGGGCGCAACGAAGCCCCGGACAGCCGAAACCCGACGGTGGCGGCCGCGATCACCAGGGCCACGGCATACACGATGAACGGCACCCGCAGACCGAGCGAGGCCAACGCTCCGCCGGCCACCGGGCCGACCATGCCGCCGATCAGGAACGCACTGGCGTATGCCGAGGAGACGCGACCGCGGATGGTCGGCGGCGCCAGTCGCACCAGCAGGGCCATCGCCGACACGGTGAACATCGTCGAGCCGATACCCCCCAGCCCGCGAAACAGGAGCAGCTGCCAGTAGGACTGCGCGAAGGCAGTGGCCAACGAGGAGATGGCCACGATGAGCAGGCCCGACAGATAGATCGGCCGCTCCCCGAGCCGGGAGACCAAGGCCCCGCCGACGGGCGCGAACAACAACCGGAAGAAGGCAAACGCCGACACGACCACCGAAGCCGCCGCGACCCCGACGTCAAAACTGCGCGCGTATGCCGGGAGCACCGGCGCGACGAGCCCGAATCCGATCGCGATGACGAAAGCTGCAGCGATCAACACCCGGATCTCTGCCGGGATAGGCGTGGCCTGGGACGGACGCGACCTCAGGCTCACCACGTGTCTACGAACGTTGCAGGTCCAGCCGATATGCCCACAGCGGGAAGTCCGGCACCGGCATCCAGTCCAACTCGGCGATCCGGACGAAACCGAGGCGCTCATAGATACGTCGTGCAGCGAGCATCCGCGGTGACGTGCAGATGACCAGCGCGGCCAACTCATCGGCGCGCGAGAGCGCGATGCACTCCCGCACCAGCATCTCACCGATCCCCCGGCCGCGGCCGGTCGAGGACACTCCGAGCATCCGAAACTCACCTTCCCCGGCCCGAGCGACTTCGCGGTGGGATGAGGTCAGGGAGCACCACGTCACCGAGCCCAGCAACGTATCCCCGTCCGCGGCCACCAGGACTGCCGAGTCTCGAGCTCGCCCCGGGGCATCCCGGATCGAATGCAGGTATTCGGCCTCGGGGGTGATCAACGCGTCGTCGAGGTAGGCCTGGGCCACGAGATCACCGGCAGCGGTGAGCTCGTGGCCGAGCGCGGGCCGGACGACACTCATGCGGCTCACCGTATGCGGTCCCTGGGTCGGGCGCGCTGCCGCAGGAACGTCGCCGCCTTGACAGCAACCGGATCCCCACAGAACATCAGTCCATACATAGATGGGGGTCAGATGCGGTATCAGCACGTCACGATGGGGAGTTCATGACCCGCCGAAGGCCACGTTGCCTGACCCGAGTCACACCAGGAGTGTTTCGTTGAGCACGATTTTGACCTTCGCCCTCGTGCGTCGAGGCAAGGATGACCCTTCGTGAGGCTGCTCTCGGCACCGACCACGAACCTTCGGTGATGTCGGACTCGAGGGCCACGATCATCTCGGCCGGCACGGTCGTGACGGGCCTCGATGTCCTGCGTCCGGGCTGGGTGCGCGTGCTGGGAAGCCGCATCACCCACGTCGGCGAGGGCATCTCCCCTCGGGTCGCCGATGTCGAGGCGCTGTCCGGGGTGATCACGGCCGGTTTCGTCGACATCCACGTGCATGGTGGCGGCGGTGCCTCGTTCACCAGCGGTGATGCCGAGGAAGCCGCCCGCGCCGTGGCCTTCCATCGGCGGCACGGAACGACCTCGATGCTGGCAAGTCTGGTGAGCGCCGAACCCGCAGCGCTGTTGGACAGCGTCGCCATGCTGGCGGATCTGGCGCAGGAAGGCGTGCTCGACGGCATACACCTGGAGGGCCCGTGGCTAGCCCCCGGCAAGCGCGGCGCACACGATGCCAAAACGCTTCGCCATCCAGACTCCGCCGAAATTGACCGTCTTATGGTGGCCGCTTGTGGTCATCTCGCCATGGTCACGTTGGCGCCTGAACTGCCCGGCGG
>JBGTGC010000125.1:0-14632 GCA_041746935.1 Dermatophilaceae bacterium
AGGAACGCTGAGTTCGGCGAGGATCAACTGGTGGCGGATCCGGCGCACCTCGCCGGCCTGGTCGAGGCGCACACCTGCGGTGACCGACTCGTATGCGGCCGGCTCGCCACTGCGCAGCGACAGCATCACCCCGGTGGGGCCGGCACCGACTTGCGTGTCCGCATACCCCAAGTGAGCTCCGACCTCTTCCAGTTCTTCCTCGATCTCGTTGACCGGCTGGCCGGTGGCGATCATCGCCGCCCCGAGGTGGACCAAGAGCAAGCGGGCGAGGTCATCGTCCGTGGATGCTGGGTCGGTGTGCGGCACGGTGTTAAGTCTGTCAGAATGAAACCCGTGACAAATAACACGAGCAATGTTAAATATCACAGCACGACGGTGACGTCAGGAGCGTGTCGCAAGGACGGAGATTTGGTCACGCTAGGAGATTCGGTCAGGCTAGGGGCGCGACGACGACTTCGACGTCGTGCGCCTTCATGGCCGCCAGGTCCTCGGGGTCGATCCCCGAGTCGGTGATGACCACGTCGAAGTCGGCGAGCATGGCCAGGAGGTGGGTCGCGGGTCGGCCGAACTTCGCGTGGTCGACGAGCAAAACCGATCTGGTGGCGTGGGCGATCAGGGCGCGCTTGACCATGACGGTGTGATCCGATCGGTGATAGCACGCGCCACCCATCACGGCCGTCGTCGACATGAACACGACGTCGGCGTGCACCTGGGCTACCGCGTCCAAGGTCTGCAGCCCAAAGCAGGCTTCCGAGCGGGGTGAGTAGCGCCCGCCCAACATGTTGACCACGATGCCGGGGCTCGTGCTCAGGCCCTGCAGCACGGGGATGAAGTTGGTGGTGACGATCGACGGCGAGCTGTGTTGCAGGTGGGGCACCATGGCCAGTGCCGTCGTGCTGTCGTCGAGGAACACCGACTGGCGAGGGGCCAACAGGGCTGAGGCTGCCACAGAGATGGCAGACTTCTCGGCCGCCAGCGCATGCTCGCGCTCGCGGACCCCGGCATCCACCAGGGCCGCCGGATTAGCCGTTGCACCCCCGCGGATCTTAGTCAGCCAACCCTCGCGCTCGAGCACGTCGAGGTCCCTATGCACCGTCATAATGCTGACCTGCAGCTCTTCGGCGAGGTCTTCGATCCGGGCAAATCCGCTGTCGATAACCTGTCGCCGAACGCGCTCACGACGCTGGGTGGGGGCCGCTTTGATGCTCGCGTCATCGCTCGCAGTGCCGTGAAGCATTTAACAAGGATAGTGGTATGCAGCTCTATGTGCGCGGCTTTCAGGCTCGGTCAGTTTGCGACGGACTTCGGAAGGCGACCCCTTGACTTGTGAAACGCTTTGGTGGACTCGCGGTTGACCAAGATCTTGGCGAACTGAACGATTGCCCCTGTGATGAGGGCAAAAACTACAGCCTCAGCCCAGTCAGTATCTGGGTCAGCGGGGTTGTTGGCGGGCTCTTTTCCCGTGATGAACGTCCACCCACCTTCGGCGATCTTTTTCGCCACGATCCCTCCACCGATCATGGCTCCGGTTGTCGCCACACTCCATACCTTCTCGCCCATGGTGACTCCTCATCGTCGGTGCCTGCTTACGACGTAAACCTACGAGGGAGGTCGATGACTCGCAACTGCGGGGCTACGAGGGAAGTTTCGCGTGGCCGAGCGAGGACTGCCGACTCAGGGGACCTGGAAGTCAGTGTCCGGTGCGTCGGTGATGAGCATGTATCCGGGCGCGTGGGTGATGGCCAGGTCGGGGCGAGACTCCATCACCATGGCCTGCGGGGTCACTCCACATGCCCAAAACACCGGTACGTCTCCGGGTTCCAAGACCGGCACATCGCCGTATTCGGGGTGATCGAGCGATCCTATGCCGATGGCTTGCGGATCGCCCACGTGAACCGGGGCTCCGTGGACGGCTGGATAGCGGCTGGAGATCCGCACCGCGTCGGCGACCTGACCTGCGGGTATGCCGCGCATCGAGACCACCAGCGGCCCGCCGAGGGCACCGGCCGCGCGGCAGCGCACCGTCGTTCGATACATCGGGACGTTGCGACCGGCGGTGATGTGACGGACCGGCACTCCTGCCGCCAACAGTGGATGCTCGAACGTGAAGGAGCAGCCGATCACGAAGGTCACCAGGTCCTCGCGCCAGATCGAGGAGACATCGGCTACCTCGTCGACGAGTTCACCGTGCTCGAAGACCCTGTAGCGCGGGACGTCGCGCCGGATATCGGCCCCCGGGCCGCTCAGCACCGAGCCGCCAGGATCTGCCCGCATGGCCCCAGCGCCGATGACCTCCAGGACCGGGCACGGCTTGGGGTTGCGCTGCGCGAACAGCATCATGTCGAACGCCAACGATTGCGGCAGCGCGATGATATTGGCCTGGGCAAACCCGCGGCACCACCCCGCGGTGGGTGTTTGCAAGCCCTCGGCGAACCGTGACCGGGCCTGGGCCGGAGCGAGGGCACCGACATCTTCGTAGCCGACATTTCTGTCTGCGTCATGGTCGCCTTCGGCGCGGCTGGCGTCTTCTCCATCCGGTGGCGCGCTGCTCATCGGGCCCACCGGAATCTGACCTGTTGGCCAGGGCGCAGTTGTCCGGCGCGATCCATGTCGGCGGAGGTGACGACAGCGATCACGGGATAGCCGCCGGTCACCGGGTGGTCGTTGCCAAACAGCACGGGCTGGCCCTCGGGCGGCACCTGCAGTGCGCCGCGGACCATGCCCTCGCTCGGCAACTCGGCGTCGGCCTGGTCCTGCGTCCGAGCTAGCGGCTCACCGTCGAGTCGGATGCCGATCCGGTTGCTGCGGTCCGAAACGCCCCAGACCTGATTCGTCAGCGCCTCCGTCGAGGCGAACCACTCCAGCCGAGGTCCCGGCAGGATGCTTAACGTCATCAATCCGGCGCTAGGCAACGGCACCGGCGCGGCGTCGAGGTTGGGGTAGGAACCCTGATAGTCGCCAAGCGTGAGCAGGTCACCGGCCTGCAACGGTGCAGGCCCCAGACCCGACAACGTGTCCGTGGACCGTGAGCCCAGCACCTCCGGCACGTCCCAGCCGCCGCGCGCGGTGAGATAGGTCCGCAGCCCGGCGGACGGCATACCGAGGCGAAGTTCCTGCCCGTCCTGCAGGTCGATCAGCGAGTCGTGCGCCACCGGGTGGCCATCGACGCTGGCGTGGGCGTCCGCGCCAGTCAGCACCACGGTCATCGAGCCGTGGACGTGCGCCACCAACCCGCCGAAGGTGACCTCCAGCGAGGCCATTCCCGGGTCGTGCGCCACCAACCGGGCACCCAGTTCGTATGCCGACCGGTCGGCTGCCCCGCACCGGCCCACGCCGATAGAGGCCCACCCCGGCCGGCCTGCGTCCTGAATGAGCGCCTGGGGGCCGGGCTCGATGATCTCGAGGGCACTCACGCGAAATCCTTACGCACGAAGTCTTGGTGGACGAAGCGGACGGTCGAGCCCGGTTGGAGAAGTGACGGCGGATCACGCTCTTCGTCCCACATCAGGCTCTCCGTAGTGCCGATGAGCTGCCAGCCGCCCGGGGACTCTCGTGGGTAGACGGCGCTGAACTCTCCGGCCAGACCGACCGAACCGGGCGGCACCGTGGTGCGCGGCTCGGATCGGCGCGAGACGTGCAGTCGGGGATCCCCACCGCTGAGGTAGGCGAAACCAGGAGCGAAGCCGAAGAAAGCCACCCGCCAGGTCCTCGCGATGTGCGCCTCGATGACCGCGTCTCTGCTCATCCCGGTTGCCTGTGCCACGTCGTCGAGGTCTTCGCCGTCGTAGGTCACTGGAATTTCGACGACCCCGCTCTCGACGTCCTCGCTCTCGACGTCCTCCGCGTCCGTGTCGTCGGGCAGGTCAAGGTGGGCGGCCAGTTCAGTGGCAGCTCGGCCCACCTGTGTGAGGTCCGCGTCGGTGAAGGTATGCAGCAGCAAGGTCCGCGCAGCCGGGACGAGATCGAGCACACATCTCCACGGATCATTGCTCCCTTCATCGTGGTCTGCACTATCAACCCGGTCCTTCACAGCCTGGTGCAACGCAAGCACCGAAGGGCTGTCGGCGACTTCGAGCAACAGGGCCGCGTCGCCCATTGGCAACAGTTGAACGTCGATCATGCGACGCCGGTGGTTTCGGTCACGAACGCTCGAACCGTGATCCCGGCCCGGCGAAGGCCGTCGGACACGGCAGTGGCCATCGCCACGGCGCCCGGTGAATCGCCGTGGGTGCAGATCGAGCGAGCCTCGACCTCGATCTCGGTGCCGTCTTCGCAGGTCATCACGCCGTGGGTAGCCAGGCGCACCATCCGCTCAGCTACCTCGTCGGGGTCTTCGAGCAGAGCGCCTTCGCGTCCCCTCGGGACGAGCCGTCCCTGCGCGGTGTAGCCCCGGTCGGCGAAGGCTTCGGTCACGGTCGGCATACCGGCGTCCTGGGCAAGTCGCAGCGATGCGGCACCGGCCAGACCCATCAACGACAAGGACGAGTCATATGCCGACACGGCCTCGACCAGCGCCTGCGCTTGATCTTCGTCGTCGAGGACCGCGTGATAGAGCGCGCCGTGGGGCTTGACGTAGCGGATGCGAGTTCCGGCCACCCGGCACATCGCGTCGAGAGCGCCGAGTTGATAGAGCACGTCGGCGGTGAGCTCGGCCGGATCCATCGCGATGAATCGCCGACCGAAGCCAGCCAGATCGCGGTAGCCTACCTGAGCACCGATGACGACCCCACGCTCGGCAGCGGCGGCACACGTGCGCTGCAGCGTTAAAGCGTCCCCGGCGTGGAAACCGCAGGCCACGTTGGCGCTCGTGATGATGTCCAGCATGGCCTCGTCGTCACCGAGTCTCCAGGTGCCGAACGACTCTCCGAGGTCGGCGTTGAGGTCAACCGAGCGATCAATCGTGCGATCGACGTCCACCTCGTTGGAGTCCACGTCAGCGCCGCTCTAGGCGAGGTCTCGCGACAGATTCTCGCCGGCGACCCGCAGCAGCGGCACAGCCTTGGCGATCAGGTCCTCCGTCATCCGCGTGGCCGGGCCCGAGACCGAGATAGCCAATCTCGTCGGCACGTCGGGCACCTGAACCGCTACGCAGCGCACCCCGACCTCTTGCTCGCCCTCATCCATGGAGTAGCCGTGCTTCGCCGCCCAGGCCAGGGCGTCGACGAAGGCGGCGGCGGTGGTGATCGTATTGTCGGTCTGGGACGGCATACCTGTCCGTTTGAGGATCTCGAGCACGTCTTCCTGAGGCATCGTCGACATGATCGCTTTGCCCACCGCCGTGCTATGAGGCAGGACGCGGCGGCCCACTTCAGTGAACATCCGCATCGACTGCCGCGACTGGGCCTGCGCCACGTAGACGACCTGGTCGCCTTCGAGCATGGCAAGGTTGGCCGATTCGCCGAGATCATCCACGAGTTGCTGAAGGTAGGGCAGCGCCCACACGCTCAGCGTGCCTGCGGCGCTTTCACCGAGGCGGGTCAGTGCCGGGCCCAGCACGTAGTGTCGGTTCGAGTCCTGACGCAGATAGCCCAACTCCACCAGGGTGCGGACGAGTCGGTGGATGGTGGGCAACGGCAAGTTGGCTGCGTCAGCGAGTTGTGACAAACCCATCGTGCCGCCATGATCGGCAATAGTCTCCAGGAGCGTGAAGGCGCGCTGAATTGATTGAACGCCGCCGGGTCGTGCGGTGATGCTCGTGGCCTGCTCAGACATGTGCCTCAATCTCCGATCATGTGCGGAGTTCCAGTTTCGCATGCCGGATGTATGTCGTTATCGGCGGATCCTCCAAAATTCGATGGACTTTCCGCCTGTTAGATAGTAATATCCGCATAACGGAAAACGAGAGGGAGTTCATGACCAACACCAGCCCCGGTTATGCCATCACTGTGCGTGTCGAGGCCCCATCGGCCTCGGGTGCCACGAGCGGGCTCGTGGCCGCAGTCAGCGGCGCTGGGGGGTCGCTGACCGCGCTGGACGTCGTGGAGTCTCACGCCGATCGTGTCGTGGTGGATGTGACCTGCGATGCCACAGACGCCGAGCACGCAGAGCAGATCAACCAAGCCTTGGCCAAGGTCGAGGGCGTGACGGTGCGCAAGGTCAGCGACCGCACCTTCCTCTTGCACCTGGGCGGCAAGTTGGAGGTCAACCCCAAGGTGCCGCTGAAGAACCGCGACGACTTGTCCCGGGCATACACCCCGGGCGTGGCTCGTGTCTGTATGGCGATTTACGAGAACCCGGAAGACGCTCGCCGCCTGACCATCAAGCGCAACACCGTCGCTGTCGTGACTGACGGGTCGGCCGTGCTCGGTCTGGGCAACATCGGCCCTGCGGCCTCCTTGCCGGTGATGGAGGGCAAGGCGGCGCTTTTCAAGCAGTTCGCTGGGGTCGACGCCTGGCCGGTCTGCCTGGACACCCAGGACACCGAAGAGATCATCATGATCGTGAAAGCCCTGGCTCCCGCCTACGGCGGCGTCAATCTCGAAGACATCAGCGCTCCGCGCTGCTTTGAGATCGAGCGCCGCTTGCGGGACGAGCTGGATATCCCCGTGTTTCATGACGACCAGCATGGAACGGCCATCGTGGTGCTGGCGGCGCTTGTGAACGCGTTGCGTGTCGTCGACAAGAAGATCGAGGACATCTCGGTCGTGGTCAGCGGCGTCGGGGCGGCCGGCAATGCGATCATTCAACTGATCCGGGCCGAGGGCGTGCAGGACATCGTGGCCTGCGGACGCAACGGTGCGGTGCACAGCGGTCAGCAGGGTCTGGACCAAGACCGGCAGTGGATCGCCGACAACACTAACCGCGAAGGCAAGACCGGGACGCTGAAGGAGGTTCTGGTCGGTGCCGACGTCTTCATCGGCGTCTCCGCACCGAACCTGCTCGACGGCGATGACATCTCGGCCATGGCGCAGGGTGCCATCGTCTTCGCGATGTCCAACCCCGACCCAGAAGTCGACCCGATTGCGGCCAGAGAGCACGCGGCAGTCGTGGCCACCGGGCGCAGCGATTTCCCCAACCAGATCAACAACGTCCTGGCCTTTCCGGGCTTCTTTCGCGGCATGCTCGATGCCGGTGCCAGCGACATCACGATGGAGGTCATGCTCGCGGCGGCGACGGCCATCGCCGACGCAGTGAGTCCAGATGAGTTGAACGCCAGTTACATCGTGCCCTCAGTCTTCGACCCCGACGTCGCGCCCGATGTCGCCTCGGCGGTCCGCAAAGCGGCTGAGGCCGCCAAGCGGTCAAAATCTGCAGCAACCACCTGAGCATCACCAAAACGAGAGGTAAGTAACGTGGGAGTCGACATCAGCGGTGGAGACACCGGCATCGAGGGCCAAGACGAGATCATGACGGCGGAGGCGCTGGACTTCGTCGCGACGCTGCAGCGCACGTTCGGCGCTCGGCGCGATGAACTGCTGGCTGCCCGGGTGGCTCGGCAGGAGCAGGTTGCTGCGGGCGGCTCGCTGGACTTCCTTCCCGAGACGCTCGACGTGCGCACCGGGGAGTGGTCGGTAGCCCCGGCCCCGGCAGATCTTGAGGATCGCCGCTGCGAGATGACGGGTCCCACCGATCGCAAGATGACGATCAACGCGCTGAACTCCGGTGCTCGCGTATGGCTGGCCGACATGGAGGACGCCAGCACCCCACACTGGAGCAACGTCGTCGGTGGGCAGATCAACCTGCGTGACGCGATACGACGCGAGATCGGCTTCACCAACCCCAAGGGCAAGGAATACGCCCTGCGCACCGATGCGCCCCTGTCGACGATTGTGATGCGCCCCCGTGGGTGGCACATGAGCGACAAGAACTTGCTGGTCGATGGCGCGCCCACTGTCGGTGCTTTCGTTGATTTCGGTCTGTATTTCTTCCATAACGCCAACGAGTTGTTGGAGCGTGGCAGCGGTCCGTACTTCTACCTGCCCAAGATGGAGTCGCACCTCGAGGCCCGGCTGTGGAACGACGTGTTCGTGCACGCCCAGGACGCGCTCGGCATACCCCAGGGGTCGATCCGCGCCACCGTGCTCATCGAGACCATCCCGGCCGCGTTCGAGATGGAGGAGATCCTCTACGAACTGCGCGATCACGCCTCGGGCCTCAACGCGGGTCGTTGGGACTATCTCTTCAGCGTCATCAAGTACTTCCGCTCCTCGGGTCCGAGTTTTGTGCTTCCTGATCGCTCCAGCATCGGGATGACGACCCCGTTCATGAAGGCGTATGCCGAGCTGCTGGTGGCCACGTGTCACCGCCGCGGGGCACACGCGATGGGCGGGATGTCAGCGTTCATCCCGAGCCGCACCGACGAGACCATCAACGACCGTGCCTTCGCCAAGGTGCTGGAGGACAAGCAGCGCGAAGCAAGCCAGGGATTCGATGGCTCGTGGGTGGCGCACCCGCGATTCGTCAGCACCTGCACGCAGATCTTCGACGGGGTGTTGGGTGATCGTCCCAACCAGATCGATAAGCCCAGCGTCGATGTCGGTGACACCACGGCTGAGCAGCTGCTGGACCTGAGCAGTGCGACCGGCTCGATCACCCGCGCTGGTTTGAGCAACAACGTGGACGTGGGTTTGCGCTACATCGAGGCTTGGATCGGCGGTCTTGGCGCCGTCAGCATTCACAACCTGATGGAAGACGCGGCGACGGCGGAGATCTCGCGCTCGCAGATCTGGCAATGGGT
This sequence comes from Dermatophilaceae bacterium, assembly GCA_041746935.1. Classification (GTDB taxonomy): domain Bacteria; phylum Actinomycetota; class Actinomycetes; order Actinomycetales; family Dermatophilaceae; genus Ornithinicoccus. Next base: position 8,678 of record JBGTGC010000125.1, read on the forward strand.
CCACAACGGCTCGACGCTGGAAGACGGCACCGTGGTCACTGAGGAACTGGTGCACGAAGTGTTGGACTCCGAGATGGCGTCCATCCTGGAATCCATCGGTGGCGACGCTACTGGGCGTCATTTCGACGTGGCCCGCGACGTATTCGAACAGGTTGCGCTCTGCGACGATTTCGTGGACTTCCTGACCGACCCGGCCTACGACGCTGTCATTGCCCTATGAATGAGACAACGCTGAGCGAAGCGACGCTGGGCGACCTGACCGCACAACTCGACGCTGACCTGGCTGCCTCGGACGAGGCTTTGCTAGAGGGCTTCCGGGGTGATCGCGGGGTGCGGCAACCGCTGCACACCGTGTACGTACCTGGCCACCACTACCACGCAGACCTCATCACCGAGTGGGGCACGCGAGCTGCCGATGCGTTGGCCGAGAATGGTGGCACTGCTGAAGAGTTTGCCGCAGCGACGCGGCTCGAGGTCGATCTGATGGTGGACCTCTACCCGCGGATTCAGATTAAACTCGAGCGCGAACCGATCGAGGACCTGCGGATCGACTTCGAGGACGGCTTCGGCGACCAAGGTGACGAGGCCGAGGATGCTGCTGCCGTGGCCGCTGCTCGGGCCTTGACCGCGAGCCTGGAAGCGGGGACGGCCGCGCCGTTCCACGGCATCCGGTTCAAGTCCTTCGAGGCCGCCACCCGGCACCGGGGTCTGCGGACTCTGGATGCCTTTGTCGGCGAGATGGCCCGTGGTGGGGCGATTGGCGACGGTTTCTTGCTGACGCTGCCGAAGGTGACCGCGATCGAGCAGGTCTTGGCCATGGCTAGGGCGTGTGACTGGTTGGAGGTGACCTATGGGTTGGCTGCCGGACGGCTCGGGTTTGAGATCCAGGTCGAGACGCCGCAGTCGATCATCGGCATGGACGGCACGATCGCCGTCTCGCGGATGATCCAGGCCGCGCATGGTCGCTGCACCGGTTTGCACTACGGCACTTACGACTACTCCGCTTCGTGCGGGATCGCCGCCGAATACCAGAGCATGGAGCACCCGGCGGCCGACTTCGCCAAGTCGTTCATGCAGGTCAGCGCCGCCGGCACGGGGGTCTTCGTCTCCGATGGCTCGACAAACATCTTGCCGGTCGGCGATGCGGATCTTGTCCACGGCGCTTGGGCTTTGCACGCTCGCCTAGTTCGACGCTCTCTGGAACGCGGTTTCTATCAGGGCTGGGACCTCCACCCCGCCCAACTGCCCACTCGGTATGCCGCCACGTTCGCCTTCTACCGCGACGGCTTCGATGTCGCTGCAGCTCGACTGCTGGCCTACACCGGGGGCGGCGACTCTCAATACATGGACGAACCAGCAACCGCGACGGCGTTGGCTGGATTCGTGCTGCGAGGCATCGAGTGCGGTGCAGTCTCAGAAGACGAGGCCACTCAACTCAGCGGCAACGACCGCGCAGCCCTCTCCCGTCTAGCCAAGCGGCGCCTCGGCTGAGCCGAAACGAGAGTGCCGACGTCGTCGACGGGTCATCGAGTGTTGGGGAAATCACCAGATCCGTGACCGCAGCGGTGACTTTCGCGACAGTCGATTCGGCCGGGTCCACCTGGCCAGCCCACGCGGTTAACGCTCGGATCGACAGGCTTGTTTGGCGTACCTGACCACAGCACCGGCGTGCCTCCTGGTGTCGCTATACATCTGCCCCGGTCGACGGGGCAGATGGATAGCGCGGTCGCTAAGGGGTTGAAACGGCCGTGAAGTGCTGCAGTGTCTGGCACGTTCGAGAGGGTTTCGATCCCCGCTGAGAGGCTATGCAGATGGCGTCGATGGTCAATGCCAGCCGCTCGCTTATGGTTGCACCGCCTCTGCCAGAACTTGATGCCGCAAGAAGAGTCGTACGTTGCTCCCGCCCGCTTCGTTCACCAGCCGCACTACTTCGCCCCGGGCATCACGGAGCCGACGGCCAAGGGGTGAGGTGCCGTGAAAGTGGAGTAGGCGTGCGACCTCTGGCTGGCTTCGCCCGCTCTCTTTGGCGATCTCCCGATGGGACATGCCCAAAGCTGCGGCCGCACGCACGGCGGACACCAGCGAAGCCTGGGCGCGCGCAGCGGCCTCGTCGCTCTCGTGAGCCACCGCAGCAAGGGAAGTCATCGTCATACGATGCAAGACCTATCGTCCTTCCGGCGGGCCTCGTCGGAGTCGTGGGTCTGGCGCGGAGCTGAGAGGCGGCATACCTTGCGAGAAACGATGGCTACGAAACGGTTGACTCGCCACCGCTGATCGGTCTACACTTCCACAAAGCAGAAACATACTTCCGCCTAGCGAAAGGTTCACGGTGAGTGCAATCACGACCCACGTGCTGGATACAGCGCGTGGTCGACCGGCCGCAGGGGTCCCGGTGCGACTAGAAGCGGTCGGTGCCGATGGCGTGACCACCCTTGCTGAGGCCTCCACCAACGACGACGGTCGGGTGCCCGAGCTGGGCCCGGACGACATCGAAGCTGGCACCTTCCGGCTGACCTTCGACACGGCGGCCTATTTCAAGGCCACCGACCAACCAACCTTCTTTCCCGAAGTGTCGCTGACCTTCAACGTCGAGGACCCCTCTCAGCACTATCACGTGCCCGTTCTCCTCAGTCCGTTCGCACTGTCCACCTACAGAGGAAGTTGAGTCACCATGGCAATCAGATTGGGTTCCAACCAGTACGGCAAGGCCGAGACGCACGTCGTCCGCATTTATCGCGACACCGATCGTCACGAGATCCGCGACCTGACGGTTGGCAGTGCGCTCCGCGGCGACTTTGCTGACGCTCACGACAGCGGGGATCAGGGCGACGTGCTCCCGACGGACACGCAGAAGAACACCGCCTTCGCCTTCGCCAAGGAGAAGGGGATCGACTCTCCTGAGCAGTTCGCCACTGACTTGGCCCGCCACTTCCTGACCGCCGCGCCTGCCGCGACCGGCGCTCGCGTCGAAGCGCGCGAAGATGCCTGGGCTCGCATTCAGGACCACGACCACGCGTTCACGCAGACCGGCGGAGGCACCCGCACCACCGTCGTGAACCTCGATGGCCGTGGCGACGACGAGATCGTCCACGTTGTCTCCGGGATCAGCGACTTGGTCGTGCTGAAGTCGACCGGCTCGGAGTTCCACGGCTTCCTGAAGGACAAGTACACGACGCTCCAGGAGACCAACGACCGGATTTTGGCCACGTCGTTGGTGGCTCGCTGGCGCTACGTCGCCGGTGAGGACGTCGACTACAACGGCACTTATGATGCCGTGCTCGAAGTGATGCTCAAGACCTTCGCCGCCATCCACAGCAAGGCCCTGCAGCAGTCGTTGTACGGCATGGGAAAGGCTGTTCTCGAGGAGTTCCCGCAGATCGCTGAGATCCGCTTCTCGGCCCCGAACAAGCACCACTTCCTCGTCGACTTGTCCCCGTTTGGCGTGGAAAACCCGAACGAGGTCTTCTACGCCGCCGACCGCCCGTTCGGCCTCATTGAAGCCGTCGTGGAGCGCGACGACGCTGAAGACTCCGGCAACGCTTGGCACGGCATCCCGGGATTCTGCTGAACCCATCGGTCCACCACTGATCCGGCCCCGCCCTCGGGCCGGGCTGGATCAGGCGCGAGATCCCCACCACGCAAAACCGTTTGATCAACCGAGAGAAGACACCACATGAGTCACACCCTGCCCTACACCGTGAACTGCTCGATCATGTTCACCGAACTGCCCTTGCTCGAGCGTCCAGCCGCTGCCAAGGCGGCCGGATTCGATGCAGTCGAGTTCTGGTGGCCCTTCAGCGAGGCGGTGCCCTCGGACGCCGACGTTGATGCGTTCGTTGCCGCGGTGCAAGACGCAGGTGTGCAGCTCAGCGGACTGAACTTCTTCGCCGGTGACATGCCCGGTGGCGACCGCGGCCTCGTGTCCTGGCCCGCCCGTCAAGAGGAGTTCGTCAAGAACATCGACGTCACAGTCGCCATCGGCGAGCGCCTGGGGTGCAAGGCGTTCAATGCCCTCTACGGCAACCGGATCGAGGGTGTCAGCCCCGAAGAGCAGGATCAGGTCGCTACGGACAATCTGGTCCGCGCTGCCGCCGCCGTGGCCGCCATCGATGGGACAGTGCTGATCGAGCCCGTCAGTGGTGCCGCGAAGTACCCGCTTCTGACCGCCGCCGATGCCCTCGCGGTGATCGCCCGCGCGCAGGAAGCCGGCGCGGGCGACAACATCGGCCTACTGGCGGACCTCTTTCACCTCGCGGTGAACGGGGACGATGTGGACGCGGTCATCTCTGACGACATTGACCGCATCGCGCACGTCCAGATCGCCGACGCCCCGGGACGCGGCGAGCCGGGCACCGGCAACCTGCCCTTGGAGGCTCAGATGAGCGCTCTGCAGGACGGTGGCTACGACGGCTGGGTGGGACTGGAATACAAGCCCACCACAGCCACGGCAGACACCTTCGGCTGGATTTTCGCCTGACCAACACCACGCATCAACGACTGAATGACAAAGGATCGAATATGACCGCAATAGCCTTCATCGGACTCGGCATCATGGGTGGCCCCATGGCAGGTCACCTCGCTAAGGCCGGTCACCAGGTGACTGGATTCAACCGCAGCCCCGGCCCGTATGCCGCGCTGGAAGAAGCGGGCGGCAAGGGCGCAGCCACCTCGGCCGAAGCCACCCAGGACGCGGACATCATCTGCATCATGGTGCCCGACAGCCCCGACGTCGATGCAGTCCTCAACGATGAGGGCGGCGTCTTCGACAGCGCCAAGGCCGGTGCCCTGATCATCGACTTCTCCAGCATCCGCCCCGACGTCGCGGTCTCGCTGGCCAAGCAGGCCGCAGATCACGGCTTCCGGATGCTCGACGCCCCGGTCTCCGGCGGTCAGGCCGGTGCTGTCAATGCGGTGCTGTCAATCATGGTCGGTGGCGAGGCTGGCGACTTCGCCCGGGGTGAAGACGTCTTCAACGCCGTGGGCAAGACCATCGTGCACGTCGGCCCCAGCGGTGCTGGGCAGACCGTGAAGTCTGCCAACCAACTGATCGTGGCGAGCAACATCCAAGCGCTCGCCGAGGCGGTCGTCTTCCTCGAGGCCTACGGGGTTGACATGCCGGCTGCCCTGCAGGTGCTCGGTGGAGGTCTGGCCGGGTCCAAGGTGTTGGAGCAGAAAAGGGACAACATGCTCAACCGTTCGTTCGACCCCGGTTTCCGGGTCGACCTGCACCACAAGGACATGGGCATCTTCACCTCTGCGAGCCGCGAAGCCGGTGTCGTCGTGCCGCTCGGTGCCCTCGTCGCCCAACTCATGACCTCAGCCCGCAACAACGGAGATGGCCAACTTGACCACTCGGCTCTGCTGCGTGGCGTCGAGCGCCTGTCCGGGCGCACCGACAAGCTCAAGGACTGACCCGGCGTTCTATCTGTCGTCGGTCGGGGCGAACCCGTCGGACGGCATACCCACAGCCACTAGACCCAGCACTTCCGCTCATCTTGACGAAAGACAGAAGCCATGCCACGTATGCGCACCGTTGATGCCGCCGTTTTGATCTTAGAGAAGGAAGGCGCGACCCAGGCGTTCGGTCTGCCCGGTGCCGCTATCAACCCCTTCTACAGCGCTATGCGGGCCAACCCCGTCATCAAGCATGTGCTGGCTCGTCACGTCGAGGCGGCCTCGCACATGGCCGAGGGATACACCCGTGCCACGCCGGGCAACATCGGCATCTGCGTGGGGACCTCGGGTCCGGCTGGGACCGACATGATCCCCGGGCTGTATTCGGCGATGGCCGACTCGATCCCGATTCTGTGTCTGACCGGTCAGGCCCCCGTTGCCAAGTTGCACAAAGAGGACTTCCAGGCCATTGATATCGCGTCCATCGCGGGCCCGGTCACCAAGTGGGCCGTGACGGTGATGGAGCCGGCGCAGATGCCGGGGTCGTTCCAGAAGGCCTTC
>JBGTGC010000126.1:0-3249 GCA_041746935.1 Dermatophilaceae bacterium
GGCTGTATGCATCTTGCTGGGGTCGGTGACGGCGTGCTCCACGACGGAAGCCTCGCCCCCACCCACACCCGAGGACTCGCTGACCGATCGCGCGGAGGCTTCCGCGACGGCCACGCCTGATGATGCTGAACAGACGAGCGCTGCCCCGGCCGATGCTGGCGAAGATCCCGGCGTCCCTGAGTTGCCCGAAGCGGCGACAGTAGACACCGAAGACGGAGCCGAAGCCTTCGTCCAGTACTACGTCGACCTGCTCAACTACACGGGCCGGGTCCCTCAATCCGGAGTGCTGGAGCCCTACGGCCAACCTGGGTGCGCCACGTGCGACGTGCTCGAGAAAGAAACGAGCGACCTCGAGGACGCGGGCAACCGATACGAGATCGATTCACTGGCAATCGACTCAATCGAGGCGCTCCCGTTCGAATCTGGCTACCGCGTCCAACTCGAGGGCGAGGCTCTTGAGGCCCCAATCCTAGATGCGGCTGACGATGTCGTCGCTCGGACTGAAGCCGTACCTGAACTCGATTGGGCAATTCAGTTGAACTTTGAGTCGGGCGGATTCCTGATCGAGTGGATCAAGAGTGTTGAGGCTTAGCGCGGCAATCGCCAGCATCGCGATCGCACTCAGCGTTCCTGGCGTCGCTTCAGCTGCAGATGAGACCACAACTCCCGGGCGGGGAGGGGCCACCTCGGAAACGAATGGCGGTAACGGAACCATCGACACGAATGCCCAGCGCGCGGTGATCGAAGGCTTGAAGGATGTGCTTCCAGCGGGAGCCAAAGCTGATGATCCGGATCCTAGTGAGTGGTATGAGTACCTCGTCATCGTGAACTGCGAGGGCAACACGGTCGACAACATCAATACCGAGCTCTGCGCCGCAGCCGCGACCTACTGCGCCGACAACGGGGAAGGCCCCGCGATCTGGCACCGTATGTACCGCCGCATCGTCACCCGCGACGGCGACACAGGAGACTGGGAGCAATTCGGCACCACCTGCTTCCCCGACGCCCTGCCCGCACGATCAGGAGGCGGCGCACCCGTGCTGGGCATCAACCAGATCATCGCCCAATTCCACTCCACCGCCTTCGCCCTGCCCCAAACCTCGATGGAACCCCCCGGCGGCCGAACGCTGGTCAACATCCCCACCTTCTTCGAACTCCAGTGGCCACAAGAGGGAGTCGAACCCCAAGAGATCGATAGCACCGTCCTTATCGGCTACAACGTCCGCATCCGCCCCACCTTCGTCAACGCGACCTACGACTTCGGCGACGGCAACGCCCAGGGACCCGTGGACTCCCTCGGCGGCACCTGGCCCGACGGTGACATTCAGCACACCTATCTCGCCAAAGAAACCGTCAACCCGTCCATCAGCGTCATCTACGGCGGCGAATATTCCGTCAACGGCGCGGCCTGGGAACCTATCCCCGGCACCGTCACCATCGATGGACCACCCGAGCCCATCGAAGTCCTCACCTCACGGAACCGCCTGGTGCCCAACCCCGGTTCGTAGCAGATTCTTTGGCCGAGCGCGCTAACCCTGGAAGTCGTACGGAACCCCGTCTTCGAGGTATGCCGGTCCACCCGTTGCGTCGGAGGACTCACCTGGATGGCCCGTTGACACCGTCGATCGGAGTTGAGTGAGCAGCCGGGCGACGTAGGGGGCGGCCCGTTGCTGGATCTCGGCGGTATCGCACCAGTGCAGGCCAGCGATCTCGGTCGGTTGGAGTCGCGCGCGCTCAGGCAAATCAGGGTGGACGCCGAGGTCGAACACGAGAAGCACGGCATCGTCCCACTGCCGATACGGCGGCAACCAGTCGATCGCCAACAGCGCCCCGGCGTGGACCTCAACCCCGAGCTCCTCGCTAATCTCGCGGGCTAGCGCTCCAGCCGGTGACTCGTGCGGGTCGACGACCCCACCTGGCAGGTCCCATTCCTGCTTGTAGGTCAGTTGGCACATCAACACGTCGTCGTGCTCGTTGCGGATCAACCCTTGGGCGATCACACGCTTAGTCGGCAACGTGGCGTTGAGCATCGACAGGAAGGCTTGGCGCGTGCCGGGAAGTGGGTCATTGGCGAGCCTGGCTAGCCGAAGCACATCGACCGGTTCGCCGCTGCCGTTGAGTTGTCGGCCCCGTGCGACTCCCTCCGGCCGAAGACCCGCACGCTGCAACGCCTGACGCAACTGACGGTCAGCACGCGGCACCTGAGCTTCGACGCGGTGCAAGCCGTCGGCATACCCCTGGGTCAGGAACTCGGCCAACGCTCTCGGAGCCTGAGCGTCCAGCCACCACGGATCATCGAGTGTCCACGTGAGTTCGGCGACCCCCGGACCGCTCGGCTGCAAGCTCCACGGCTTCATCCGGCCAAGACTGCCACAGCGCTTCACCGCTCTTCACGGCAGTGCCATGGCGATCAACCGCTCACGTGGCCCTCGAGCTCTGGCCTCGGGCTGCCGTCGCGCGCTCCAAGGCCAGAGCCACCTGATTGAGGAAGACATCGGGCGACAGTCGGAGCCCCAACACCGGTATCCGCAGGTTCACCGTGCCGTTGACCGCCAAGTCGTTCTGCCGCACAGCATCGTCGACAGAGTTCAGTCCCTGAGCGTGCTGAGCACCGTCGATCTCCACGTGGACGCCCAGGTTTTCCCACGCCACATCGAGGTAAATCCGCCCGCGCCGACCAGTCCGCAATACCTGACGGGTCGGCTCAGGAAGCCCGCGCCGACGACAAAGCGCGGCGAAATCCAACTCCCCGAGCGACTGCGCCCCACGGCATACGTCAGCAACAACCTGATCCAGCAACTCACGCCGAGGGCTGCGGCGCACCGTGGCCCATGCGTCGCTCAGCCGTTGCGGATGGGCCAAACCCTGCTGCATGGTCATGGCCAGCAGAGTCGCCGCCGCCCGATCACTGGCCGCCCAGTGCGCCGCCCGGATAGCCGCCACTTCTGGAACGGTCCTCGGGACCCCCGCGCGGGTGACAGCTCCGGCAGGGTCGAGGCGGTGGATCCGCACGCCTGGCCGTCGATGCACGCGATTGCCCGCCACCACGGTCACGTGGATGGCTTGCTCGGTCCAGCCGGTCAGCCCCGCAGCCCGCAACGCGCTGACCCCGTCGAGGAACGCCCGCGGCCCCGACTCCCAGACGGCTAACCAGCGCGACCCCTCGGCGCCAGCCTGGGTGGGCGACCCCCTTGCCGCCAACGGCTTCACCGACGACCTCGTCGGCCCGATGATCGTGGCCCCCGAGGA
>JBGTGC010000127.1:0-25486 GCA_041746935.1 Dermatophilaceae bacterium
GAATGAACCTGAGCTATCACCTCGATGTCCCCTCCGGCACGATGATCGTGCTCACTGGAGCCTTCGCCTTCTGTGTGGTGTTGATGTTCACCGGGGGTCGCCGGCTCTCCCGCACCACGCCGGAACGAAAGCCCTCCGACGCCGCAATCACGACCGGAGTGGCCTGACCCGACCCCCGATTTACAACATTGGGATGACCCGCGTTGGCGCGCCGGCGCAGGACAAGGCAGGGTGGAGGATGCCCACTTGGGCTCAACGACCGGAGGAATAGATGAGCGACGAGAAACAGATCAGCGTGTCCCGCAGCATCGACGTTTCGAACGCAGCAATCTTCGAGGTGCTGTCCAACCCGGAGCATCACACCGCCATCGATGGGTCCGGTTTCGTCCTGTCCGATGACCGGTCGGATCGGATCACCGGGACGGGCCAGGTCTTCACAATGAACATGACGGGTGACCACATGGGCGGCGACTACAAGACCGACAATCACGTCACGGGCTACGACCCCGGCAAGTTGCTCGCATGGCAGACCGCTCCCGCCGGGACGCAGCCTCCTGGGTGGCAGTGGGTCTGGGAACTCATGCCGACTGGCCCGGACGCGACCGACGTACGTCTCACCTACGACTGGTCAGGTGTGACCGATCAAGACCTGCTGTCAAAGATCTCCTTCCCGCTGGTCACGCAAGAGCAGTTGGAGGACTCGCTGTCGAACTTGGCGGCGGCAGTCTCCGGGCGCTGAGAGCCAAACCTCGAGTTAATGTCTGACGCGTGGGGCCAAAGGCGCTATAGAGACTGACGTGTCAGTCTTTATAAGCCTCGGGACGACCGATTGCTGCTTGTCATGACCGACAGGCCCGTGCGCATCCAGCGTGCTGCCGCTGACATTGGCACCCAACTCGGTGCCTGGCGACGCATGCAAGACCTGACTGCCGTCCAGGTCGCCGAGCGGGCCAACATCTCCCGGGACACGTTGCGACGCCTCGAGCACGGCGACCCGGCGGTATCGATGGGAAACGTCCTCGGGGTTGCTCGGGCCTTGGGCGCGCTCGACCGATTGGTCGAGGCACTCGACCCTTACCAGACCGACCTCGGACGTGCTCGCGCCTCCGCAGCGCTGCCCAAGCGGGTACGCCATTGAGCGAATTGCGTGTGTGCGTCGATATCGATGGCCGTGCCGTGCCCGCTGGAGTTGCCTACTTCACGGTAGGACGCGGGCGGGTGAGCACGACCTTCGTGTACGACCCGGCATACGTGGCCGATCCAAACGGCTATGACCTCGAGCCCGGACTGGTCCGCCAATCCGGGCAGCAGTATGTCGACGATCTGCCCGGTTCGTTCTCCGACAGCGCCCCGGATCGCGGGTCCCCTCACTCGTGTCATTGCCTCGGCTGCTTGCGTCAGCGGACAAGGTGGGCGGCGGAGCCGCAGGTGATGATCTCGAGGCGGTCACGGCTTTGCTGGACGCTGGCTCCGGATCGTTGGGTGGCGCTCGGCCCAAGGCATCCGTTCGCGGCGACGACGGCCACCTGCTCCTAGCCAAGTTCCCGCACGGCAGCGACGACTGGGACGTCATGGCCTGGGAGAAGACGATGCTCGATGTGGCTCGCGAGGCGGGGTTGCGCGTCCCTCGTAGCCACCTGACCAAGGTCGGCCCGCGCCATGTTCTGTTGCTGGAGCGGTTCGACCGGGCCGGTAAGGATGTCCGCTTGGGATACATCAGCGCCATGACCCTGCTCGGTGCTCGGGACGGGGATCAGCGCGACTACGCAGATATCGCGGAGGCCCTGCCCGAGTCCGGCGCGGCGGTCAAGAACGACCTCCATGAACTGTTCGCCCGCGTCGTGTTCAGCGTGGCCGTGCACAACACCGATGACCATCTGCGCAACCAGGGGTTCATTCGCCAGCGGGCCGGGTGGACGCTTAGCCCCGTCTTCGACATCAATCCGAACCCTGACCTGGGCCGCCGGCGCGTGACCAGCATCCTGGGGGCGACGGATGCTGAGCAAGAGATCGAAGCCCTTGCCGATTTTGCCCCCTCGTGCCGGCTCTCACCCACTCAGGCGTCCGACGTCATCAGGCGCGTGACCGATGCGGTCGGGCAATGGCGCAGCACCGCTGCCCGTAACGGCATAACCGCTACCGAGATATCCCTCTTTGCTCCCGCTATCGACACCCAACAGGCTGCGCTGGGGTCAGTGGCCAGGTCCTGATCCCCTGCTCGGCGGTGTCCCGATGCCCCGTGTTTAGCGCGGAGGCTGGTCGTACACGTGTTGGCGGATCCACGCGTGCATCGCGATGGCTGCGGCCGCGCCGGCATTGATCGAGCGCGTGGAGCCGAACTGCGAGATCGCCAAGACCTGATCGGCGGCCGCTAGCGCCCCCGGCGTCAACCCGGGGCCTTCCTGGCCAAACATCAGCACGCACCGGTGGGGCAACCTCGCCGTCTCCAGCGGCACCGCGTCGGCGATGTTCTCCATCGCGATCAGGGGCATGCCGTCCGCCCAGGAAACTAGGTCGGCCACGCTCGCGTGATGGTGCTCGTGCTGGTAGCGGTCGGTGACCATCGCCCCCCGCCTATTCCACCGCCGCTTGCCGACGATGTGGAAGGCGGCCACGTTGAAGGCGTTCGCCGTGCGGATCACCGAGCCGATGTTGAAGTCGTGGCCCCAGTTCTCGACCGCTATATGCACGGTATGGCGTCGAGTGTCCAAGTCGGCCACGATCGCGTCGTGGTTCCAATAGCGGTATTGGTCCAGGACATTCCGGCGGTCACCCTGGGTCAATAGGACCGGGTCGAGATGCATTGGGAGCGAGCCCGCTTCGTCTGGCCAGGGACCCTGCCAGGGCCCGACGCCGACCAACTCCGGGGGCCGATCATCGCTCACAGCTGACCTCGACTGCCTTCCCCGCCGTTGTGACTGCACGCGCGCCCCGTGGCGCGCACCGCAACATTCTCCCACTGACTTCGCGGCCCGATGGCCGCCTCAGGCAACGCGCACTACGGTGGCAGTCATAGGAGCACGGTTTGCTCCCTCCATTCGCGGCCTGCGCCGCGTGATCGACGAAGAACGGACGGCGACATGGACAACACGCAATGGCTGCTGATCATCCTGCTGGTGCTGCTGATCGCGGTCGGCATCTGGATGCTGATGCGCAAGCCAGCCTCGGGCCAGGACCGCTCTCCCGCGATGGGACAGGACGCGGCGAACGATCAGAGTGCAGCGGGTGGGGGTGCCGGGGCCGGAGTGTCCAGCTACGACGCGGGCGGAGAGCACGTGGCCGCCGGTGAGACGGGGGTAGCGCCCGGGCCAGCGCTGTATGACCAAGAAGCCGACGCGCGGACCGAGGAGGATCTGTCCCCGGCCGGGTATGACGAGGCTAGCGATGACGAGGTTACGCCGGACGAAGTGTGGGATGGGGCCGACCCCTCAGAGCCTGAGGGCGCCAGGCAGGACACGGCGACCGGCGCCGATGTGCCGATCGTTGAGGACGAGCCAGTGGTGTCCGAAGACCACGAGCGCGAGGCCCTCGACGCTCCCTTCGACCAGCATGACGAAGACTCTGCGCCTGAAGCTGATCCAGTGGAGCAGATCGATCCGTTCGGTCAGGTCGACAACGGCGACCGCGACCAGATGTCCTACGGCGAGCCGCACACCGAAGACTTCGCGTCCGAGACCACGTATGCCGAGGCACCCGCGGAGGGAACGCTCCAGCCGGTTGCAGACTCTCCTGCCGAGCCGCACGACCTTGGCACCGCGAGCCCCGGAACGAGCGTCCACGACGAGATGCTCGATCTCGAGAACGAGCAGGCCCTTGTTGGCGATGAGAGCGACGGTGATGAGTTCGTGCATCACGGCGCGGGTTCGGAGAACCTCGGGCCAGAAGAAGGCGAGGGCGACGCAGGCGAGGACCGAGATGAGGATCTGGGCCATCCAGGGCCGTCCAGCCAGCCGGGGGACGACGCGACCTATGCCCCGATCGCCGATCACGGCGCGGGTTCGGAGAACCTCGGGCCAGAGGAAGGCGAGGGCGACACATCGCAGGTCCGCGACCCCGACCAGGGCCACCCGGGTCCGGCCAGCCAGATGGACGATGACGACGCAACTTACGGCATACCTGTCGAGACAAGTTCCGACGAGCACGACGATGTGCCCGAAGATGCCGCCGCGGCCGGCTTCGTGGCCGATGATCACGAGCCGAGCGATGAGCATCCCGCAGCGAGCGACCCAGAAGAATTCGCTGTCGAGGACGCTTCGGACGCGCTCGTTGTCGACGGCGCCGACCAGGTCGCTGAGCCCGTAGAAGCCGAGCAGCACGGTGACGAAGAACCAGAAGCGGTCATGGTGAACGTCGATGACTACTCAGCCACCACCGAAGCACCCGAGGCAGACCCCGTAGAAGACGACCGCGCCGCTGAAGGGCATGGCACCGACGACGAGCCTGAGGCTGAGCAGGACCACGACGCCGAGCACAGTGATCGTGCTGAGTCCGAGCATCACGACGCGGTCGTGGAGTCAAAAGAAGGCGACAACACGGACGAGCAACACGGTGACGAAGAACCAGAGGTGGTCATGGTGAACGTCGATGACTACTCAGCCACCACCGAAGCACACGAGGCAGACACCGTCGAGGGCGAGGGAACCGAGCAGGACTTCGAGGACGACGAGTCGACGTCGTTCGAACAGCCTGAGGAGTCCGATGCCGACGCCGATACGGCGAGTGAAGTCGCGGAGGCGCCTGTCGTCGAGGACGAGCCCATCGTGGTCGACGGAAAGGACGCGACGTGGGCCGACGACGATGCGGAGGAATCAGAGCCGTCCGAGCCTGCTGTTGTCGCTAGTCCCTATGGCCCGGGTTCGGTCTTCCCCAACGATGACGGATCGGTGCCATCGGGCTACGACATCAAGGGCAACGCCGGCTCGATGCTCTTCCACACCCCGGAGTCGCCCAGCTACGAAACCTCCGTTCCTGAGGTCTATTTCAACAGCGAGGACGCAGCGCGCGCGGCAGGCTTCGCACACTGGGATCGCAAGCGACGATAGATGACTGAGCGAAGCCCCGCCGAGAACCTTCGGCGGGGTTGGCTGCTCACGGCCGTCTTCCCAGTGATCAGGAGACACTGATTCCTTCGTCACATCTGAATCAATAGCCACAAATGTCACATGCGGCGGGTGCCCCTCTGACCTGCTGAATCACATGGTCGTGATGACGAGAATCACATTTTCGACGGGGTCTTCCACGGTCGTGTCGCCTTGACCAGCGACGACAGGGGATTGTCAGAATCCCTGCAATCGGTTTCACTCGTGCCCATACCCCTGATCGTTTCCCTTGAGAACTGGATGGATAGATAAGTGCTGTGCACACCTATGCCTGCCGCCCCGCCGGGATTCGTAGCCCATCCCGTTGCACCTCGGTGGCGGGGTCGACACGCTCCGCCCAGGACGCGCTCGCCTCCCGCTGGACGGCATCGCAGCCGCTCGCCCTTACCCGTGTCTCCGGCACCGTCAACGTCTCAGTGGCCAACGTCCGCTCCGGCGGGAGCACGTCATACCGCATCGTGAAGTCGTTGCCCCGTGGAACGAAGATCACCGAGACGCTGACCAGCAACGCTGGCTGAAGATGAGCAGCGGACGCTAGCTCTCCACCAACATCCTGCACGGAGCCACCTCAGGCTCCAGTCCCCAGCGGCAACGCAGTGATCGCCGGGGCGCAGAAGTACACCGGCACCATGTACGTCTACGGCGGCACGACGACCGCCGGGTTCGGCTGCTCGGGCTACACGCAGTACGTCTTCAAGCAGGTTGTGTGGTGCTGCCCCGGGTGGTTTCGCAGAAGTACACCGGCACCATGCCGCCACGACTCGCGTCTCTTCTCCGAAGGTGGGCGACCTGGTGTTCCGGGGCACGTATCACGTGGCCATTGACGCGGGCGACGGCTACGTCTACGACTCGGGCCGCGCTGGCTTGCCGGTGCAGAAGCGCAAAGATGTTTCCGGCCTGACCAGCTACGGCCGGGTCGGGCTGACTCAGGCCAAGCCCAGATCGGCCAGGGTGTAGGCGGCGCGGTAGTTTAGGCCCTGGTCGCCGATGATCTGGTCGGCACCGCTGTCACGATCGGCGATCACGGCGACGGCGACCACTTCGGCCCCGGCCTCGCGGCACGCGGCGACTGCGGCCAGCGGCGAATTGCCCGTTGTAGACGTGTCCTCGACGACCAGCACTCGGCGCCCCTGAATCGATGGACCCTCGATTTGCTGCTGCATACCGTGGGCTTTCCCTGCCTTGCGCACCACGAACGCGTCGAGGCGACGACCCTGAGCAGCAGCCGCGTGCAGCATCGCCGTGGCCACCGGGTCGGCACCCATGGTCAAACCCCCGACCGCGTCGATCTTCAGGTCGGCGACGAGGTCGAGCATCACCTCACCGACCAAGGGAGCGCCCACCCCATCGAGGGTCACTCGGCGCAGATCGACGTAGTAGTCGGCTTGCGCGCCCGAGGACAACCTCACCTGCGCGTGCACGATGGCTTGGTCACGGATGATCGACAGCAACTGCTCACGTGGGGTGCTCACAGCGACCGAGCCTAGCGTTTGTCGTCGCTCACCCCAGGTCGAGACTCTCATCGTCCTGGTGATAGACACCGAGCCGCTCGCAGGCTTCGTTCAACAGGCCCTGCACGGTCAACGAATCCGACAACGGCATGATTGCCGACTCGGTCAATCCGGCGCGCATGCAGTCACTAACCTCGATCAGTTCGTGGCTGTAACCAGCACCCAGCGGAGGCGCGTCGATGGTCTCAGGGTCCTGCCCGCCGCGGGTGACGACGATGGACGTGGGGTGATGGAACCGCGGGGGTATGTCGATCCATCCGTCGGTCCCCATGATCCGTGCCGCGCCGGGGCTGGGCCCACGCAGCGAGCAGATGAGGGTCGCGGCCCGTCCGTCGTCGTAGCCCAAGAGGATCGAGGAGTCGAGGTCGACGCCCGTGGAGGCCAGGGTGCCCACGAGCTCCATCCGATCCGGGTCGCCGAGGAAGTGTTGCGCCAGTGAGACGACATAAACGCCGAGGTCGAGCATCGCACCGCCGGCCAGGTCCTTGTTGAACAACCGGTCGTTGGGGTCGAACTGACGCTGGACCCCCAGATCAGCCTGGACTGCCCGTACCTCCCCAATGTCCCCCGCCGCGATCACCTCACGAGCGGCCACGACCGCGGGCTGGAAGCGTGTCCACATGGCCTCCATGGCAAACACCTTGTGCTCGCGAGCAGCGTCAACGAGCCGCTGAGCGCCAGCCACGGTGGCCGTCAGGCTCTTCTCCACAAGGACTGCCTTGCCCGCCGCCACGCCAGCCAGCGCAATCTTGAGGTGCTGGGGGTGCGGCGTGGCGATGTAAAGCACATCCACGTCGGGGTCTTCGATGATTGCGCGATAACTTCCGTGGGCTCGCTCGACGCCGAACTCTTGCGCAAACGCCGTCGATCGGTCCAGTGAACGCGAGGCCACGGCCACCATTCGAGATCCGTCAACGTGCTCGAAGTCTGCGGCGACGCTACGGGCGATCCGACCGGGGCCGACCACGCCCCATTTGAGCTCATCCATCGCTAGAACCTTCTTCCGTAGGGAGGTCACCAACTCGCTCTGACGTCCAACCCTATGGACTATCGCGGACTTTCGCCGGTTAGCGACGGGCCATCGTCATCTGACGGGACATCTTGCGCATTAGCGGACGCGGCAGGGCTCGCAGCATCGTCGACATCGCCTTGTATTCGGCCGAAGGCACCGACAGGACCTTGCCTGCCGACACGTCGGCCAGGGCATCTTGAGCCACCCGGTGGGCATCGAGCCACATGCGTTCGGGCATCTCCGGCATGTCCATCTGCGCACGCTCGTGAAACTCGGTGTGGATCAGCCCTGGGCACAGCGCGGTCACGGTGACGCCGGTGTCTGCAAGCTCGACGGCGAGGGCCTCGGAGAACGTGGTGGTCCAGGCTTTGATCGCCGAATAACTGCCGACCACGGTGAACGAGGCCACCGACGAAACGTTAAGGATTGCTCCGTGGCCGCGCTCACGCATGGCTCCGACAGCAGCGTGACTGGCCACCAGGACCGCCCGGATCATCACGTCGATGGCGCGCTCTTCGACGGTGAGGTCACCGGTGCTGAAGTCGTGGTTGATCCCGAAACCGGCGTTGTTGACCAAGAGGTCGATGGGCCGCTCGCGATCGGCGACCCGATCGGCCACGTGCTGCAACTGTTCCCGGTCGGAAAGGTCAGCGATCAACACGTCGGTCTGGACGCTATACCACTTGGTGATCTCCTCGGCCAACGCGCCCAGTCGGTCTGCGTCTCTGGCCACCAGGACCACGTCGTGACCTCGTGCACCGATCTCGATGGCCAATGCCCGACCTAGTCCGGCCGAGGCGCCGGTCACCAATGCAGTTCCCATGCCCGACACGGTATCGCCGTTGCACCGGCACCCAGTCCACCTACAGTGGGGCGGTGCGCATTGCTACCTGGAACGTCAACAGCATCCGAGCCCGCGTGGACCGCGTCGTCGCCTTTTTGGAGCGGCACGACGTCGACGTGTTGGCCATCCAAGAGACGAAGTGCCGCGACGACCAGTTCCCGTTGCTGGCCTTCGAAGTGGCCGGGTATGAGGTCGCGCACCTGGGGTTCAACCAGTGGAACGGCGTAGCGATCGTCTCCCGGGTCGGCATCGAGGACGTGCAAGAGGGCTTCGCCGACATGCCGCAGTGGGGTGACCCGCTGGTTTCCGAGGCTCGCGCCATCTCTGCGGTGTGCAACGGGGTGAGAGTCTGGTCGCTGTATGTGCCGAACGGCCGCGGTCTGGGCGATCCACATATGGACTACAAACTGGCCTGGTTGGAGCAGTTGCGCGTCGATGCTGCTGGCTGGCTGGCCGACGATCCACAAGCACAGATCGCATTAATGGGCGATTGGAACATCGCGCCGCAGGATGAGGACGTCTGGTCGATGGACTATTACGTCGACAAGTCACACGTCAGTGAGCCGGAGCGGTCTGCCTTTGTCGGCGTGGTCGAGGCCGGGTATGCAGACGTGACGAGGCCGCATACCCCTGGTCCTGGCACGTTCACGTACTGGGACTACACGCAGTTGGCCTTCCCGAAGAAGCGCGGGATGCGGATCGACTTCTGTCTGGGCTCGCCTGCCCTTGCCGCTCGGGCCGAGTCAGCCTCAATCGACCGCCAGGAGCGCAAAGGCAAGGGCGCCAGCGACCATGCACCCGTCATCAT
This sequence comes from Dermatophilaceae bacterium, assembly GCA_041746935.1. Taxonomy (GTDB): domain Bacteria; phylum Actinomycetota; class Actinomycetes; order Actinomycetales; family Dermatophilaceae; genus Ornithinicoccus. The sequence goes on from JBGTGC010000127.1 coordinate 9,275, forward strand.
CAACCTGTCCTGAGTTGGTCTTCGCGTCGTGAGCCCGTTTGTCCGTCTGGTGTTGCGCTGCAGTGCAGCACCAGACGAGTAAACGGGCGCACGGCGGATGGGGTGGGGTGATCGGCTACGCGACGGGGCGAGCGCGGATGAAGGCGAACGGCAGGGTGCAGGCGCTGACCGCGGCGGCCACGAGCAGTGCCGTGCCGAACCCGAATCCCGCCGCCAGCAGCCCCACCAGCACGGACCCCAGGCCAGTCCCGAGGTCGAAGCCGACGTTCCATACCGCACTGGCCAGCCGGAAATGGGTCCGCGAGACAACCTCGAAGGCCACCACCAGAGTCAGATTTTGCAGCCCGCCGTAGCTGATGCCGACCAGGCAGGCAGCCACCACAAAGACGACGAGCACCTCTATTGACGGTGTGGCGATCGCCACCGACCAAGCGCACAGCGCCATACCGAAAACGGTCAGCAGCGTCAGCGGCCAGATGAACCGATGGGCGCCGAACCTGTCCGATAGCCCCCCCATCCCCCACCTCGAGATGGCTGCGGTCGCGCCGATCCCGAAGAGGGCGGCCGTCGAGGCCGCACCACTGTCGACCATCTGGGGCGCAAAAGTGGTCAGGGCTCCGCCGCTCAGGGTGACCCCCAGCAGCAAGACGGTCGGGATCAACAGCCGCACGTATGCCGTCTGCACGCTCATCACCTCGACGCTCGCGCTCGCGTGACCCTCGGCCCCAGCGTCTTCGACGCCTGGCTCGCCGACATCGGCCGGTTGTGGCGCAACTGCGCCAGGTTCCATCTGATCCGGCTCGGCTGGCGGGGTATGCAGCACCCGACCTAAGGCGATCACGAAGGGGATGCCCACCAGCGGCAACCCCGCGACGATGAACACCCAGGTGAACGACCATGTTTGCGCCACCCACGGGGCCAGCGGCAAGACGATCAGGTTGGGCAACGCGATGGCCAACCCGTAGGCACCGATAGCTTTGCCGCGTCGCGTCGGTTCGATCAACTCGGCCACCGCCGCCGAGCCGGTGACCGTCAAGATGCCGAAGCCGACCCCACGGATCGCCGACAGCACCAGGATAGGGGCCAACGCGTCACTGAGGATGTGCAGCAGAGCGGGGATCCCCATCAGGGCCATACCAGCCGACATCACCACGGCCCAGCCGTATCGGCGTAGCAGCCCTGGCACGAACAGTTGGGTCAAGACCGTGAAGAGCAGCAACACCCCGTTGACGAACCCGGCACCGGCCTCGCTCGCTCCGCCCTCCACTGCCCACAGCGGGGTGGTCGGCAACAGCGCCGCATAGCCAGCAAATCCGGTCACCGTGACTCCGACCAGAGCAGGCATCCCCCGCTCGGTCCAAACGCTGGCCACTCCTACTGCCGTGCGGGTTTGTGCTCAGCAGAGGCAGGTTTCGCGGCCTTGGCTGCCGCCTTCTTCTCCCGCTTCCAGGCCCGGACCAGGGCCATGGTTTCGTCATCGACCACGTCCGCGATCGACATACGAGCATCGTCCTTGCCGTAGTCGCCAGCAGCCTCACGCCACCCGGGAGCCTGCAGATCGCACTGCTTGCCGAGCAGCGCCAGGAAAATTTTGGCCTTCTGATCGCCGAACCCGGGCAGCGCCTTCAGCCGTTTCAGCACAAGCGCGCCGTCGGGATCGCCTTCGGTCCAGATGGCCTCGGTGTCGCCGCGATACGTGCGCATGATCGATGATGCCAGTTCGTGCACCCGGCGGCCCATCGAAGCTGGGAAGCGGTGCACTGCAGGCGGGGTCGCGCACACGGTGACGAACTCTTCGGGGTCCATCGCCGCGATCATCGCCGGGTCGACCGTGCCGAGACGCTCCGCGAGTTTGCGGGGTCCAGCGAAGGCCACCTCCATCGGGATCTGCTGATCGAGCAGCATCCCGAGCAGCAGCGCAAAGGGATTGGCGGTCAACAGGCGGTCGGCTTCGGGATCTCCGACCAGGCGTAGCGAAGTGCTCATCTAGGCAGTGTGACAGGCGCAGACTCGACAGGTGAAGCGGAGCGTTGAGCCGTGATTCCGAGGCCCAGCGCGACCAGGGTGGCCAATCCCGCCGCGAGGGCGGCGCCGGTGAAGACCGTCTGCACCTGAACCACCCCGGCCGCCAGCAGCGCTTGATCATCGCTCGGGTCCGGCAGCAGTGCTACCGCCTCGTAGAACCGGCGCAACCCCACGGCCGTGAGCAGCGCCAAACCGACGACCATGCCCACCATGCGGGCCACTACAACCAGCGAGCTGACGGTGCCGTGCGCGTATGCGGGGGCGTCAGCGAGTGCCGCATCGTTGACCGGCGCGATGGCCAGGCCGACCCCCACACCTACGGCACCCAAGGTGAGTGTCGTGGCGATGCCTTCGGACAGCGAACTCACCGTCCACGCGGTCATCACGGCGAGTCCACCCGTGGCCATCGCGAGACCCCCAGCCGCAACGAGGCCGGGGGCGACCCAACGAAGAAAGATTCCGCCGATCACTGCACCCACGGGCACAGCGACAAGGAAGCGGACCAAGACGAATGCAGCTTGGGTTTGCGTGGACTCTCCGTCTAGGCGGGCCAGCAAGGGCACGTCGACGACGATGGCCACGATGGCGGCACCGACAAGCACACTCACCGCTAGCGCCGGCCAGACGCGGCGTTGCACCACGTCGGGGCCGATCAACGGGTCGGAAGCCATGCGTTGTCGCACCGCGAAGGCAGCAATGGCAACGATGCCGACGGGCACCAGCCACAGCCCCCACGGGCCGAGGACTTCGACCTCCGGGTCGGCCGTGGAGAACGTCAAGACGACGCTGCCCAAGGCGATGGCGATGAGGCTGGCCCCGAGCAGGTCAGCGCGGATCAGCGGGGGCAGCCAGGACCGGGCGGTGATGGCGATGATGACCACCCACACGGCACCGGCGGCGAGACCCACCGGAGTCGCCACCCGCGACGAGGAACCGTCGGCAAACGGGATGAACGGCTCGCCGTAGGCCACCGACGTGACCAACGAGTCCGGCGGCGTGAGGGTGAGGACGCTCAGCACCACCGCGATCACCACGAGACCGATCGCCACGATCGCTATGGGCCTCGGGCTCCGCGCGGATGGCGGCGGCTGTGACGGCGAACCTGACGTCCGGGTGTTGCTAGTGCGTCCGGAGACCACGAGGACCCCCAGGCAGAACAGCAGACCCAACGCTACGTTCAGCCAAAAGATGCCGCGCCAGGAGCTGACCAGCAACACTGCTGCTCCGAGCAACGGTCCCATCACGGCGCCGAGCTCCTGCACTCCGCCCACGATGCCCAACGGCAGACCTCGCTTGCCCGGTGGCCACAGGTCGGCCACGAGGGCCAACGTTGCGGGCACCAGTCCCCCGCCGCCCACACCCTGTAGGAAGCGCCCGCCCACCATGACCGGCAACTCGACGGCGACGGCGGTGACGGCCGACCCCACCGCGAAGATCAGCAGGCACGCGATGAGGATGCGCTGGCGCGGGACCATATCAGCTAGCCGCCCGATCAGCGGCAGCACCGCGATGTAGCCCAAGAGGAACCCCGAGATGATCGGCGTGCCGCGCTGCAGCGACTCGATGCCCAAACCCGCTCCTGCCATCATGTCCGGCAGAGCCAGCACGACGACATACGTGTCTGCGGCCGCCAGCATCACCGCGAGCGCAGCGACCGCGAGCAGCAACCGAGGCCGCCGGCTGGACACGGCAGTGGCTTGGCGCGAGCTCGGCATACCTGCGTCGTCAGAGTTCACGAGGTGTCGCGATTCATTGGTGCGGGGGAGCAGGTGATCAAGGAGCGGTGACGGTGACCGGCACGCCGTAGTCGTCCATGGTCAGCGTGTATGTCGAGGTGGCGGGCGGATAGAACTCGCCGGTCAGCGTGACGGTACGCACTTCCCAATCGTCCTCGATGAGGCCGTAGACCACGTCGAACTCGCCGTCGTCGGTGCCGACGTTGAGCAGGTCGACGATCAGCTCACCGGACAGCGCGCCGGAGATCTGTTGCACGATTTCGCTGCCTACCCGGCTCTGATCGCCGAACTCCGCACTGTCCGTTTGCGACAACAGCGACACCACGCCGACCTCGGGGTCGAAGAGCCGAGCCGGGTCGGGCACGTTGAGGCTCTCGGGGCTGACCGAGGTGAAGATCGGGCTGAACGGCAACTTCACGAATAGCTCGCCGTCGACCGCGACCGTTGGCACATCAGCCTGCACGCCAGCGATCTTGGCGGTGATGGTGCCGTCGAAGGCCGGCGGCGTCGTCGTGCCCGATCCGTCTGCCTTGATGACGTAGGCACTTTCCTCTTCTGGGAGGTCGCTGCCCTCCAGGATCAGGCTGACCGAGCCAGCCTCGGCCAACACGTCATACGCCTCGTCGAGCCGGTCTTGCGCGGTCGGGGCGACAGTCGCTTCCTCCTCCGTCTGGCGCTCTCCTTCATCGGAGCACGCAGCCACGCTCGTCAGCGCAGCAGCGATCAGTCCAGCGGTCCAGACGTGCGAGCACGATCCACGGCGTGCGGTGCGACAACTCATGATTCCCCTGCTCCTGATGGCTTCGTGCGCCTCGGTAGTTCGTTCGGACGTCCCCTAGTATGCCGTCCACCCCTGACCTGCCCTGGCCCGACCATCTGACCGCTAGTCGAGGTCGAAAGCGGCGTGAATGGCGCGAGCCAGCTCGCGTTCCTGATCGCGCACCAGCGCCCCGAGCGGCCTGATCAGCGCGGCACGGGAGATGGTGGTGATCAAGTCAACGTTGGCGACGCTCTCGTGATCCAGATCATTGCGTTGTCCCACAGCAACTTCACTGCTGAGCCCGCGCACGGTGAAGGTAATCGGCGCGACCGTGACCATTGCTCGCACTTCCAAGACTTCCTGACGCGTCAGCACGACCACTGGTCGCGGCTTATCGAGATGAGCCAGCCACATGGTGTGCATCAGTCGAGGTCGCTCATTGCCTCGGCAACGTTGCGCTGGGACCACCGTTCGTAGGCGTCGGACTCCAACTCCGGATCGATGTGTCGGACGTAGATCTCCGCGTCGCGCTGGGCTTCCCGTCGGCGCATCTCGTGACGAAGGGCGGCGCTGATCACTTGGGCCCGACTGCCTTCACCGTTCTTACCGCTCGCATCCACGAAGTGAGCCAACTCATCGTCGATGCGCACCGTCATCTGCGTCGTCATCCCAACATCATACCGCTAGGGTATGCCCTCACGTAGGCTTCTGTGCGCGACGTTAGCCGCAGCTACTTCTTCCGCTTCTTCTTGCGGCCCGCACCTTCGTCATCCGGTCGTTGCGACAGTTCCGAGCGGAGATACCCATACAAGAGTCCGAGCAAGACGAGGGCGACGATCATGGTTATAGCGATCCAATAGTTGGATCCATCCGCCTATCGTGCCTCACAGGAGATGAAGCACGGATACAGTCATCATTCGATGTTCACACGATGCACAAAGAGGCTCATGAGGACCACCCTCGCCCTGGACGACGATCTCGTCACCGAGGCGCAAAGACTGACCGGGACCAACGAGAAGACCGCACTTGTGCGCCAAGCGCTACGGGCCTTGATCGAGCGTGAGAGCGCGAAGCGGCTTGCGCAGCTAGGGGCCAGCGATCCCCAAGCACAACCCGCGCCGCGCCGACAGACGACCCCCGATTGATTCTCGTCGACACGTCGATCTGGATCGATCACTTCCGGGTCGGCGACCCCAGGCTTACCGGTCTCCTCCGCGACGGCCGGGCGCTGGGCATCCCTGGGTGGCCTGGGAGTTGGCGCTCGGTCACCTCGCACAACGAGCGGAGATTCTTGGGCTTCTCGAGAACCTTCCGCACGCGACGGTCGCGACCAACGACGAGGTTTTGACACTGATCGAAAGCAAGCATCTGTTCGAATGTGCCATCGGGTACGTCGATGCGCACCTCCTCGCTGCGACCTTGTTGACACCCCGAGCTCGGTTGTGGACGCGTGACAAGCGACTTGCGCGGACAGCCGGAGCCCTCGGCCTCACCAGCGATCAGGGCAACTGAAGGGCTCCAGGCTCCTCGGTCCTGAGCAGCGTGATCTCAACGATTGCCCATCGCCATGCCGCTGATCAGAAAAACATTGCGCAGGCTGGTGGGGTCATTGTTCGCTGAGGAGATGACCGGACGCATCGGCGGCGTCGAGCCGGTCGTCCCCCTGGTGCAAGCGATCACCAGGCTCCGAGTCGAGACTCCCGGATTCGCGTCATCGGAGATGGACGGCTCTGGATATGGGTCGATGAAGAAAGTTGTCCTGTACACCTGACCGCCATGAACGCGGTCAACTTCGGAGCGGCGCGGATCTCCCCCGTCTACACGCCCCTAAAGCATCGTGGTCACGGTTATACCAGCGCTGCCCGTCGCGGAGGTGTCACAGCGCATCCTCGACCTGGGCGCGGCCGTGCCTGTTCACCGACCAGGCCAATCCGACATCGAACCGATATCTACCAGACCTTGGAGTACCGTCCGGTCGCCGACATGGCAAACCTAATGATCTCCTCGATTTCTGAGTTGACGTGGCCTCGCCGCTAGGAAGCGACCTCGGCCAACACCTGCTTGGTGTGGGCCTTGCGACGGCGAAGCTCCCAGTAGGCGCAGACGAAGTAGATGACGGTGCCAGCACCGGCAATCCAGAAGAACTGGTCCCGGTGCGCTTCGTATGCAGCCACGTCCGGGCTGGAGAAGAGCAGGAAAATAGCGGCCGAGAAGACGACGAGAAGATCGAGAATCCAGACCACCTTCAGCGCGCCGGTCAACGTCGTCCGGTCTCGTGTGTCGGCATCAGTGTGAGCGTCCTCGGCCTGCTTGTCCTGCCGCACTTTGACCCGCTCATCGAAGAACTCGTCGGCGGCCGCGCCGTCGGGGTAGGAGTCCGCGGCACCCATCATCCTGGCGAGAACAACATACAGAATGATGCTCAAGATGAAGGCAGGCACGAACGCGAAGTACACGGGCATGAGGCCGAAGCCGACCGACAACGCCGCGAGGGCAAGCGTTATCCCCCAAGCCAGCAATGCCGGGATGTTGCTTACCCCCTTGTAGCGCGCCCAGTCGGTGGTCAACCCGAGTCGCGGCAGGATCCAGAACGAGGCGAAGAGAATTCCACCGATCGGCACCAGGGTGATCCCGGCATACGTCACGAAGATGAGGTAGTTGCGGTAGATGAACGGGAAGACGCTGGCCGCGAGCACGATCACGCCAATGATCAGGGTCGCCTTCCTACGCGAGAGCGTGGTGACGACGCCCTGGGCGGCCAGCCCGGAGCGGTACAGGTTGGCGTTGGCCGTCGTCCAGCCAGCGACTACGACCACCACCAGGCCGGCATACCCCAGCGCCTGAAACGCGACGTTCCCGGGCTCGATGTCGACGATGCTGATCTTCACGATCACGGCCGCGGCCGCCCCCATGAAACCTGCCGAAATCCAAGCCATGTAGTGACCCAGGAACATCCCAGTGGCCGACATGTACCCGTACCAACTCTTCTTGGCGTATCGCAGTAGCGACATGTCGATCATGCCCGTGTGCGCGAAACTGTTAGCCCCCCAGGAGAACCCGATAATCCCGAGTAGGGTGATGCCTGCTTCACCATCGGGCGTCTGGCCGGTGAAGATCTCACTCTCCCCCATCTCCAGGAACCCAGACCACCCGTCCACGATGGTCGAGCCCGTGGCCGCCTGGGAGACCGCCGGGAGCATGACGAGGCCGCCGACGGCGAACATGGTCACCAGCCAGGGCGCACAGATGCTTGCGAACTCGGCCAGAGCGTTGAAGCCGAAGGCCGCGACCAGCACGGCAACCGAGCCGAACGCCAGCGCAAGGATAATGAAGCTCAGGCTCGTGGGGAAGGGCTCCGTCTGCGGCTCGAAGTCGAGAACGAGGCGGAAGGCGGTGGCCGACACCGTGATCATGGCTGCCGAGATGATCGCGAAGAGGAAGGCATTGAGACCGTTGAACAGCTTCGAGGTCACCCCGCCAGCAACCCGGCTCAGATAGGTGTAGACGCTCATCCGCGTGCCCACGGCGATCGGCGCGGCCAAGAATCGGAAGCTCAACACCGCGAGCAGGTTGCCGATGGCCAGGCCGACCAGGACGTCCACGATCGAGGCACCGAGGATGACGAAGGTCGCCCCGAAGATGAACTCCGTTCCCGCGACGTTCTCCGCCGCGTAGAGGCCGGCAAAGTGCCCCACCCCGTGCGTTTCGTGCTCCCCAGCGGGAAGTTGCTCGGAATCCATCCGGTCGATGTGCCGGTCGATATCAGCTTCTGTGTCCTGAGCCACGAGGGTCCCTCCGCCGTTGGTGGGCATCATATGAGCGTCTTGGGCATCAAACGAGCAATTCGCTTGCCCCAACAGAGTCACACGCACGGGAGCATCCGGCAACAGGAAACGTTCAGCTCGTATAGCGGGCCGCGCCCCGACGGCGTCAACTCAAGAGCAGGCTGTCTGCCGCCTCGTCGACATCGACCGTGACCGACGACCCGTCGCGGACGTCACCGTTGAGCAGTCCCTTGGCGAGCCGATCCCCGATCTGGGTCTGGATCAACCGGCGCAACGGACGAGCACCGTATGCGGGGTCGAACCCGCGCTGGGCCAGCCAGTCGGCCGCGGCCTCGGTCACGCGCAGGGCGATTCGGCGGTCAACCAGCCGCTGAGCCAACAGGTCGACCTGGAGCCCGACGATGGTCGCCAACTCGTCGCGGCTCAACGCGCCAAAGACCACTACCTCGTCCAGCCGGTTCAAGAACTCGGGCTTGAACGCGGTCCGCACGGTAGCCATGACCTGCTCGTGCTTGGTCGCTACGTCCGTCGTGGGATCGACCAGGAACTGGCTGCCGAGGTTCGAGGTCATCACCAGGATCACGTTGCGGAAGTCGACGGTGCGGCCCTGGCCGTCGGTCAACCGGGCATCGTCAAGCACCTGCAGCAGCACGTCGAAGGTCTCCGGGTGCGCCTTCTCCACTTCATCCAGCAGCACCACCGAGTACGGACGGCGGCGCACCGCTTCCGTGAGCTGACCACCCTCGTCGTAGCCGACGTACCCAGGGGGGGCACCGACCAGACGGGCGACCGCGTGACGCTCGGCATACTCCGACATGTCGATGCGCACCATCGCCCGCTCATCGTCGAACAGGAAGTCTGCAAGTGCCTTGGCCAACTCGGTTTTGCCGACTCCGGTCGGGCCGAGGAACAGGAACGAACCGGTCGGTCGGTCGGGGTCGGAGATGCCCGCGCGGGATCGGCGTACGGCATCGCTCACCGCCTGGACGGCATTGCGCTGCCCGATCAGACGCTCACCGAGGACCTCCTCCATCCGCAGCAGTTTGGCTGTTTCGCCCTCGAGCAGTCGACCCGCCGGGATGCCGGTCCAGGCGCTGATGACCTCGGCGATGTCGTCGGCCCCGACTTCGTCTTTGACCATCGGCTCCTGCTCGGTCAACACCGAGCTTGACTCAGCCTCCTGAGCAGCCTGCAGCTCTGCCGTGGTGGCCGGGATCTCGCCGTAGAGCACCCGCGAGGCCCCCTCGTAGTCGCCCTCTCGCTGAAGTCGCTCGGCGGTGGTGCGAAGTTCATCGAGGTGTTGCTTGAGCTCACCGACCCGGTTCAGACCCGAGCGCTCCTGCTGCCAGCGCGCATCGAGCGCGGCCAACTCCTCTTGTTTATCGGCGAGGTCGGCCCGCAACGTCGCCAGGCGTTCCTTAGAGGCCTCGTCGCTCTCGCCGGCAAGGTGCAACTCCTCCATCATCAGGCGGTCGACGGTGCGGCGCAGTTCGTCGATCTCGACCGGCGAGGAGTCGATCTCCATCCGCAGTCGTGACGCCGCCTCATCGACGAGGTCGATGGCCTTATCGGGCAGTTGGCGTCCGGTGATGTATCGGTCGGACAGCGACGCGGCGGCCACCAACGCCGAGTCGGCGATCGAGACTTTATGGTGCGCTTCGTATCGCTCCTTGAGTCCGCGCAGGATGGCGATGCTGTCGGGGACGCTGGGCTCCCCGACATACACCTGCTGGAACCGGCGCTCGAGTGCGGCGTCCTTCTCGATGCGCTCGCGGTATTCGTTGAGCGTGGTCGCGCCGACCAACCGCAACTCCCCTCGGGCCAGCAGGGGCTTCAGCATGTTGCCGGCATCCATCGCCCCCTCGCCGCTGGCTCCTGCCCCGACCACCGTATGCAGTTCGTCGATAAAGGTGACGACGCGCCCGTCGCTGGCCTTGATCTCCGCCAACACGGCTTTGAGGCGCTCCTCGAACTCGCCGCGGTATTTCGCGCCGGCGACCATCGCCGACAGATCGAGGGAGATGAGTTGCTTGCCCCGCAGTGACTCGGGCACATCGCCCGCCACAATGCGTTGGGCAAGGCCCTCGACCACTGCGGTCTTGCCGACACCGGGCTCGCCGATCAGGACCGGGTTGTTCTTGGTGCGACGCGACAAGACTTGAACGACGCGACGGATCTCCGCGTCGCGGCCAATGACCGGGTCGAGCTTGCCGTTGCGGGCCATGTCGGTAAGGTCGGTGCCGTATTTGAGCAGTGCGTCGTAGGTCGCCTCGGGGTCGACGGTGTCGACCTTGGCCCCACCTCGGATGACCGGGATCTGCTCGAGGATCGCGTCGGCGTCCAGTCCTAACGCTCGGTCTTTGGCCAGTGCGTAGAGCAGGTGATCGGTGGAGATAAACGAGTCGCCCAGACCCTTCATGGCGTGTTGGGCTGCGGTCAGGGTGGCCAACGAAGCCCGCGACAGTTGCGGGTTCGCGACGCTGCTTCCGGCCACGGTCGGCATACCGGCGAGGGCCTTGTCAGCGGCCAGCGCGGCGCTCGCCAAAGTGGACCCAACGGACTGCAGCAGGGGTCCGGTGGTGGTGTCGGGTTGTTCGACGAGCGCTTTGAGCAGGTGGGCGGGTTCGACGGCGGCGTGGGCTGCAGTCGCTGCTTCACGCACTGCAGTTGAAAGGGCCTCCTGGGCCTTGGTGGTCAACGAAAGATCCATGGGTATGCCGTCCCCTTCCTGGTCGTCGGCACATGCGTGACATGTCTAGAGGCAACAACTATCCCAGAGTTGAGCGTATTCCACTCAACTCTGGAATCAACTCCGTCAGCCAGTCGCTCGACTATTTCGCGGTCCACCGGCACCGACCGCGAGCCACGCCAGGGGCCAGCAGTGCCGCCGCCTGCGGATTGACCGGCACCAAGCCTGCCAATTGACTGACAAAATACCTGCGTTTTGTATGATTCGGGACGGGACTACACGCGACGGGTACTCGATGAGGAGCTCGACGAACTATTCGGGCAGGTGCTGGCGATCGCGATCGACGGCCCCCAAAGGTGTGGGGAAGACCACAACGGCCGAACACCATGTAGATGCCCTTCTCAGACTGGACTCCAAAGCCAACAGGGGCGCGGTGGCCGCTGACCCCGAGCTCGTTATACGTCGTCCCCGACCCTTGCTGATCGATGAGTGGCAGAAGGTCCCCGAAGTGTGGGATGTGGTGCGCCGGGCTGTCGACGCCGATCCTAGTGGCGGGCAGTTCCTCCTCACTGGCAGCGCCTCACCAGCACCGGAAGCCACCGCCCACTCGGGAGCGGGCCGGATCGGTCGACTACAGATGAGGCCAATGACGCTGGCTGAGCGCGGCTCGGCTCAACCGACCATCAGTCTTCGTGCCCTGCTCTCCGGCCGTCGCCCTGCACTGGACGGGTCGTGCAGTCTCGGACTGGGCGATTACGCCGAGGAGATCATCCGCTCCGGCTTCCCGGCCCTACGACAGCTATCCGAGCGGGCCCGTCGCTTCCAACTCGATTCCTACCTGCGCAATGCCGTCGACCGCGACATCCCGGAACAAGGTTTGGCGGTGCGAAAACCGGAGTCCGTGCTCGCATGGCTGCGGGCCTACGCGGCCGCAACGGCGACCAGCGCCAACTACTCCCAGATCCTGGACGCCGCGACCCCAGGCCAAGCGGACAAGCCAGCCCGCTCCACGTCCATCGCCTACCGCGACGTGCTGACCTCTCTCTGGCTCATTGACTCCGTCCCGGCATGGATCCCTGGCGGCAACCTGCTGACCAGGCTGGGTCAGAGTCCCAAGCACCACCTCACCGACCCCGCGCTCAGCGCCCGACTCCTTGGTCTGGGCTTGGACGCCCTCCTGGACGGGGCAGGAACCCCGGTCGGCCCTCAATCCGGAACCATGCTCGACCATCTCTTCGAGTCGCTGGTCGCGCTCTGCGTTCGAGTCCCCGCGCAGGCAGCGGAAGCGCAGGTCCACCACCTACGCACCCGAAACGGCGATCACGAGGTCGATCTCGTCTTGGTCCGTGACGACGGCCGCGTCCTTGCTATTGAGGTCAAACTGTCGTCCACGATCGCTGACCAGGACACCAAGCACCTGCACTGGTTGGCCGACCGGCTCGGTGAGCGACTGCTCGACACCATCATCATCAACACGGGGCCGCACGCCTACCGCCGCAGCGAGGGAGTCGGCGTCGTCCCGTTGGGGCTCCTCACGCTGTGAACGCGCAGCCGATGGGTCAGCGGAGAAGGAATCCAAGATCGGCGGCATGAACGAGGAAGAATTCGGGTGGCTTGCCTATCAACCGGACGTCGAAGGTGGACCGGACATGGGCGGAGTGGCCTATTCTGCGGCGGTCGAGACCGGCGATGCACGTGGGCGTGGCAAATAGCGTCCGCGCTGGTCCGACATGTCGAGCCTGCTTCGGGCGGCAGCAGCAGATTAGCTCGGCCGGCGCGAGCGATGGATGCCCAGAACCCCGGCGACCTGATCACCGAGCACCTGCAGGGCGATATCGGCGAGGCGGTGACCTCGCGACATTGGCCCACATTCGAATTGCCCAACCTCCAGCGCGCCCTGGACCAGATCGTCTCGGATCCGACGTGGTGAACACTCAGACCGGTCTGCTCAACCGTTCTGCTGCGCACGATGGGCGAGCGGGGTATGCCGCAGATCCAATTCCAGGCCCTGGCGACCGGCCAGTCAGTGGCTCACGCGCTCCTCGACCGGATCGCGGATCTCGCCCTGGAGCGCAACGTCTATCGGGGCAAGGTCCTGACCTTCGCCGAGGACATGTTCGACAGCCAATACTCCACGGTGAAGGTACTTGCCCGGCCGCAGGTCGACGCCGACGACATCGTCCTGCCAGACGAAGTCCTCAACCAGGTGGACCGACAGATCGTGCAGTTGGCTCGGCATACCTCTGCGCTACGCGCGGCCGGCCAACATCTGCGCCGGGGCGTCCTGCTCTACGCGCCTCCGGGCACCGGCAAGACCCATCTCATCCTCCATTTGATGGGCCGCCTGCCGAGCACACCGTGCTGGTCTTGACCGGCGAGGGCATCCAGGCTTTGGCAATGGCGTGCTCGGTCGCGCGCACACTCAACCCGGCGATCGTGGTGATCGAGGACATCGACCTGATCGCGATGGAACGTGACAACGGCGACGGAGACCAGTCGATGCTGTTCGAGCTGCTCAACCAGATGGATGGCCTCGAGCCGGAGGCTGACGTCACGTTCCTGCTGACCACCAACCGGGCTGATCTGCTCGAGGGTGCTTGGCCGCGCGCCCAGGCCGGGTGGACCTCGCCGTGAGATCGACGGCACGACCGGTTCCTTCGTGAAGGAGCTCGTGCGGCGCGTTGTGCTGGTGTCCTTTAACGACCAGGACCCGGCTATGCCTCAGACCTCCTCCATCGTTGCTTGGCGAGATCACGAGACACCGCACGTCATCGGGCGCGCTGCTGAGGGCAGCGCGCCCCATGGCCAATGTGGACGAGGCTCACACCTCGTCAGTCGGGGAATTTCTCAGTTCGGGATACCGCCGCACGGCACGGGGATTGTGCCTTCGAGTGGGAACGCATCGGTCAAGGATGAGGGGCCGGCGTCGAAGTCGTAGGCACGGTTGCCGTTGATATCGATCCCGTGCACAACAACCTGCACGGTTCCGACATCGACGAATGCTGCTGTGCTGGGGAACGTCCGTGAGTACTTCAGGTTTCCCTTGAAATCCGCCACCGCGAAGCGATCGAGGGCCAAAGCACTGCTCGCGCTCGTGTCACCTGAGGTGGTCAGCGAGGCGAGGATCCCGCCGTAGAAGGGTGCCCCTTCCAGGACAGTCACGAATCCGTTGCCATCAGCGTCGGCACCAGGGCCGGGGCAGCCGGCGTCCTTCGCATCACCAGGAATGCCGTGCAGATGCATGGCGTGCGGCACGTTGGGAGCCAGACCGCTGGCGGTCACCTTCACTTGCACCTTGCCGTGTGGCAGTGCCTTGACTCGGGTGGTTCCACTGGCCTGGCTGTTCGGCACAGAATCGGCTTGAACCGGATTCAGTTCGTAGGAGTAACTCGCGACTTTTGTCGAAGGATTCTCATCGTGCGCAGCACTGGCGGTTCCAGCCATTCCCAAACAGCCTACGACGGCGAGGGTGAGTGCTACTGGTGCTCTCTTCATCAACGTCCTACTTTGCACAAGAACGGATTCGAAGGTGAGCCCGTCGTGTAGACTATTCGGAGCCGATCGACGCCTGGAATGCGAAGCAACCGCCGGCCGATGACCGTTGTGCGCGCCTTCAGCGCGTTGGCAGCGTGCAATTGCGCGCGTATCGGTCATCAGTGTTCGCGCCTACGATCGCCACCGTGATGGTCCGCCGCAGACTGAGCCTCAAGGCCATCGTTGCCGTGGGCTTGGCGGCCTCGTTGCTGGCCATCTTGATGGTTCTCGCCGCCAGAAACGAGGAACCTCGGCTCGTCACGCCGCCTGACTTTCGCGTGACGGCAGCCACGCAGCAGGGGCGGATGATCATCGAAGCGGATAACGCGTGGATCGCGGCTGGCACAGACCCCGGCGAGGGCACTCGCTGGGCTGACATGAGCTATTGGGCGCTGCGGGACATCAAGGCACTGTCCGGTCTTGGTCTGTTGCCCCCGGCCGGGGCGGCCGAGCAGTGGAACTACTTCTGGCCTAGGGACGGTGCGTTTGTGGCCGTGGCAATGGACCGCACGGGATATCCCGATGAGGCGGGTCAGATCCTGGATGCCATGGCCGAGCTGCCGTTCGACGATGCGTTGGGCTTCGACGCTCGCTACACCTTGGCCGGCAACACCGTGATCGACCGGCCCCGCGGCCCCCAGTCCGACGGGTGCGGTTGGACGTTGTGGGCCATCGGGTCGGTCCGAGCCCACGGTGCGACCCCCCTGCCAAGCTCAGCTGGTGAGCTGCGGGATCGATGTGTGGCCCATGTCCGTCGGCTCACCAGCGACGGGCAGGTCTTGCCTCCACCGTCACCGGACTATTGGGAGGTCGACGTGTCGCACGTCAGCCTTGGCACGGTGGCCCCGATGGCCGCGGGCTTGGATGCTGCCGCCGCCGACTACCTCGCTATAGGCGACACCGAGCAGGCGATGTCCACCGCGGCGACCGCTGACGATCTGCGGGCCCTGATCGACGATCATTTCGGGCCTGACTACGAGCGATTCGGCGACAATGGCGGACTCGACGCGGCGATCACCTTTATGACGCCACCCTTCGCGGCCCCCAGCCCACAGGTCGTGCGGCGCTGGTCGGCATACCAGAGGGAGGCGATTCGACCCGCTGGCGGTGTGGCACCAGGGGTCGAGTGGAATCGGGACGGGGTTTCGTGGACGCCGGAAACCGCGCTCGTGGCCTACACGGCAGCCGCTTCTGGCAACCTCGATGTCGCAGCCCAGTGGCTGGATTGGCTCGATGCGCAGCGGACCTCGTGGGGTTCGCTGCCCGAGAAGGTCAACGAAGAGGGGCTCCCCGCTGGCCCGGCGCCCCTACTGTGGACGGACGCGGTGGTGCTGCTCACGCTGGATGAACTGCAGGCCCCTTAGCCGCCGAGCGACGCGGATGGTTAGCGCTCCACTGATGACGACTTTGGTCCATCAACACCGGGCGCGCTGGGGGCAAGAGTGGGCCAAACCCGGTACGAGTCGAGGTGCCAGGTCGGGGGAGCCTGCGCATACTGATCGGTATGCAGATCGAGGCTGCGCAAGGCGACATCACCACTCAACAGGTGGACGCCATCGTCAACGCGGCCAACTCGACGCTGATGGGCGGAGGGGGTGTCGACGGCGCGATCCACGCAGCCGCCGGGCCCACGTTGCTCCACGAATGCCGCCGACTACGCGCAGCCCGGTGGCAAGCACACGC
>JBGTGC010000128.1:0-3368 GCA_041746935.1 Dermatophilaceae bacterium
GGTCAAGAAGCGGGTGGGCTCCTCGTTGTCGGCCATCCAGTCCTTGACCGCCGAGACAATGGTGGTCACTCCGCTGGCCCTCGCAGTGCTGGTTTATCTCACCGCGACCGGGACGCAAACGTTCACCACGCAAGGGTGGGCACACACGTGGCTGTTGATCAGTGCCGGCGTGGCGACGACTATTCCTCTACTCCTTTTTGCTGCCGCGGCTCGCCGAGTGCCGTTGACCACCATCGGCCTCCTGCAGTTCATCACCCCAGTGCTTCAATTGCTCAGTGCCGTAGTACTTCTCGGTGAATCGATGCCAGCATCGCGGTGGGTCGGGTTTGCGCTCGTGTGGGTGGCGCTAGGGGTATTGACCCTCGATTCCTCCATCACGGCCGGTCGCAATCACCGATTGCACCGGATCGCGATGCGCACCGCGACGTAAACTGTTGACGTGGCACGCCGAGTGACCCTGGTGGCCTGGGGGTCGCGCGGCGACGTCGCGCCGATCATCACCCTCGGGCAAGGCTTGCGCGCCTCTGGTGACCAGGTGAGCGTGGTGACCAGTCGAGACTTCGAGTCCTTGGTGCTGACCGCCGGACTTCAGTGGCTGCCGTTCGATATATCGGTGCTGGAGGCCGCCCGCTCACCCGTGGGACGCCAATGGCTCGGTGGGCATCGCACGAAGATCGGGGAAGGGCTAGCCCTGCAGCGGGTCCTGGACACCTTCGCCCAACCCCTCGTCGAAGGCCTGTGGGCGCACACTCGGGACGCGGATCTGGTCATCAGTGGCATCCTCACCGCCGATGCGTGCGCCAGCCTCACGGCCGCTCGCGATCAGGGCCACGCCGTCGCATTGCTCGCACCCGTCCTGCCCAGCCGGCTGGGGCCGAGTTCGCCGACCGCCCTGCTGAAGTCGCGAAGCACCGGCCTCAATACGCTTTCGGGGCGCGCCGTCCTGGGTGCCTCCTATCGCCTGCTGAGAGTGCCTGGGGACCAGATCCGCGAACGGCTTGGACATCGGCGGACGGGATCGGGATGGCTGCTGGAGCGCTTCCGGGACGTGCCCGTGCTCGTCGGCACGAGTCGCTATGTCGTGCCACCCGCCCCGGACCAACCCAACGTCACGCTCACGGGCTATTGGCCACCATTTAGCCAAGAGTGGGGCGGCACCGAAGCCGAACAGCTTGAGGCAGTGATCTCAGCCCAGCGGGCACGTGGCAGACCCGTAGCCTCGATGGGCTTTGGCAGCATGACCACGACCGACCCCCTCGGCACCGCTGACCTACTCATCCGCTCGGCACATGACGCGGGCGTCCACCCGATTATCGGCGACGGGTGGACCGGCGTGGGCACCTACCTACGGGAACGCGACGACGTGACTGTGGTCGAGCACGTTCCCCACGACTGGCTGTTCCCGCGCTGTGACGCGGCCGTGCATCACGGTGGGGCGGGAACGACGGGGTCGGCGGTGCGCAGCGGGATTCCGCAAGTGGTCGTCGCCCACATGGGTGACCAACCATTCTGGGGGGGTCGTGTTCATCAGTTAGCGGTCTCTCCGCCACCTCTGCGGCGGACAGGTCTGACGCGAAAGCGCTTGACGGCCGCGCTGGCAGAGGTGACTACTGGCCCCAGCGCCGAGACGCACGCCGAGCGCGCCCGCGAACTCGCCGGACGCGTTCGAGGCGAAGACGGCGTCGGCACCGCGGTGAATCTGCTGCGAGCCGAAGGCGCTGAGTCACCCACATAGCAGTCGCTGTTTCTTCACGGTCGCACTGAGTTTTCCGGCTCTGCCTACTGTCCCCAATACGACTCCTACGCTTCTGCGTCACCTTGCCCTGACCCCGTCTCGCCGTTGACTTGGTCGGCCCGACCAAGATGGACCGCCCCGGGGATGTGCAGCCCAGTCCGACCTCAGGTCGCTTGTTCGTGGCGCTGACCAACAACACCAACCGGAGCCCCGAGCAGATCGACGAGGCCAATCCGCGTGCCAACGACAAGTACGGCCACATCCTGGAATTGCGTGAACGTGACGATGATCCGACCGGGGTGCAGTTCTGGTGGAAGCTGATCTTGATCGCTGGCGACCCGCAGGATCCGACGACCTACTTCGCTGGCTACAACAAGAGCCAGGTCAGTCGATCAGTACCCGGACAACCTGGCCTTCGACTCGGTCGGCAACATGTGGATCGCCACGGATGGCATGCCGGGGAGCTCGATGCGTGTGACGGGCTCTTCTTCATGCCGGCGCGCAGCAACGAGAAGGGGCACGTGCAACCGTTCTTGTCCGTCCCTGTCGGGGCCGAGTGCTCTGGCCCGGTGATCTCGATGGAAACCAACACGATCCTGGTCGCCGTGCAGCATCCAGGCGAGGTAGACGGGGCCACAGCCTCCAACGTGGTCTCGCACTTTCCCTACAAGGGCGATGGCCAGCCCCGTCCAAGCGTTATTCACGTGTTCAAGTAGGCGAGGCTCAACGCGTTTGGGCGCGGCCCGCGATCTGGCGCAGCCGCTTAGCCCCGTCGTTGGCCATCGAGGTGCCCTCGGGGATCTCGATAGCCAACGGCCGACCGCTGCTTCGATACACGATGAGTCCCGGTCCCCCACTGCTGATGTATGCCGTATGCCGCGCGTTCCAGCGAAGTCCCCAGCCACCCCACACCATCGGATCGACCTCAACGCTGGCCACCCCGAGCACGTCCTCGGACCTGACTCGCACGAGCTGAACGGGCACCCCCAACGACGTCACGCTCAACCCGACCTCATCGATCTGGACTCGCACGCTTGCCCAGGCAGCCATGACCAGGCAGAAGGTGACCCCGCACGCTCCGAGCACGGCGACCCACCACATCGGGGCCGTGCCCCACGACAGAGCGACGATGGCACCGAAGACGACGGCCCCGTAGGTCACCAGCCGCTGCATCCGCACCGAGCCAACGTCAACGGACCATGGGTCGCCCATCGTGGTTGTGCAGGAAAGTGCGTCTTCTGGGCGCAGTGGGACCACCCGGTCCCGCTCCGGGATGACCTCGATCAGAGCGGCCCGAGTCGGGTGGGCCAGAGCGAAGACACGGACGACCCACCTGCCCCACAGGACCCCAGCAACTAGCGCAAGCGACGCGCCGAACAGCGGGCCTATGCCGAGCTGGCCCAGCAGAAGGTATGTCGTTCCCGCTGCGCATGCGGCACCAGAGGACATCAGCATCAGACGTGACGTGGAGTCGGTCAGCCAGACCGACAGTCCGCTGACGAGCGCTGAAGCCACCACGGCCAGGACGGTCACAGCGAAGGCCGAATCCGCACCGGGCGCGGCATCCCCGTTGGAGACGGTGCTGGCCAGCACCGAGCCCACGAGGAGCAAAGCCAGCGGAAGCATGGCAGCG
>JBGTGC010000129.1:0-9190 GCA_041746935.1 Dermatophilaceae bacterium
GAGCCAACGACCGGCCGCCTCGCCGTCGCCTTGGCCACGCGGCAGAAGCGCTCGGCCGTGGTCGCCCTGCGTCGGCGGCCCCTGCTGCTCAGTTTTGGCGTGCCGGATCAACACCAACCGCTTGGTCTCCATGTCAGCCGATGCTAGGGGTGGACCCTGTCAGGCATCAACACAGTCACGCATCAACGACCAAATCCCCCTGGGGGTAGGAGCAGCACGGCAAGAACTTGCCGGCCGCGATCTCACGAGGTCGGATGCCGCCAGCATGCTGCATGTCGACCGACCCTTCGACGAGGTCACTCTTGCACGTGCCACACAGGCCTTGGCCACACGCCGAGCGGATCGAGATACCCGCGGCCGTGGCCGCTTCGAGCACCGTCATCCCCGGCCCGGCCAGCACCTCTTTGCCGCTCTTGGCGAAGACGATCGACTTGGTGGCGCTCTCCGGCAACATCAGCGAGTCGGGCACCAGCGCATCAGGTGAGAGGGCATCGGGCACGACCGAGAGCGCCTGCAGGACGGGCTCGATGACGAAGCTCTCCTGGTGCACCTGCACGACCGGCACTCCGAGCTCCATCAGCACGTTGTGCGCTGCCGTCATGTAGGGCCCAGGGCCGCACATGAAGACCTCACGCTCGGCGATGTCGGGCACCACGGCACCGAGCAAGCCGGCGCTGAGCCGGCCTCGTGGCCCGGTCCAGACCTCGCCCACACTGTCCGACTCGCAGATGGTCGTCACGGCGAGGTTCAAGCCCGAGGCAGGCAGAGCCGCCAGCTCGTGCCGAAAGATGATGTCGGTCGGGGTGCGAGCACTGTGCACAAACGCCACGTCGGCCTGACCGGAGAGGTCGGCCAGGGTGCGCGTCATCGACATCAACGGCGTGATGCCGCTACCGGCAGACAAGAACAGGTATTTGCCCGAGGGGTAGTTGGCCAGCGTGAAATCCCCGAACGGGCCGCTCACCTCGAGCCGTCCGCCGCGCTCCATGTTGTCGTGCAACCAGTTGGACACCAGACCGTCGGGGGTGCGCTTGACCGTGATGGTCAGCAGGTGGGGTCGGGTGGGCGGCGAGGACAGCGTGTAGCAACGCTGGTGGCGCTCGCCGTCGATGTTGACCGTCACCACCACGTATTGACCTGGAGCGAAGGTAAACGAGCGCGGGGTCGTCGGCTCCAGCACGAAGGTGGCGACGTCGTGCGTGATCGGCACGACGGCCTTGCAGCGAAGGATCATGTCGAACTCGGCGTCGGCACCGGGCAGGACCGTCAGCAGAGGCTGGGCGAGTAGGTCCTGGAACGGCAGACCGTCGGTCGCCCGGTACGAGCGGTAGCCGTGCTCGTGCGTGTGGGTGGTGATGGCGGTCATGATCCGATCTCCTCTGCGAGGCGGCGGACGTACCAACCGATGAAGGCGTCAACTTGGGATTCGCTCGGCATGTAGGGGCCGGCCTCGTAGGCCGGGCTGGACACTCCGAGCTGAGCGCGGGCGGTGAAGACGCTGTCCTGGTCGTTGGTCTCGCGCCATACGTGCGTGAGCTTGTCGACGTCGTAATCCGTGCCTTCGACGGCATCGCCGTGGACCAGCCACATGGTCCGCACCAGCGTCTTGGTGGGGCTGATCGGCAGGGCGGTGAACAGCACGGCGTGGTCGGCCATCAGGTGGGCCCACATGTTCGGCTGCATATGCAGCGTGCAACGGCCGAGTCGGGTGCTGGGGAAGTCGCCGAGCGGCTTCTGGCAGAGCACGGTGCCGTCCATGCTGAACGACTCCCCGGCCCCGTCGAGGGCCTCGCGCATCATCCGCAGACCAGTGGCCGGCTCCTCCAGATCCATGATCAGATCGTGCGGCAGTCCGGCCTGCTCGCAGATCATCTCCAACTCGCTTTGGGCCAGCAGGTAGCGATCGTGGTGGGGGCGCAGCTTGGGGGTGACCTCTTCGTCGGTGAGCCCGTAGGTCAGGAAGAAGGTGCTGGACAACTCGGGGTGACCTTCGCAGTGGTAGCACTCGCGGTTGTTTTCCATCACGAGTTTCCAGTTGGCGTCTTCGATGATGTCGACCTGGGCGGCCACTTTGGCCTGAGCCAGCTTGTGCGGCTCGAGGTATGGCGCCACTCGAGCCATCGCCCGGTCGAAGTCAGCGGGGGGCGTCTGCGCTAGGCACAGGTAGATGAGGCCGCCGACGACCCGCACGTGGACCGACTTGAGCGCGAAGCAGGATGGGTTGAAGTCCGGCGCCTGGCCGGGGGCGTGCAGCAAGCGGCCATCGGTGCCGTAGGTCCAGTAGTGGTAGCCGCAGACGATGTTGCCGACTGAGCCCTGCTCGTCGTTCAAGATGCGCGCGCCGCGGTGGCGGCACACGTTGTGGAAGGCCTGCACCTCTTCGTCGTCATCACGCAGCACGATCACCGAGTAGGGACCGACCTCGATCGTGACGTAGTCGCCGGCTTCGGGGATCTGCGCCTCAACGGCGGCAAAGAACCAGTAGGTGCCGAAGATGGTCTTCACATCCAGGTTGAAGACCTCGGGGCTGGTGTAGAACTCGGCCGGCAGCGGAAAGCCGGATTGGCGGGAGCGCACGTGCTCGGCGATGCTGCTCGGCACTGCGCTCGCTCCTGTCCTTCTCGATGCGCCGTGATCGGCTGCGGGGCTGGTGGTGGTGGTGGTGTCGACGCTCATGTCACTCCCTTTCAGATCGCCATGCACAGACGCAGCGCGTCGTAGATGGCGGCGTGGATATTGCGGCTGCTCACGGCATCGCCGACGCGAAACAGTTGGTACGTCCCCTCCGGATTGGTCCGAATGTCTTGAGCGCGCCCTTCGAGCAGGGCGCTCTGGTCGACCTCACCGAGGTTGACCGAGCCTGCGACGAGGTCGAAGTAGAGCTCGTCGTTGGGCAGTGTGCCGTGCTCGACGACCACGGTGTCGACCTCGCGCTCCCAGGTCTGCGGGGTGTAGTCGCTGCCCAGTTGCGCGACCAACCGCTTGCCGGATCCCTTGGTGACCCCGACGAGCCTGGTCGCGAGCGTGGTGGTGACCCCGTGCTCAGCGAAGGCGGTCAGGTATGCCGGGCTGTTCATCCCGCCGACCGCAATGGCCAGCATCCGCTCGGGGGTGACGAGCTCCAGCTTGGTGGCCAGCGGGGCGAGCATCTCGGCTGCTCCCATGGCGCTCTCGGTGCCGTTGTCGTCGTAGATCAAGACGTCGCCGCGCGCCTTGACGCTGCCGTCCATCACGTCCCAGGTGTCGCGGACCAAGTCGCTGCCGTGATCCAAGAAGGTCGTGTTCGGCAGGCCACCGGTGGCCACGATGACGACGTCCGGATTGAGCTCTCGCACAGAGTCGGCGTCGGCATACACGCCGAGTTTGAGGTGCACTCCGAGCACTGCCAACTCCGAGACCCGCCAGTCGATGATCCCGATCAAGTCAGCGCGCCGAGGGGCTGCCGCAGCGAGCAGCACCTGGCCGCCGGGGTCGTCGGAGGCTTCCAGCACCGTCACCTGGTGGCCGCGCTCGCCGAGCACCCGGCCGGCCTCCAAACCGGCCGGACCAGCGCCAATCACGACGACACGCTTGGTGTTGCCAGCGGCCTTGGACACCAGGTGAGGCAACAACTGCTCCCGCCCGGTGGCCGGGTTGTGGATGCACTTGGCATCGCCGGACTCGTAGATCGCGTCGAGGCAATAGTTCGCGCCGACACACGGACGGATCCGGCCTTCCTCGCCACGCTGGATCTTGGCCACCAGGTGCGGGTCGGCCATCTGCGGTCGCGTCAGCCCGACGAGATCGATCAGGCCCTCGCGGACGGCATACCGAGCGGTGGCCACGTCGGAGATCCGTGCCGCGTGCATCACAGGGATGCCGAGAGCAGCCTTCATCTCCCCGGCGAACGCGAGCTGGGGGGCCGAGGGGGTGCCCATCCCGGGGATAGCTTCGGCGAGCGTGGCGTCCTTGTCGATGGTGCCGCGGATGACCGACAAGAAGTCGGTGCCCGCCTCGATGTAGTGCTTTATGGCCAGCAGCGCGTCGTCTTGAGCCAGTCCGGGGCTGGTCTGCTCGTTCATGCTCATCCGGATGCCGACGATGAAGTCGGGCCCGACTGCATCGCGAACGGCCCCGATGAGGCGCAGCGGGAAGGTCATCCGCGCGTGCAGGTCGCCACCGAAGACGTCGTCGCGATCATTGGTCGCCGGGGAATGGAAGCTGTCGAAGAGGTGGCCGTAGGACTGGAGCTCGATGCCATCGAGTCCGCCGGCCTGACAGCGAGCCGCGGCGTCGGCATACTGGCCGATGATGCGCTCCAGGTCCCAGGTCTCGGCCTTCTTCGGGAACGCTCGGTGGGCGGATTCGCGCTGGTGAGAAGCGTAGACCAGGGGCAACCAGTCCGCGGTGTAGTTGCTGCTGCGGCGTCCCAGGTGGGTGACCTGGCAGATCACCGCAGCACCCGCTTCGTGCACGTCGTCGCTGAGTTTTTGGAACCAGGGGACGATGTCGTCCTTGTAGAGCAGCAGGTTCCCGAAAGCCGGCGGGCTGTCCGGGGCCACGACGGCGGAGCCGCCGATCATGGTCAGGCCGACCCCGCCTCGGGCCTTCTCCAGGTGATACAGCCGGTAGCGATCCTTCGGCATACCGTCGACGGAGTAGGCAGGCTCGTGTGACGTGCTGACGACTCGGTTGCGCAGGGTGACGTTCCCCAGATCAAAGGGTTGGAGCAAGGGATCGCGAAACGTCACTCCCCCAGTGTGAAACCGTATTCAGAAAAAAAGAATCTCACGATGCTGCACGGTTTCATGCAATTCTTTTGCATGATCGATCCTCGACTACGCAGTCTGCAACTCGTCGCCTGGCACGGAACGGTGACCGCCGCGGCCCATACCCTTCATTACACGCCCTCAGCGGTGTCCGCCCAGTTGAAGTCGCTGGCCGCCGAGCTGGGCGTCGAGTTGCTCGAGCGTAAAGGAAGGCAGGTCTACCCCACCCCCAGTGGGCGGCTGTTGCTGGCGTATGCCGAGGAGTTGTCGATGCGCTGGGAGCAGATGCACAGCGAGTTGCTCAGCCGCTCCGAGCGGACCCCAGGGTCGCTGCGCCTCTGCGGGTTCTCCACCGCCGCAGCCAATCTGCTGCCGCGCGTTGCGACCGACATGATGGCCGCCCACCCCGGCACGCGGGTCCGAATCATTGAGGCCGATCCTGAGAAATGCTTCGAGTTGCTGCTCGCCGACGCCGCAGATCTGGCCGTGGTGGTCACCACCGACCGGCTTCCGCGGCTGGACGACCCCCGATTCGAGCAACAACCCCTAACCAGCGACCCGCTGGACCTGCTCTTGCCGGCCAATCACCGCTTTGCCCAACAGTCGTCGGTCTCGCTGGCCGAGATGGCCCACGAGGACTGGATCATGGACCACGCTGGTCGTCCGAATCACCAACTGGTGATGACATCATGCCTGGCCGCCGGATTCAATCCGACGATGGCGCACGAAATCGTGGAGTGGGACACCGGTGCCGCCTTGGTGCACGCCGGCCTTGGCGTCTGTCTGATCCCCCGGCTGGCTCGGCTGCCGAGCGGATACAACATCGTGCGCGTCCCGTTGCACGGGGATCCCAGCCCGTCTCGCCAGATCCGCACGGGCATTCGGGCCGGGTCCGGCACGAGTCCCCTGCTGGCCACCGCGTTGGCGGCACTGGCTCAGCTCACTCCAGAGACGTTGAACTGACCCGACCGCTATCCCGTCGCCACCACGTGCGGCAAGACGCCGGCGTCGCGGTATGCCGTCAGTTGCGAGCGCACGAAGCGCGCCATCCGGGGCTCGAAGGCGCTCGTGCTGCCAGCCGCGTGCGGACTGATCAACACCCCCGAGGTGGACCACAGCGGGTGGTCGCTCGGCAAAGGTTCCGGATCAGTCACGTCCAGGCCGGCCCTCAGCCGACCGGTGTTGCACTCGGCGCTCAGCGCGTCGGTGTCGATGATCGGGCCGCGACCCACGTTGACGACCAGCGCACCGTCTGGCAGCAACGCGAGATTGCCTGGGCCGAAGGCTCCTCGGGTCGCCTCGCTCAGCGGTGCCGTGATGGCGGCGATATCCGCATGCGGCAGCAGCTCGGGTAGGCGCGACTCGCTATACACCTGGTCCACCACGCCGTCTCCGGGTCGGGCGCGGCGAGCCACGGCGATCACGGTGACTTCACACGCACGCAGACGACGGGCGAGCGCGCGCCCGATGCCGCCGTAGCCGTAGATCAGCGCGGTGCTGTCGGCCACCGACCGCCGCTGAGTCGGTGTGGGCCAATCCCCGCTGGCTTGGGCGCGGACGAAGTCCGGCAGGTCGCGTTGAGCGGCCAGGATCAACGCCAGAGCCATCTCGGCGGTGGCGGTGTCGTGCACTCCGACGGCGTTGGCTAGGTCCACGCCAGCGGGCAGGAAGCGCAGCGCGTGCTCGTGACCCGCTGAGCCCAACTGCAGGCCACGCAGCGCGGGCAACTCGGCGAGTCTGGTGATCCACGACGCGTTCCACGGCGGGACAACCACGACCTCGATCCGGTCTTGCGCGGGGGGTGCATCGCGCAGGTCCCAGGCGAGAATCTGCATGCCCTCGAGGCCTCCAACGGCCTCTCGCACGACGCTCGGAACGGTAGCCACAATCACCGCCCTACGGTATCCCGCAGATACTCCCATCGCCTTCGGCCGTAGGTTGGGCGCATGCCTTCGCGCCCCTTCAACCGCCGCATCGCCGCGCTCACCGCCGGTCTCGCCGGGACAGCCCTCATCACACTGGGTGCCTGCGCGGCCGACAAAACGCCGACGACGGCCCCGCACGGAGCCGCGACTGAGGAGCAGGGTGGCTCTGGTGGCGACGGCATCGAGATCGTCGCTAGCGACCTCGATGTGCCCTGGGGTCTGGTCGCTCTCGACAACGGGGAGGCTCTGATCGGTGAGCGAGACAGTGCCACGGTATGGCGTGTCCTAGCCGACGGTTCACGTGAGCGAGCGACCACCGTGCCGGATGTCGAGCCCGGCGGGGAGGGTGGGTTGCTCGGGATCGCCGTGCCGCCCGGCGGTGATGGCACCCAGTTCTACGCCTACGTCACTACGGGGCAGGACAACCGCGTCATCGACGTCGACACGGCGGGGACCGACGAAGACGACGAGCCGCAGGTGCGCGAGGTGCTGCTCGGCATACCCAAGGCTGGCAATCACAACGGTGGCCGGATCGCGTTCGGACCGGACGACTATCTCTACGTGACCACCGGGGACGCGTCCGATGGGGCCAGCTCGCAGGATCCCGACTCGCTCGCCGGGAAGATCTTGCGTATCACCGTCGACGGTGAACCCGCCCCCGGCAATCCCGATGCGGATTCGCCGGTGTGGTCGTTGGGCCACCGAAACGTCCAAGGCTTGGTCTGGGACGACGAGGGAGCGATGTGGGCCAGTGAATTCGGCCAGAACGACCTCGACGAGCTCAACCTGATCGAACCGGGCAACAACTACGGATGGCCCCGATGCGAGGGCCCCTGCGAAAGCGGCGACTTCACTGATCCAGCGCTCACCTGGCCAACCTCGGACGCATCGCCATCAGGCCTCACCTTCGGTGGGGACGGTGCCCTCTATATGGCCGCCCTGCGTGGTCAATCCTTGTGGCGGATCCCGCTCGAGGATGGGGCAGCCAGCACCCCCGAGCGCTTGCTGGAGGGCGAGTACGGCAGGCTACGGAGCGTGGTGAACGCCCCGGATGACTCACTGTGGGTGCTGACCAACAACACTTCCCGCGGCGAGCCGTCGGATGACGACGACAGACTGCTGTCGGTGCCCCTCCCCTGACCGAGACACGCGACTGACCGGTATGCGCGCAGATGCACGTGGCGCCGCCTGGGAGAGAGCGCATATCGGTCAGTCGGTGAGGGGGTCAACACGATCGAACGCCCCAGCGCGAAAGGCTTCGACGAACAGCCGATGGTCCGTGCGCACCTGCGCGGCGTAAGCGTGCGCGAACTCGATCATTCGATCAACTAGGTCATCCAGGTTGTCGCCGATGGCCTCGGTGATGACCTTTTCCACCGAGACGTCAACGAGGTCGTGCCCCGATTCGTCGTCAGCCACGCAGTGGATCTTCGCGGTTGCCTGCCCGAGCTGGGCGACGAGAATCTTCATATCGTCGGGTTCGGTCACGTCCTCCCAGCTGAGATCCGCCTCGTAGGGCGAGAACTCACTGACGACGAACCCGGACCCGTTGATCTCGGTCCAGCCCAGGTAGGGCGAGGTGTGATCCTGAAGCGCACGCTGAGAGACCGCCGTCCGGTGCCCGTGATGTTCGAAGGTTCCGCCGATGCGCTTGTCGGTGATAATCCCTTGAAGTGCTGCTTCCTGGCCCTGCTTCAGGGTGATGATGACGTCGTTGCCCAACGCCTGGGTCTCGCCTTCGATCAGCACAGAGTATGCCGGGAGGCCAGCGCTGCCGATGCCGAGGGCACCCAGCTTCACGGCATCGAGAACGTCAAAAAGCACACGCGGGTCGGACTCACTGACCAGGCTTTGTTGATAAGCCTCGAAGGCCCGATCCATCGCCTCACGATCCGAGTCCTCCAGCGCGCTCCCGTAGGCGTTGTCGAAGTGGCGTCTGTAGCCCTCAACCACAGTGACTCCCCCCAAGAACTCTTCACGGCTGACGACTTTCACCGACTGCAAGAGCGCCAATACGGCGCCCTCGGCGTTGTCGAGAGTCAGTGCCCACTCGATGTTGTCCTGCTCGGTGAAGACCGCTACCTGCTCGGCATACGCGTGCAGATAGGTGGTGATGAGGTCCTCGATCACGCGATCGGGTAACGCCTTCCCCCAGCAGATCAGCGCCAAAGACGCCACGAACCGGCGGATTTCCCAGGTCCACGGCGCGATGTAGGCCTCGTCGAAATCGTTGACATCGAAGACGAGCCGCCCATCGCCGGACATGTAGGTGCCGAAGTTCTCGACATGCAAATCTCCCTGAATCCAGATCCGGTCACCGTACTCACCCCACCACTGACTGTCCTCACCGGTCTTGTCGCCGTCCAGCCCGGTGTTGCCGGCCAGATCGGCATAGAACAAACAGGCAGTCCCCCGATAGAAAGCGAACGGGTCGCGCGCCATCTTGCGAAACTTCGTGCGAAACGCATCGGGCGCGTGCTCCATCAATTCAGCGAAACTCTCCTGCAAGCACTGAAT
>JBGTGC010000130.1:0-11720 GCA_041746935.1 Dermatophilaceae bacterium
TCAGGTGTGGTGGGCTCAGGTGTGGTGGGCTCAGGTGTGGTGGGCTCAGGTGTGGTGGGCTCAGGTGTGGTGGGCTCAGGTGTGGTGGGCTCAGGTGTGGTGGGCTCAGGTGTGGTGGGCTCAGGGGTAGTCGGGGTTGGAGCGTCCGCGCAGTCAGGGACGGAGATGGTGTTCGTGTCCAGGGTGACGGCACCGTTGCGCGCCAGCAGGCGTCCCTGAACTGTGGCTCCGGTATTGGCCGTGATCGACGTGAGGGCCATCACAGTCCCAGCGAAGGCACTGCCGGTGCCGATAGTGGCCGAACTCCCGACTTGCCAGTAGACGTCACAGGCGTTCGCTCCGTTGATGAACACGATAGAACTGCTTGAGCCTGCGGTGAGCGTACTAGCCGTCTGAAAGATGAAGACCGGATCGGTCTCATTCGCCCCGTCAAGGGTCAACTGACCGTTGAGTGCGAGCGTGTTCCCGGTGTAGACACCGGGAACCAAGGACTGTCCCGCTAGGTCCGCGGTGACCGTAACGTCTGTGGGTTGGCCGGCAGCATCGTTGTAGGCCGTGTTGAGGTCATCTTTCGCAATGCCCGCCACAGCGTCTGCAGCGTGAACTTCGCCGTTCACGATGCCGGGGGGAAATCCGGTGATCGCGGTGCCAGGGCTGACTCCAAGGTCGCCGTTGATCACAGATGGACCAGTATTCGTCACCGTTGAGCCGCCAAGCACGGAGTAGGTGCCCGCTGTGCCAAGGCCCACCCGAACCGCTGCCGCTACAGGTCCCGTCGCTGCCGCTACCAGCAAGACGCTGACAATCAACGCACCGACTGCGGAAAAAAGACAATGAGGGAGGGAAAACCTACGTTTTGTGTGTGGCCGAGATGGCATTTGAGCTCCTGAGATATGTGCAGCACATCGTTGCAATTGGCACCTCACTGCATAGTTGGGCCGCTTGGCTTCATTGTGCACTGTTTCGAGAGTTTTACTATGTTCCTGGGCTCATTGGGGTGAACTCTAGAGACAATCCGGGTAAAGGGGGGATAATCAATGGTCAATTTGGGGTAGAAAGAGGGCAAATGAACAGGTTGTTGGTTATCGACCAGGGTCAACACCTCGCGGTCCGCCGATACTGCTTCCTGCTGGAGCGCCGGGGACGTCTCGTCGTGGTCCAGTTGGGTGAGGTAGACGTTCAAGTCGTGGCGCGTGTAGGTCCAGTCGAAGGGGCGCGCAGTCGCGTTGTACCGGGGCTTGGAAGGCCAGGATGCGTTCGGCTAGGTCGTCCAGGTTGGTGAAGTTGGCGGGCGTGATGGCTTTGCGTTGCAGGATGGAAAGAAGATCTCGACCTGGTTCAGCCAGAGGAGTGCACGGACAGGTGGACCAGGATCGCGGTGGGCCGGGCAGCGTCCATCCGGTCAATTGAGCATTGCCCGTTGTCGGGGGAGCCGTTGGCCACGACCCGGAACACGCGCCGGGCTGACGCGTAGGACTCGGTGGTCATCACCTGAGCTACGAGGTTGGTGAGGGGTTGGATGCCGGTCTTTGAGGCAATCTGCTCAATCGCCTGGGCTCGGTGCACGTCGTAGGCGGCCCTATGACGCACCTCTCGACAGCGGGCGACTCGCGGTGCAAAGACCCACCTGGGAAACGCGTGAATCTTGACGGTTGCGGCCCGTTCGGGTGAAGCGGATGCTCGCGCTTGCGCGAAGGTGCCTTTCATGTCGTGGCGACCTACGTTCGAGAACGAGTCTCAGGGTCGTGACTACCGCTTGGATCCCTATCGAGAGCGTGCCGCGATCCTGATTGCCGATGGCGAGGTAACCGCGACCCTTTCCGTGCGTGTTGAGACGTGGTGGACCCGGAGGAGTGGGTATCTGTGGTGGAAGCGATGGTCTCAGCCATTCGAGTTGCCGCATGGCTACATGAGGTTTGTCGACGGTTCGTTCGATGACTGGATTGTTGGTGAGAACGAATTGGACGAGGACCTCAAGGACTGGGCACGCAACAAACTCCGCTACATCTGACAGGCCCTGAATGTTGAGTGGTTGGATGACTCGGCCTCTGAGCACGTCCGCGTGGAGGTTGTGGGCCTGGACCCCCCGTCGGCGTGATGGGCCGACAAGTCGACGCTCAAGGGCGCAAAGCCTGTCGCAGGGTTGAACTGAGTGAGGTCGCGCACGATAGGCCGACCTATCGCTTAAGGGGCGCACGCTCGCACCGACCGTGCGATCCCCGACTGCCGCATTCCAGCCGGAAGCCGAATCCAGCGACCTATCTTGAGAACCTAAAGGTGGATGAGACGTGGCGGACGTTGCCGAACCAGTCCCCGAGTCTGTGCTGCGGCCGAATCGTCGTGCGGACCATTACTCGTTGTGCGTTTCCGCGCTTGCCTTGCCGGCGGCGACGGGGGCGCTCACATCCACTTGACGCCCTCGTTCTCGTACTCGCCGATCCGGTGCCGGATCATCCGGCCGATTAGCTCGGTTGGGATGTCGTGGCGCAACTGGTACGAACCAAGTCGGCATGGGCCACAGTTGGCCACAACACGGCTTACGACGCGTGCAACCAGTGCCTCCCGGCGCCGTAGCCCAACGTCATCCGGGACTTCAGAGCCCTCCAACCCAGGCCCGAGCCGAGTGACGGCCATCACCGATAGGGGATCGGCTTCCGGGCGTCGGCGACCACAAACTGCTGGCAGAGGTTGAACTCGTGTCCGCGATCGCAAGCGCAGGGATCGGCAGTAACTAACTGGGCCACCCAAGATGCCCGTAGAGGTCAGAGGCTGAGTGACGGCGCGGTTGACAACGTCATTGTCAAGTCGCCGGAACCGAGCGGTGTGGTCGTCGATCATCGAATCGGGTTCAATTGATGCCATGACCACCCTGGAGAACCGCCCGAACCGCGCTCTGGTCGTTGTCGACATGCAGGTCGGGGTGGTCCGGGACGCCTATAGAATCGGCACTGTGACCTCGACGGTCAAAGACCTGGTGGCGCAAGCGCGGCGGGCCGATGTCGCGGTGGTCTGGGTGCAGGATCACGCTGAGGATCGGGCCATCGACAGCAGTGACTGGCAGCTGGTCACAGGTCTTGAGCCAGCCGAAGGCGAGTCGCGGGTGGATAAGGCGTTCGGCGACGCGTTCGCTGACACCGATCTTGAGGACCTACTTGCGACCCTAGGCGTCGGCGAGTTGGTACTCGTCGGGGCCGCAAGCGAACAGTGCATCCGGTGCACCATGCACAGCGCCGTTGTACGTGGCTACGACGTCGCGTTGGTCAAGGGCGCGCATACCACCACCGACCTCACGTCATTCGGCATGCCCGAGCCGGCCGTCGTTGTTGGGTTCATGGACATGGTGGCAGGCTTCGGCATGCAGTGGCCGGGGCGCGCGGGCCGCTCGGTCATGCCCGAAGAGGTCGACTTCTAGAACACGGGGCGTTCGTGAGTTGCGGGCTGACGCCGTGATGAGAGCGAGACATTGGGGCGCCGATGAAGGAAGAAGGTTATGCTCGGGAGCCGGGCGCGACCACCCTCGTGACGACCATGCGATGCTTGCCGATCTTGCGGTCCCGGGTAAATCCCAGAGCCTCGTAGGTCGACAGGGACCCGTTATAGAGGAAGCCGGCCGAGACCGCGTCGGCCGGCTCAGGATAGCCCTCGACCGTGCCCCCACCACGGCGCGCGATGAGATCGAGCGCGCCTGATAGGGCAGCAGATGACACACCCTGGCGTCGGTGCCCCTTGCCCACATAGCAGCAACCGATTCGCCAGTCCGGCAACGTGACCAGATCCCGCTCGTAGGCAGCGCGATTCTTGATCCGCGATACCTCCTGCGGTGAACCGAACTGGCACCAACCGACGCATTCGTCGCCGTCGAAGACCAGGGCCGCATGCGCGTCCTGAGTGCATATGCGGCTTAGTTTTCGTTCACGATTGCCCCCGACAGTGGCATCCCCATTGCCAGCTTCGGGATGGAAGCCCATGCACCAGCAACCCCCGAAGATGCCGTCATTGGCCTCTACCAGCGATGCGAAATCCGGCCACGTCGAATCGTCGAGGGGTCTCACCGCGTACGTCGACGCACTCACGACAGGCAGTGTCACACACGGTGGACCTCCGTTGCCAGGGCCAGCGATCCCCTGCTCGTGCGTCCAGAACAGCCGACCTCTTGCCGGGTGACGGGGCGTACTAAATCCCCGCTCCTCGCCGTAAGTGGATTCCGCGAACGGGCTGGGCCCGTCTCGTCCTCACCGACTGCCGCTGCGGATGCCTCGAAGTGCCCGGGCAGCGAGGCCTTCCAAGAGAGCAAGTCACGGGAAAGGGTGAGCCAAGTCAGTTCGCGGTTGATCTCGTCGTACTGGTGGATCAAAAAGTTGCGGTAGGCGACGACGAGCGGCCACGCGACGCCTTCCGGTGCGAGCACGTCGAGCTTGGACAGGCGGTTTGCGGCCCCACCAAGCTTCATCATGAGCGAGTCGCCAGCCTCTTGGAGCAGGTCATCGCCAAGGTAGGCCTCCTTGTCACGCTCGGCGATCTCATCCACGCGGTTGAGCCAAACCTCGATGTGCAATAGCTCCTTCGCGGCTTTACGATCCGCTCCGTTACCCGTCACAGACGCACCGCCTCACGCCGGATATCGTCGTCGATCCTCGGCTTGAGGCCGCCGTAGTCGATGAGGTCGACCCCTCGGCCGAGGACCTGCTCGATGAGCTGCTTGAAGCCAACGGAGTCGAGGGTCGAGGTCCCCTCGGGCGCTTCGACAATGAGGTCGATATCGGAGTCGGCACGGGCCTGATGCCGTGCAACGGAACCGAAGACGGCTAACCTGCTGTAGCCGCTCTCGGCAGCGAGGGCCTTGAGGACGGGCGCGGCAGCTTCGAGGAGGATCTCGGGGTGGACCTCCCCAAGATCGGGGCCGAACTTCAGTTGCTGGCTAACGGCGGGCTGGGTGACGCCCAGCGCATCGGCGACCTGGCGCTGACTCATCCCACCAGCGACCATGGCCCGCAGGCCAGGACACGACGGAGCCTGGTGACGTCCTCGTCTCGACGAGCATCGAGGTACTCAGCCAACAGAGTCATCAAGACCATCTTATGGCAGACGCATCTCAACAGGCCGGGTCCCACATCGCGAACCCCCCCGCGACCACAAACATCAACTTGAGGTCGGAGGGGGCGGTTGATTGCTCAGTCATGGCTCTCCCTGAATGATAAGTCTCGGGTCTGCTGCCCGGTCGGGCTGCAGGTTTCTTCAGGATCGCTGGGAGTGAGCTCCATCTCCAGTGCCGAATCTGTAGCGGCACCGGTTCTGAATATGTACTGGTGCCGAGCGGTGCGGGGTGCGTTTAATCGGGATGAAGCTAGCCGAAGGGAGACCAGGTGTCGTCCTACAGCCAGTTCTGTCCCGTGGCTAGGCGATGAAACTGCTCGATGAGCGCTGGACGATGCTGGTCGTACGCGAACTTCTCGCCGGTTCCACGCACTTCAACGATCTACGGCGCGGGAACCCCAAGATGTCACCGGCCCTGCTGTCCAAACGCCTGCGTACCCTAGAGCGCGCTGGCGTCGTCCAACGCAGGGTCGAGGGCACACACAGTAGTTACATGCTTACCCCCTCCGGCCAAGAGCTCCGCCCGGCTGTCGAGGCTTTAGCGGCGTGGGGTACCCGGTGGATTGCTGAACTTGGGGACCAGGACCTCGACCCACACCTGCTCATGTGGGACATCCGCCGCTCTATCCCAATCCAATTCTGGCCGCGCGGTCGCACCGTGGTGGCCTTTCGATTTGATGACATCCCACATACTGCGGCTCGGTCGTGGGTATGTGTCAACGCTTTCGCTGTCGATGTCAATGTCGATGTCTGCGACTTTGACCCCGGCTTTGAGGTCGCCGCAACTCTGAGCACGAGCTTGCGCACGATGGTTGAAATATGGCGCGGCGACCGGTCGTGGTCTCAAGCGCAACAGTGGCATGCCCGGCGAGAGCAGGGCCCGGATCACCGACTTGAGGTCACCCAGGGTAGGAGTGGCGTGTCAGGTGTTGGGTCGCCGAGCCCGCCCCAGAAGCGTCGTAGCTGGCCTGCCAAAGCCTCGGGTTGTTCCAGAGGCACCAGGGTGCGAGCTGCGGTGATGATGGTCATCTCGGCGGTGGGGACCGCGGCGGCCGTGATGGCGGCGTCCTTGGGGTTCCAGTCCCCTCGGTCGTCAGAGCCCACGAAGAGGCAGGGTACCTGCACGCGCCTCAACTTATCGGTGACGTCGACGCGGTTGAGGATGAAGGACCGTACGGCCAGTGCTGCGCTTCGCCGCGTGGGACGCCGAAGCGAGTCGATGACGATCTGCCGGGCGCGTTGGTCGGCGGCGGAGGCGTCGCTCAGCATGGCTGTGAGGATCGAGTCGCGGACCGGCCCGATCGGACCCAGCGTGCGCAGCAGCGGCAGCAATGCACGTATCTGCCGGCGCAAGGAGGTGGGGATGGGTTGGGCCGGTGAGCTGATGGCGGCCAGGCTGCGTAGGGTGCCGGCGCGGGCCGCGAGCTCGAAACCGACGTGGCCGCCGAAAGCGTTTCCGATCCAGTCGACCGGAGCCCGTATGTCGAGATGATCAAGCAGGTCAGTGGCGGCGTCGGCGGCACCGACGATATTGTTGGCGCGGCGCAGCGGCTCGCTGAGCCCGAGCCCTGGAGGGTCGACCAGCAGGTAGCGCCGGTCCTCGGGCAGGAGAGGCAGGAGAAGGTCCCAGGTGTGGCTGTCCACGAACATCGAGGGCCACAGCACCGTGGGTAGACCCTGACCGACGGTCCGGACGTGCAGTTGGCCGAGCCGGGTCGGCACGCGCATGGATTGCTCTCCTCCAGATTTGGTGGGCACGGCTTCTGGATCAACGTGCATGGTCGTCTCCCTGACACCTTCAGTGTGAGCTTGGATCACTTCAATTTTGTAGACTATTGATGCTAACGTCACTCATATGAATGTCAAGAGGCCAACCCGGTCCTACCGGATGACGGCCCGGGCGGAGGCGGTTCAACGGACTGGCACGCGCATCACCGACGCCATGCTGCGGCGCTTCGCCGAGCTTCCCTACGACCAGATCCGGCTCGAGGACGTGGCAGAGGACGCCGGCGTCACAGTGCAGACCCTGGTGCGACGCTTCGGCAGCAAGCACGGCCTGCTCGCGGCCACCGTCCAGCGCGAGCAAACGCGGCTGGCCGAGGAGCGAGCCGAGGCGATGGGGCATGACCCGAGCATCACGCTGCGTCGACTCATCACGTACTACGAGCACTACGGCCTGCTGATCCTGAAGCTGTACGCCGAGGCACACCAGGCCCCTGGCGTTCCCGAACATGCCGAACGGGCCCGCGCGTACCACGTCAATTGGTGCCGGCAGGCCTTCGCTGATGCGCTCCGGGCCATCGAGGAGCCATCGCTGCGGGTGCGGCGCGAGGCGCAGATTGTCGCCCTGTGCGATGCCCACACCTGGCGTATTCTGCGGTTCGACGGCCACCTCAGCATGCGCCAGACCGAGTCGGCGATCGCCGAACTGCTCCTTCCCCTCCTCAGCCACAAACAGTGAGCACCCACCGCGCGGTCACACGTACTTCCTCACGCGTTGCCCAGGAGCATTACTTACCGGTACGTGAGGGGGGCGTGGATGCTCACAACGAAGCGACCGGGACACAAGGAGCCGACTGTCGCCGGGGCGTCGCGGCGGTCTGGTGCCGCGTCGGGTCGATTCGAGCGAGGTCCCGGTAGGCCCGCTCGAGGTCGAGGACTTAACGACCGCGCCGTCACGCGCTACCGAAGACCTACGATTCTGTGGTCGATAGCGAACGTGCTGCCAAACGACGTACCCCCCACTCGCCCCGAGGGCCGGGACCGCCGCAGCCAAGGAGGAGACAAAGATGATGTGGCTACCCAACGACTTCGACCACCCCCGCGTGGTGCCGCTGCCGACCGGGCATCACCTGCGCCCGATCCGCGCCTCGGACGTCGATCTGGACATGCCGGCGGTCATGGGATCCCAAGAGCGGCTGTGGTCAATCTACGGCCAGGCCTGGGGTTGGCCACCAGCAACAATGACCGCCGAGGAGGACCGTGAAGACTTGGCCCGCCACGAGCAGGAAATCCAGGCGCACGAGTCGTTCAACTACGCCCTCTTCGACGCCGAGGAAACCGAACTCATCGGTTGCGTCTACATCGACCCCCCCGAGAAAGCGGGCGCGGATGCGGAGATCTCGTGGTGGGTCCGCGACGAGTACGTCGGCTCCGAGGTCGAGACTGCGCTCGATGACCTTGTGCCGGGCTGGGTTGCGAAAAGATGGCCGCTGAAGCGTCCCCGCTATGTCGGTCGGGACCTCTCGTGGACCGACTGGCTCGCCCTTCCGGAACTCTGAGAAGGCCACGCCAGTAGGCCGCGGCGTCGGTCAATCCCCAAACGGAGCCCCCCACGGCGATCGGTGGACGTTCGGCACTGGTCGGCGAATCGCCACCGCATGACGTTCGCTTGCTGTGCAGATTTGCCGGGCGGTTGGGATTGTCTTTTCGAGACGCGAATCTGTCTGATTGACGCGAGCCGGACACCACCGTGTCGGTGCACGATAGATGCCATCACCTACTACATCGTGCCAACGTCAGGAGATCTTAATGTCCATCGCCGTCCTCGACCTACGTACCTCCCCGGCGGACCGGGCAACCGCTCCGGCTCACCTCGATAGCGAGCACGACGAGATACGGGCCATGCCGGGCAACCTCGACTTTCGGCTCTACGCAGCGCGCGACGACGAAGAGGCGGTGGCTGTGATCCACGAATGGGCCGATGAGCCATCGTTCGCCGACTACCTCTCATCTGATGCGTTTGCGCGCTCGGGGCGGCGCTTCGTTCGTTGCTGACCTCACCCCCGGTAAGTCGCCGGTTCCACGCCGATCTTCTCGAGACAGTCTGACTCGCAGGCCGGTTTAAACTGGTCGGGTGCAAGGTGGGCAATGAGGCGCGAAGCGTTCGCGTTCGCGCGGTACTTCAAGGCGACCCCATCGTTTGAGCTGTGTGTCGACCGGCACCCGTTACGGCGTAGTTCGCGGCTGACCGTCGCGCGTGAGCGTCCGATCGCCGTGGCGATGGCGCGCACCCCGTCCGCGGCCAGGCGAAGGTCCGCAACCCACAACCGCTCATCCAGACTCAGATAACTTCCCGACGGCTCAGGTTTCTTCCGCGGCACCTGCACACCAGTGGCTTGGCGCGCCAACGACGTCCTGTTCGTCGATTCACCCCGACAGCATCACAGGCCGCCTGCAACGTCGACCCCGCCGCCATCAACACCCAAAACCGGGCCTGCTTCTGGATCATTTCCTTCTTGGACCACATACACAAGACCTGCCCTCAGTAGGGGCGTTGCGACGACCGACTGAGATCAACATCGCTAACCAGTGACGGTTTGGCTTGCGAGGCGGGAACCGGAGTAACCCGGCAAGTTTACCGTCCCTGGAATGATCTTGGTCGCGATCACCGATAGCGTCCCTGATGTGAGTTCCAGCAAGCCCGAGCAGGCCACAGCCGCTGCGCTGGTCGCAATAGGCGCCTTCCAAACGGCCCTCGCGCTCGGTGCGCCCTGGGGCCAGGCCGCCTACGGCGGGACTCGCCACGGCACTTTGCCCAACCATCTACGCGCGATCAGTGGCGTAGCTTCCCTGGCCTACGGCAGCAGTGCCATGCTCATCATGCGCGGCAGTGGCTCACCCCGGTCCCGGTTCCGCGCCTACACGGCTTTGAGCATGCTGATGGGCATCGGCGTGATCGCCAATGGCGCATCCCGCTCACCAGTCGAGCGAGCCATCTGGACGCCGGTCACGGCGGCGACGACTGTTCTCGCCTGGCGCTCCCGCATCGCTTACGCGTGATGTTGCCCGCTCAACGCACGACCCGAGGCCAGCAACCGGCACCACAAGCGGATTGCCATCGGGACGCGATGGAAGGGCGCCGGGCAGGTCCCGTTGGGCTACAGGGCAACTGCGTGCTGGTTGCCAATCTGGTGGCTGGATCTGAGCATCAGCACCACAACTGAGGGTCGCAGCGTGTGAGGTCAGTAGCGTGGAGCGACGGTTGACGCCCTGTTCTCTTATCCTCGCCTGGCCCGCATCTATGACTCCCTCGATGCCGACAGAAGCGATCTGGAAATTTGCATGGATGTGGTTGAAGAGTTCGGGGCTCGTGTGGTGCCGGACGTGGGTTGCGGCACGGGGAGCTTCCTCGCTCGTCTTGCCGCTCTCGAACAGATCAGTCTGGTGGGGATTGACCCCGCTGGTGCGTCTATGGAAGTTGCCCGGTCCAAGGTCAGCGATGACCGGGTCGAGTGGATCGTGGGGACGATGCTGGACCTAGCAGGAGACGTCGCGTGGCACGGTCATTTTGACCCCATCACCATGACTGCCAACGTCGCACAGGTCTTCCTGGGCGAAGTAAAGTGGCACTGCACCTTGCGGGCCATCCATACCAGTCTGCGGCCTGGTGGCCACCTGGCGTTCGAGACTCGGGTGCCAGCCGACCGCGCCTGGGAACGCTGGACGAAAGAACTCACTCGACAGGTGGTGGACGTGCCGGAAGGAGGGCCAGTGGAGGACTGGGTGCAAGTGACCAGCGTCAATGGCTCGTTCGTGACCTTCGAGTCACCCACAGTCTTTCTGGCTGACGGTGAGCGCATCGAATCGACCACCACGCTGAGGTTCAAAACCGAAGAAGACCTACGGGAGTCTCTAGCGCGCACAGGGTTTGTCGACATCGAGATCCGAGACTTGCCCTACACACCAGGCCGCGGATGGCTTGTCCTCGCGAATGCCTGACCACTCAACGCCATGAATCCTTGCCGCATGACGATCCTATTGCGGCGACGACCCTCGTGCGCTCCCGGTACTGCTGCGGCCCGCACATTTGAGTAGTACTGCGGTAGCATTACGGTATGAAACTCAGTGTCAGTTTGCCCGATGAGGATGTGGCCGTCCTTGACGAGTTCGCACGCAACGCTGGCCTGCCTTCAAGGTCGGCTGCGTTGCACCATGCTGTGCGCATGCTGCGACTGCCTGATCTCGAGCAGGACTACGAAGCCGCGTGGCTGGAGTGGGAAGCAACAGGCGACCAGGCGTCGTGGAACGTGACCGCGGCCGACGGGGTGGCCGATGCTGCGCGGTGAGATTCGGCTTGTCGACCTGGATCCCGTGCGCGGAAGTGAGGCCAGCAAGCGGCGTCCGGCGGTGATCGTTAGCAACGACCGAGCCAACTCCATCGCGGCGCAACTTGGCCGCGGAGTCGTCACCGTCGTACCGGTGACCACCAACACCGACCGAATCTTCCCGTTCCAAGCACTACTACCCGCGGCCTCGACCGGCCTGCGGCAGGACTCCAAGGCGCAGGCCGAGCAGGTCCGCTCGATAGCGGTCGAACGTCTCGGCTCGGTCCTCGGGCGGGCCCCCGTAGACGTCATGGTGCAGCTCGACGACGCATTGCGCCTCCACCTACAGCTGTAGCGACATTGCCTTCCCGCAGCCGGGCACGGGTCGAGAGGGGAGTAGGCCTTGGCGCTCACGATCTAGAGATCGCGCGGATAGGTCATGGTCGGTGGGTTGGTCTGGTGTCCCAGCGTTGGGTGGTCCAGGCGGTGCGGATGAGGCGGCCGGTGATGATGACGGCGTTGGCCAGGGTGATGTAGGCGTCGATGACGCGGCTGCGTCGCTTGGTGCAGACCTGGAGT
>JBGTGC010000131.1:0-15090 GCA_041746935.1 Dermatophilaceae bacterium
GTTCCGGGCTGGCGACGCGAAGGCACTGTTCGCCACTCACCCGCCCATGGCTGACCGCATCGCGCGGCTCGAGGCCATGGCCGGTGGCCCGCAGCGCTACTGACCCCCTCCGGCACCACTCGCCTCCCGCACCTGGGGTAGGTGACATCATCGGGACTTTGCATGTTCGGCTGCCCTGTGGATGACCGAGTGGGTGTGTCATGAGGGTCTGTCAGGATCCGTTGAACACACCACAACGAGGCAAGGATCACGATGGGCCGCAAGAGCCAGCAACGGCGCCGCGCCAAAGCCACCCAGCGCACGGGTCAGCGCCAGGGTCCTGGCACGTCGTTTTTCGGGGCGGGGACCGAGCAAGTTTCCCGACCGCAGAGGCCCCGTGCGCACGCGCTGCCCGATGAGCGAGTGGAGGCACAGCGCCTCGTCGCTGATCTCCTGAACGCGACCCATTGCGGCCATTCGCGACTCATCGACGAAGCCCTGAGCGCTGTCATTGCCTTCTCTGCCACACCCTCGGGCCAGTTCCAGACCTCTGTCGTCCTGGGCGAGTTGTTCAGTGCACGGTTGACCTGGGCCTGGGAGCACGGGTGGGAACCGGCCGACCTGCTCCGATTCGCGAACCGGCAGCTCGGCTCATCAGAAGTGACTCTCCTCGGCGACGCGGTGGTCACCGACCTCGCCCGGTATGCCGAGTCCACGGTCGATCGTCGCTGGTTCGCTCAGTTGTGCGAGGCAGAGGCCTCGAAATGGTGGAGCGCGGACATCGACTCCCTGCGCGCTCGCGTCGCTCACACGCCAACGGGCTGGCTCGGTGTGTGTGAGGACAGCGCGCGCGTATTGACGATGTTGGCCAGGATCCCTGCCTTGCAGATCATCGGTCCTGCTCCGGGCAAGGCCACGCCGCAGCGGGATTGCTCGGTCGCCGGTGAAACCGTGGACGAGCGAATCCTGACTCGGGTGCGACTCCTGCTGGCCAAGGCCGAGTCGACGAACTTCGAGGCGGAGGCCGAGACCTTCACCGCCGGCGCTCAGAAGCTGATGGCCAAGCACAGCATTGACGTGGCCATGCTGGAGGCGGCCGGGGGAGCGACCACTGGTCCCGATGCTCGCCGCATTGGGATCGATCGGCCTTACGACAACGCGAAGGCGGTCCTGCTCACCGTGGTCGCTGATGCCAACCGGTGTCGCACCGTGTGGTCTCGGGAGCTGGGCTTCATGACAGTGCTCGGGTTTGCTGCTGACCTTGCCGCCGTGGAAACACTCTTTACGTCACTGCTGGTCCAAGCCACCCAGGCGGTGCAGAGAGAGGGCGTCCGCCGCTCGGGCTCGGGAGGGTCACGCACACGAGCATTCCGCAGTTCATTCCTGACCTCATACGCGGGCCGGATCGGGGAGCGTCTGCGCGAGGTGACAGAGGCTGAGACCGCCTCAGCCGTGGCGGACGCTCAGAGCGGAGCGAGTCCTGAGGAGTCAGGCGACTATGACGTCGGGTCACCTCTGGGTCATGGGACCGGGGAGCGCGGACTCGTCCGAGTGCTGGCCCAGCGCTCTGAGGCGGTCGATGAGGCCACGCAGGAGATGTTCCCCACACTCAAACAACACCGCACTCGCGCTCCGAGCGACTACGAGGGATGGGTCTCCGGCCGCGCCGCCGCCGACCGAGCCTCGCTGGGCAACTCGTGTAGCACGGGATCCGCGCTACACTCATCAGGTGGCTAACTTGACGATCTCCGTGGACGAGGACG
The DNA here is from genome assembly GCA_041746935.1 of Dermatophilaceae bacterium. Classification (GTDB taxonomy): domain Bacteria; phylum Actinomycetota; class Actinomycetes; order Actinomycetales; family Dermatophilaceae; genus Ornithinicoccus. Next base: position 1,743 of record JBGTGC010000131.1, read on the forward strand.
TGCTCCGGCGTGCGCGCATACGCGCCCTTGAACGCCATGAGTCCGTCAATGTGTATTTGGCTCAGACACTTGAGCGTTACGCAGATGCGGACCGCTCACCCCGGTCTGTTTTCGCGTCGTTGGGTGATCTCGCCGACAAGCATCGCTCCGGTGCCCAGGGCGAAGGTCGCGCGTGGGTGCGGGACGACTTACATCGTGACTAGTAGCGTCCGAGGGCGCGTTTTCGTGGACACCAACGTCATTGCATATCGGTTCGATGGTTCGGAGCCCGACAAGCAGGCCAGGGCTGAAATGGTTCTGGGTCAAGACGAAGACTTCGTGGTCAGCACCCAGGTCATGTTGGAGTTGCACTCCGTGCTGACACGGAGACTTGCTCCCAGGTGGTCGGCGACTGATGCACGCGCGGTTCTCGACGACCTGGCGAAACTGCACGTGGTCACTGCCGATGCCCGGTTGGTCCTGCGTGCCGCAGCGACGAGTGAGCGGCATCAACTCTCTGTTTGGGACGCCATGATCGTGGAAGCTGCGGTGGAATCGGGATGCTCGGAATTGTGGTCCGAAGATCTAGCCACCGACTCACACATCAGGGGTGTGCTCGTCGTCAACCCTTTCGCCTAGGGCTCGTTTCTCGACCTCTGGTGCAGGCTCTAGCGCAGGGTCTTGAGGGCACCGGCCCAGCGCTCTGTCTGGTCCAGCAGGGTCTGCACATTGCGCGCTTGGAAGTCCCTCGGCGTCATCACGCTGTAGTCCCGCATGTCATCGAAGATTGACACCGAGACCTGAGCGCGCACCGTCGCAATCTGCAACTCGCCGAGGATCTGCTTCAACTGTTCGGCCGCGCGCAGCCCACCTGAGCTGCCGTAACAGACGATGCCGGCCGCTTTGTCATTCCACTCGGCATACAGGAAGTCCAAGGCGTTCTTCAGTTGACCGGGGATGCCGCGGTTGTATTCCGGGGTGACGAAGATGAAGGCGTCGTAGCTCGCGATCTTCTCTGACCAGGCCTTGGTGTGGTCTTGCGTGTACTGCTGCGCGGCCGCGGGCTGGCCCTCGTCGAGGTTCGGCAGGTCCTGATCAGCCAAGTCGATCAGGTCGTATGCAGCGTGCGCACGATCGGCGGCGGCGGCAAATACCCATTCGGCCACCGCTGGCCCGACGCGCTGCGGGCGGCTGGAGGCAATGATGACGGCAAGTTTCAGCGGGGTGGCCATGAACGCTCCTGATGCTATCGACGGTTGGTGAACTGGACAGCGAAGTCGAGGTCGGCCTCGCGCAGCATCTGCTGGACGGTCTGCAGGTCATCGCGCGATTTCGAGGTCACGCGCACCTCGTCGCCCTGGATCTGCGTTTTGACCGACTTGGGCCCCTCGTCGCGGATGAGTTTGGTGACCTTCTTGGCCTGCTCAGAGGTGATGCCATCCTTGATGGCGGAGTCGAGGCGATACTCCTTGCCCGAAACGCGCGGCTCGCCGTCGTCCGAGAGCTCCAGAGCCTTCAGCGAGACTCCCCGCTTGACCATCTTGGTCTGCAGCACGTCGAGCACCGCCAGGCACCGCTCACTGGTCGACGCCTTCATCGTGATGGCCTCGCCAGCCAGCTCCACCTGCGCCCCAACACCGCGGAAGTCGAAGCGCTGACCGATCTCCTTGGCGGCTTGGTTCACGGCGTTCGCGAGTTCCTGCTTGTCGACCTTGCTGACGACGTCGAATGAGGAGTCGGCCATAGTGCGTCCCTTGCGCTCGGCGGGCCAGCTCTCGATTGGCTTTTGGCCCGATGGTGGCTGTTATCCTTTCACCCGTTCAACCAAGGCAGGTTGTCCGAGTGGCCAATGGAAGCGGACTGTAAATCCGCCGGCGTAGCCTACGCAGGTTCGAATCCTGCACCTGCCACCCCAGGACACTTCTTCAGGCCCTGACCGCATCGGTCGGGGCCTGAGTTGTCTCGCGGACCAGCCCCTGGCGCTGCGCCATCTCGCGATAGACGCCTTCGGTGCCGATCAGCTCATCGTGGGTCCCGGTGGCCACGACCTTGCCGTGCTCGAACACGACGATCTGGTCGAAGTCGGCCACGGTCGACAGCCGGTGGGCCACCACGATCAAGGTGCGCTGATCGGCAAGTTGATCCAGCGTGGCCTGCAACTGATGCTCGGTGCGCGAGTCGACCGAAGACGTGGGCTCATCCATCAGCAGGATGTCTCGCTCGGCGAGCATCGTCCGCGCCCAAGCCAATCGTTGGCGTTGCCCACCGGAAAGTTTGGTGCCGTGCTCGCCAAGGTCCAGCGCCAGACCGTCCCGGTCTCGGGTAGTCAGACCCAGCAGCCCCACCGCACGCAAGGCCTCTAGAAGGGCTTCGTCAGTGGCGTCCGGCGCAGCAAGCCGAAGGTTGTCGGCCAGTGTGCCGCTGAGCACGGGCGCGTCCTGCTCGATCAGGCCCAACTGGGTCCGCAGGACGTGCCGAGGCAGGTGGGCGATCGGCATACCGGCGAGGTTGATCACGCCTGCGGTGGGCTCGTAGAAGCGCTCGATCAGGGCGAGTGTGGTCGATTTACCCGCGCCCGAGGGTCCGACCAGTGCCGTGCGGCTGCCGCGCGGCACCGCGAAATTGACCGAGTCCAGGACGACTTCCAAGACGTGCTCGGGGAGTTCGGCACCCTCTGCTGGGGCAGCGTCGCGTTCGCGGGCAGGGCTGACGGGATAACTGAACGACACGTCGACGAACTCGACCGCCATCTCGGCCGCCGCCTGGGCCGAGGGTGCGGGCCTCAGCTCGACAGCGGTCTCGTCAGCCGCCTCGGGATCAAGCCGCACGATCTCTTGGATCCGGTCCAGCGCGGCCAACCCGGATTGGATCTGCACGAAGGCACCCACCGCTGAGCCGATCGGCATGATGAGCAAGAACAGATACAGGATGAAGGCCATCAGGTCGCCGAGTTGCATCGAGCCGTTCGCCACCCGGATGCCGCCGACCGCGAGCACCACCAGAAAGGCTGCCTGCAAACAGATCGACATCAGCGGGTTGATGATCGCCGAGAGCACGGCAAGTCGCACCCCAGCGCGGTATGCCGATCGGGCGTCCTTGTCGATGAGGTCGGCTTCACGGTCCTCGGCGACTGCGGCCTTAATGGTCCGGATGCCCGAGAGGGCCCGCTCGACCGACGATGACATGTCGCCCACCGCTTTTTGTGCGTCCTTGCTGGCTTGCCGCACCTGCCGGCCCAAGACGAAGGCAGCGCTGACGCCGATCAGGACGGTGCCCAGGGTCAGGCCGAAGAGCAACGGATCGATGATCACCATCAGGACGACTGCGGCGACGAACATCAACACCGAGGAGATGATGTCGAAAATCCCGGAGGTGACCACGGTGCGCAACAGCGTCGTGTCGGAGCCGACGCGAGACATCAGATCCCCGACCCGCCGAGCGTCGAACACCTTGACCGGCAGGGACAGCAGACTGCCCACGATGCTGCGACGCACTCCGAGCACCACCCGCTCGGCAGTGCTCTGCAAAAGATAGGTCTGTAGCCCGCTGAAGAGCGCCTGGCCAAGCGTGACGCCGATCAGCAAGCCGAGGAAACCGCCGATCGCCTCACCGGCTTCGACCGAATTGACCAGACGTTGCAGCATCAGGGGCTGGATGACGGCGAAGATCGTGGCAAAAAGTGAGGTGATCGCCACCAGGATCAAGGCCTTGCGGTGCTCGCGAAGGTAGGGCCACATCTCGCGGAGTTGCGCCCGTGGAGCCTCGGCCGCGTCGGCCTGTTGTTCCTCCGGGGTCGTCATAGGGCCAAAGGTAGCCTGCGCTCCCCGCCACTCCATGACAGTGGCTGCGTATCGCCATACAATCAAGGATGGTCACCAAGGGTGTCCCGGCGGGGACGGTTCACGCGCTGCCTGCTGATTTCAAAGACGCGCTGACGGATCATTGCTCGGCTCTGGAGGCGTGGCTGGACATCACGTCGCTGGCTCGCAACGAGTGGATCTGTTGGGTCGAAGATGCCAAGCGCGACGACACTCGGGCCAAGCGCATCGGCCGCGCTCACGAAGAGTTGACCGAGGGCAAACGGCGACCGTGTTGCTGGCCGGGCTGTAGTCACCGGGAGAAGAACGGCCACTGACCGGGTGAGCGTGACGAAGGTGCCCTCGACCCGTACTCTGGAAGGTATGACTGACACGTTGACTGCGCCGACCGCTACCGACGCCATCGAGCCGAGCAACTCGGCATACATCGAGTTGGAGGGGCGAGTTGCCGCGCACAACTACAGTCCGCTGCCCGTCGTGGTCGACGTGGCAGAGGGCATCTGGGTGCACGACGTGGAGGGCAACAAGTTTCTCGACGCGCTCTCCGGATACTCCGCGCTAAACTTCGGGCACCGCCACCCCGACCTGATCGCCGCCGCCAAGGACCAACTCGATCGGTTGACGCTGACCAGCCGCGCCTTCCACAACGACGCCCTCGGTCCGTTCTGTCGTGACCTCGCCGCCCTCGTTGGCAAGGAGTCGATCCTGCCCATGAACACCGGTGCCGAAGCCGTCGAGACCGCGCTGAAGATCGCCCGCAAATGGGGATACACCGTCAAGGGCGTGACCCCAGGTCGGGCCAAGATCATCGTGATGGCTGGCAACTTCCACGGTCGCACCACCACGATCATCAGCTTCTCCGATGATCCCGAAGCGCACGACCACTATGGCCCTTACACCCCCGGTTTTGAGGCTGTGCCGTATGGCGACTTGGCCGCGATCGAAGCGGCCATCGATGACGACACGGTGGCCGTGCTGGTCGAGCCTATCCAAGGCGAACAGGGCGTGCAGATCCCCAAGGAAGGGTTCTTGCCCTCCCTTCGCGAACTATGCACGGACCGCAACGTGCTGATGATCGCTGACGAGATTCAGTCGGGGCTTGGCCGGACCGGCACCACGCTGGCCTGTGGCTATGAAGGTGTCGAAGCCGACATGTATACCCTCGGCAAGGCTCTCGGAGGTGGCATCATTCCGGTCTCTGCGGTGGCCGCAAACCGCGACGTCATGGACGTCATCACCCCCGGCACCCACGGCTCGACCTTCGGCGGCAACCCGTTGGCCGCCGCCGTCGGGCATGCGGTCGTCAAGATGCTGGCCACCGGCGAGCACCAGGCCCACGCAGCCGAGCTCGAATCGGTCTTTCGCGACCAGCTCGAAGCGCTCATCGGCAAGGGTCTGGTCGGGGTGCGTGTCCGTGGTCTGTGGGCGGGTGTCGACATCGACCCCGATGTGATGACCGGCAAGGCTGCTTGCAAGGCCCTGATGAAGAAGGGTGTCCTGGCCAAGGACACCCATGGCTCAACCATCCGCCTGGCCCCGCCGCTGACCATCATGCAGGACGAGTTGATGATCATCACCGATGCGCTCGCGGCGGTCGTCGGCGAAGCGTTGGCCCAGCGCTGATCTAGTCGCCTTCCGTGCCTTCCCAGTGGCTGGCGCAGCCTGACCACCTGGCCTGGCTTCGTGAGCAGACCCGTCTGCAGTTGCGGTTTGGGCGACATTTCGCCCACCCCGACGGCGGAGCGGCATACCTCGATAATGAGGGTCACCCCGACCTGACGAAGCCTGCATGCACGTGGGTGACCGCGCGGATGGCGCACGTCTACTGCCTGGGCCACCTGGCGGGGATTCCTGGTTGCATGGCTTTAGCCACTGAGGCTGTCGACGGACTGCGCGGATGGTTGTATGACGAGACGCACGGCGGGTGGTTCGCGTCAGTTGGCCCTGGTGAGGCTCGCGATGAGGCCAAAGAGGCGTATGCGCACGCTTTCGTCGCCTTGGCCGCCTCGAGCGCCACGGTGGCCGGGGTCGGCGGCGCGGCTGACCTCCTGGATGAAGCTCTCGATACGCTCGACCGGCGGTTCTGGGAGGACGGGCCTGGTTTGCACGCCGATTCTGCGGTGCGAGATTTCTCCTCGCTGTCGAAATACCGGGGCGTCAACGCAAACATGCATTCGGTTGAGGCGCTGCTCTCCGCAAGCGACACCACCGGCGATCCGCGGTGGTTGGAGCGGGCGGCCCGGATCACCTCGACCGTGCTGGGCTGGGCCCGCGAACACGATGGCCGGATCCCCGAGCACTTCGACTCCCAGTGGGTCCCGCTGCTCGAGCACCACCGTGACCAGCCAGACCATCCCTTTCAGCCTTACGGAGCCACCGTCGGCCACGGTCTGGAGTGGGCACGTTTGGCCCTGCATGTGCGGGCGGCCTTGGGCGAATCGGCGCCGCCAACGTTGCTCAGCGGTGCCCGGCAACTGTTCGACCGGGCGGTCAGTGATGGCTGGTCTGTCGATGGCGCGGACGGCTTCGTGTACACCACCGACTGGTCGGGCACCCCGGTCGTGCGTCAGCGGATGCACTGGGTGGTGGCCGAGGCGATCTCTGCCGCTGCTGCCCTGCATACCGCCACAGGTGAAGACCGCTACGAGCAGTGGTATCGCACATGGTGGGACTACGCAGCGCAACATCTCATCACTGATGACGGCTCGTGGCGGCACGAGCTTGACCCCGCCAACCGCCCGGCAGGCACCGTCTGGCCGGGTCGGCCCGATCTCTATCACTCCATGCACGCAGTGATGCTGGGGCGCTTGCCGCTCGCGCCGTCTGCTCCGAACGCCATCGCTGCGGGCCTCCTGCGCTAACCATCAACCGCCTGCGCTCACCACGTACTCACTCCTTCCCTTATCACCGCGCGCTCCTTCTCCTGTCACCACACGCTCATGACCCCATCACCGCGCGCACTCAGACATGCAAAAGTGCCTAGACGACTGAGAAGTGCCAGGTGAGTGAGACTTTTGCCTGTTTGGGTGCCCAGACGATCAGGCAAGCCGAGCGGCTGCGGCCGCCGCAGGAAGCACCCGCTGACATCGGCGGGTCCGCAGCCACGACTCCAGAGTCCAGATCACGAAGGCCGGGTCGAGCATGACGTGCTCCCAACTGAACCGAAACACGGTCCACCCCCACGCCACCAACTCGCCATACCTGCGGCAGTCCCGCCGAGACTCCTTGCGTCCACCGTGGAATGCATACCCCTGGGCTTCCAAAGCCACCTTCACATCCTCGTCGCCGAGATCGACGGTGGCGTAGAGCCCGTGATCCCAGACGCGCAGTTGGGGCACGAACGAGTATCCGGGGACGTCGGCAGCAATGGCGCGCAACACCGATTCGAGTGGGTTGGCCGAGACGTAGCTTGCGTGTTTGGCGACCCGTCGCGCCGCTCCGCTGCCGCGCCCGCGCATGTGTCAAGCCTCGGTGCGCAGGCGATCGAGGGTGACGTCGTTGGCTCGCAGCGCCGAGTCCGCTACAGCCAACGCGCGGTCAAACGGCAGAGCGCGCGCGCAATCGAGCACCGTGCGGGTCGAGGTGGTGACTCCTTCGCGTATGCCGTCCGCTGGCAATTCGGCGTAGTGCGGGATGCAGCGGGCGCGATCTCGAGCGCTGAGGTGGCGGCTTCGGCGGACGGTCACTACGGGCACCTCGGGCGCAGACTTTACCTTCCAGCCGTGATGCAGAGCGGCGCTCTCGTGCGACAAGACCGCGCTCATCTCGTGCGCGATGCGCCGGTGCTCCGAGGTCGATGCCAGCACATAGCGACCGCGGCGGTCCTTAGCGATCTCTCGGTGATCCACTGCTCTGTCGATTGATCTGCGTGAGACGGTGCAGCGCAATTCTGAGAACGTGGCGATGCCTCCGAGGGTCTGCAGAGCGTCGGCGGGGGAGGGCATTGCCCGAGTGTGCTGCACGCTGCCCGTGACCTATCGAGTTATCCACAGGGCACCCAGACATGCAAAGGTGCCGGCCCCGCAGCAAAGCCCCAGGTGAGCGAAAGTTCTGCATGTTTGAGCGCTCGGATGCGCGCGTGAGGTCGAAAGGGGTGTCACGCGGGACGGGTGCCACATGGGAGGAAAGCGGGATGGGTATGAAGGCGCGCGGGCGGGGTCAGATGCCCGAGCGGCCAGTGCGTCGATCGATGGCGAAGACGATCCGCAGCAGCGTGATGGTCAAGACCGGGGGAGCATCAACAACGCGAAGAAGGTCCACAAGCTCGGCCCGCTAAGGAAGATGACCACGTTCGACGGCAGCGGCACCAGAACGGCTAGCTTTGTCGTCTTTCCGGTTCGATCCTCGCTGCCGACCAGCCGGCGCATGACCAACCCGAAGATCACCCGATCGAGGAGGCCCAGAAGGAATCCCACCCGGGCGAAGGTGACGTAAAAGTCGCGGGGACCCTCAAAACCCACGTCAGCGGAGGATATCGAGCCGCAAAGACGTAGCCCGTCACCAGCGCCGCCGTAACCCGGTTCGCGGCCCGAGGATTGCTCCCCGTGCCACCCAACGCCACGGCGAAAGGAGGCGCGGGGGTTGGTGGTCACGGCAGCACTCTAGGCGCTGCCGAGTTGATTCAGGGGGTCCAATGCGGCTCCACCAGCATCGAGGAGTTCAGCCATTCCTCGGGAACACCCATCCCCTCCACCAGCGCCAAAGCATCGACGCGCAGGGTGCGGCACAACTCGTTGACCGCCGTTGTGACGCCCTTGGATCGTGTGGCCGAGAGTCGGTTGTGCTGCTGATACCACCCAGAGTCATCCTCGATGCTGCTGAGGCTATACAGGTCGCAAAGACGCTCCAGACGATCCTTGGCCACCGGGTCCTGACACGAGTCGATCCCCTGGATGAAGGCTTCGAGGACGACGCGATCCATATGGGTGCGGGCCGCCAGCAACACATGGTCTTGGGCGGAGTTGAACGCCTCGAACGAGTCTGGGTTCTCCTTCGAGGCCTTGCGCAGCCGCGCGGCCAGCGTCTCCAGCACGTGACGCTCGCGGTCCTCGAACATGTTCACGTGCCATGCCCGGTCGTGCAGGGGATCCTCATCGGAGCGCCGGTTTGCTGCCTCCAGCAGCCGATCGATCACGGGTCGCGCGGCGGTCCGCTCGATCACCGCGCCGGTGAAGGACTTCGCTGCGAACTGCATCATCCCGCGCATGTCGAGGTCGCCGAACATCTCCTTGTAGTTCGACAGCAGTCCCTTGGCCACCAACTGCAGCAGCACCGTGTTATCACCCTCGAAGGTCGCGAACACGTCGGCGTCGCGGCGGATGAGGGTCAGCCCGTTCTCAGACAGGTAGCCCGCACCCCCGCAGGCCTCACGGCATACCTGGATGGTGTCGTTGCCGAACCGGGTGCTGATCGCTTTGAGCCCCGCCGCCCGCGTCTCGAGCTCGCGTTGGGCTTCCTCGTCGCGGTCATCGGCGTCATGCAAGTCCTGCATCCGCTCGGTGATTTCGTTCTGGGCAAACATCAGCGCGTATGCCGTAGCGATTCCAGGCAGCAACTTGCGTTGGTGAGCGAGGTAGTCGATCAACAGCACGTCACCTGTGTGCCCAGCGGCGCTGAACTGGCGGCGCTTGAGCGCATACCGCGTGGCGATCGACAGTCCGCGCCGACCGGCGACCGCGCCAGCCCCGGCGATGCAGATCCGGCCGCGGACGAGCGTGCCGAGCATGGTGAAGAAGCGCCGGTTCGGGTTCTCGATGTCGCTGACGTAGTCGCCATCGACGTTTACGCCGCCGTAGCGATCAAGCAGCATCCGCCGAGGCACCCGCACCTGATCGAACATCAGCGTGCCGTTATCGACCCCCGCCAGACCGCCCTTCGCGCCGTGATCGCCAGGCGCGACCCCCGGCAGTGGCTGACCTGACTCGTCACGGATCGGCACCATCGTCGCGTGCACCCCATGCGACTCCCCGGCCACGATGAGCTGCCCGTAGACCACGGCCATCTGGGCGTCGACGGCCGCCCCACCGATGTAGGCCTTCATGGACGAAGCGGTTGGGGAGTGAACGATGATCTCGTCGGTCTCGGAGTCGTAGGTCAGGGTCGTCTCCAACGACGACACGTCACTGCCGTGGCCGATCTCGGTCATCGCATAACAGCCGGGCAGGGCCAGCGTCACGATGTCGCGCAGGTAGGTCTCGTGGTGCCACTGCGTCCCGAGGCTCTGCACCGCCCCGCCGAACAAGCCGTACTGCACCCCGGACTTGATCGTCACCGAGAGGTCGCCGTGCGCGCACAACTCGAAGTCGATGGCCGAACGGCCCAGGTCGTCGTGGCCGCCGTATTCCTTGGGGTAGCCGCTTGTCGTGAAGCCCCGTGCCGTCAAGGTCGCCAGCGTTTCGCGGGTCCAGTCTCGTGCCTGCGGCATCGTCAGCCCAGCGTCACGTTGCATCAGCTCCGGTGGCAGGGTATGCCGAGCCAACTCCCGGACATGCGCCCAGCGGCCGGCCGTCGCGTCGCGCAGGGCTTGGCCCAGGGGGCTGATCTTGTCGGCCGGACCTGCGCTGATCTCCTCACTCAGATCGCGTCCGGTTCGAGCGTCGTGGGTGGTGGTCATGGGGTCTCCTCCAGGGCAGGCGGTGGGGTGCTTTCAAGGGCGGGGCGCAGCATTTCGATGACTTCGGCGGTCACGGTTTCGGCGGTGCTGCCGGGTGGTCGGTGGGTGACCCATTGGTCGGCCGCAGCGCGCACGAAGCCGACGATGCCATGACCCCAGGTCACCGCGGGGGCAGGGTCGCGGCCCAGACGCTGCAGGTGAGCGCTCAGGATCTGCGCCAACCGATCGCCGATCCGCCCGGTCAACGTCAGCACGGGATCGGCCGGGTCGGCGTGGGCAGTGGAGCCGGTCTCCAGCAACGGACGGGACACCACGAAGCGATAGATCTCCGGGTCGCGCTGGACCAACTCGAGGTATGCCGAGACCATCGCGGTGATCAGTCCGGTGACGTCCGCGGGCGACCCGTCGGGGCCACAGCCGGACTTGTCGGCGACCGCCCCGAGGTCGGTGAGCACCCGTGCATCGACCGCCTCGACCACCCCGAGGTAGACGCCGTTGCGATCCCCGAAGTGGCGGTAGAGCACGGGCTTGCTGGTGCCGGCTTGGGCGGCGATGTCGTCCATGCCGACGCCGGGGCCGTGCTCGCGAATCGCTCGCAAAGTGTGCTCGACCAACTCGCGGCGGCGGGTGGCTCGATGGGCCTCCCAGCGAGCATCACGACCGTCGCGATGCTCGGTGCGCTCCTGCGGCTGGGTAGTCATGCCGTTGATAGTACCGAGTACTCTGCGTACCTGCTACGGTCGGTATCAGATATTTGCCGATTCTTCACCTCCCCCACCGTGATCAACAGGAGTTTCAGATGCCCTCGAGCTCGCAGGCCACCGGGCCCGCCAACCTGCCCCGCGTGCCGGTCATCGTCGGCGGCAACCGGATCCCGTTCGGCAAGGCGGGCGGGGGGTATGCCGCAGCCTCCAATCAGGACATGCTCACCGCAGCCCTCGACGGGCTCGTCGCGCGCTTCGGCCTCTCCGGGGAACGGCTCGGCGAAGTCGCAGCCGGCGCCGTGCTCAAGCACGCCAAAGACTTCAACCTGACCCGTGAGGCCGTGCTCGGCTCCGCACTGGCCCCCAGCACACCGGCATACGACCTGCAGCAAGCGTGTGGCACCGGCCTCGAGACCGTCATCCAGGTGGCCAATAAGATCGCGCTCGGGCAGATCGACGTCGGCATCGCCGGCGGGGTTGACAGTGCCAGCGACGCACCGATCGCGGTCAGCGACAATCTGCGTGCGGCGCTGCTCAAGGCCTCTCGGGCCAAGACGGTGCCGCAGCGGCTGAGTGCCCTGACCGGTATCCGCCCCCGTGACTTCACCCCCCAGACCCCCCGTAACTCCGAGGCGCGCACCGGACTCTCGATGGGTGAACACCAAGCCATCACCGCCAAAGAGTGGGGCATCACCCGCGAAGCCCAGGACGAGCTCGCGGCAGCCAGTCACCACAACCTCGCCGCCGCCTGGGACGCCGGATTCTTCGACGACCTTGCCACTGCGTATCTACGGATGACTCGCGACCAGGGACTGCGACCGGACACCTCAGCTGAGGCGCTGGCCAAGCTCAAGCCGGTCTTCGGCAAGGGCGAAGCGGCCACGATGACAGCCGGCAACTCGACGCCCCTGTCCGATGGTGCGGCCTTGGTATTGGTCGCGGAGCAGGACTGGGCGACCGAGCGCAACCTGCCGACGCTGGCGCGCATCGTCGATGCCGAGGTGGCCGCGGTGGACTACGTGTCCGGCGACGAGGGCCTGCTGATGGCCCCGGCCTATGCGGTCCCGCGCTTGCTGGATCGCCGCGGTCTGAGCCTGCAGGACTTCGACGAATACGAGATCCACGAGGCTTTTGCCTCTACCGTGCTGGCCACGATGGCCGCGTGGGAGAGCGAAGACTTCTGCACCCAGCGGCTGGGCCGCGACGCCGCGCTGGGCAGCATCGACCGCTCCAAGCTCAACATTCACGGCTCGTCCTTGGCTGCAGGTCACCCGTTCGCTGCCACGGGTGGGCGGATCGTGGCTACGCTGGCCAAGAGCTTGTCGCAGCGTGGCCCCGGGTCGCGCGGTCTCGTGTCGATCTGTGCGGCAGGCGGTCAAGGAGTCGTCGCAATCCTGGAGGCAGTCTGATGGCAGATCTCTACACCTCACTGACCCGCAACCCAGTCGGCAAGGCAGTCACCAAACACCTCGGTATGCCGCAGCCCGCGACCCTGCGCCGGGGTCGCCAGATGCCCTCGGGCGACGTCGTGCTGGGCACTATCGGCGGCGGTGACATCGCCACGCGCACCCTCGATCTCCTCGGCATCACTACCGTCGAAGTTTTGGTCGACGACGGCACCGAGCCGTCGGCATACGAGGGAAAAATCGGCGCGATCGTGCTCGACGCCACCATGGCCCGAGACCTCGATGACCTGGAGCAGGTCCGCGCCATGCTCCGGCCGGCGCTGAAGGCCATCGAGCCCAGCGGACGCGTCATCGTGATCGGCGTGGCACCACACAAAGTCAGCAGCGTGCAGGCCTCCGCGGTGTGCCAAGCCCTGGACGGCATCGTGCGCAGTGTCGGCAAGGAGATGCGCGCGGGCGGCACGGCAAACCTCGTGCAAGTCGCCGACTCTTCGGCCAGCGGTGTCGCCTCGACGCTGAAGTTCCTCCTCGAGGGGCGGTCGGCATACGTGTCGGGTCAGCCCATCAGCATCGGTTCGCAACGCCACGCGCCGTCGAGCTCGGACAAGCCGTTCGAGGGCCAGATCGTGGTGGTGACCGGAGCTGCACGCGGGATCGGGGCCGGCATCGCCGAGGTCTTCGCTCGCGATGGCGCGGATGTGGTCGCTATCGACATTCCCGCCGCGGGCGAGGCTCTGGCTTCCGTGGCCAATCGCCTCGGCGGCACGGCGCTGCAACTCGACATCACCGCGCCCGAAGCTGGGCGGGCCATCGCCGGCCACGTTGCCG
>JBGTGC010000132.1:0-3631 GCA_041746935.1 Dermatophilaceae bacterium
TCTGCCCTCTATCTACCCCATTCCCACAGATCGACCCGTCGAAAGGCGCGACATGTCGAGCGACACCATGATGGCGATCGTCACCCAGGGAGTGGGTGAATACGACCAACTCGTCGCCCGAGAAGTGCCGAGGCCTACGCCTGGGCCGGGTGAGGTCCTGCTGCGCGTGCTAGCGGCCGGAGTCAACAACACCGAGATCAACACTCGCTTGGGGTGGTATTCGGCGTCCGTCACCACCGGCACCGAAGAGGCATCGACCGACTTCGGCCAGTCGTCGTCCCGCGCTGACGGTGGGTGGAACGCCGCCACACCCTTCCCGCTCATCCAAGGAGCCGATTGCTGCGGCAAGGTGGTCGCCGTCGGACCAGGCGGCGATCAGGGGTTGATCGACTCTCGAGTCCTCGTCCGATCCTGTATGCGGACAGGCGGGTTCGGGGCTTCGGCCCCGAACCCGCTGAACCACACTTCGATGGAGACGACATGGCTGGGCTCGGACTTCGACGGCGCGTTTGCCCAGTTCGTTGTCGTCCCGGCGAGCGAGGTCTTCACGCTCGATTCCGACTGGACCGATGCCGAGTTGGCGACCATCCCCTGCTCCTACGGGACGGCCGAAAACATGGTGCAGCGCGCTGGCGTTGAGTCAGGATCGAGAGTCCTGGTGCCGGGCGCTTCCGGTGGGGTCGGCTCAGCGTTGGTCCAACTATTGAAGCGGCGAGGGGCCGAGGTCGTCGGCATCGCGAGCCCGGCTAAGCACGAGCGGGTCTTTGCCGTGGGTGCTGATCGAATGTTGGGTCGAGACGATGACGTCGTCGAAGTGCTCGGCGCGCAGAGCGTCGACGTCGTGATCGACAACGTGGCTGGCGAGGGCTTCTCGGCAAGGCTGAACGTGCTCCGGCGGGGCGGGACCTACGTCTCGTCCGGAGCGATCGGCGGGCCATCGGTCGAGCTTGATCTGCGGACGATGTATCTCAATGATCTCACCCTGATTGGTTGCACGGCATGGGACGAGCCCGTGTTTCCGAGTGTCATCACGGCGATCGAAAGCGGCGAGATCCGACCACTGCTGGAGAAGACATTTCCGCTGGGGCACATCGCCGACGCCCAGCGCGAGTTCCTCACCAAGGGCCACGTGGGCAAGTTCGCGTTGATACCGGTGCCATGAAGCAAAGATCCCAGGTCAGCTCAACGCGCGTAGGACTCGTCACCGTCTTCGGATCCCTCAATGCCGATCTCACGGTCCGGGTCGGCCGGTTTCCTCAGCCCGGCGAGACACTGCAGGGCTCCGAGTTGGTGACGGCTCCCGGTGGCAAGAGCGCCAATCAGGCCGTCGCGGCGGCCACGCTCGGGTCGCGGGTGCGACTGATCGGGGCGGTCGGAGATGACGCGCACGGGACGTTCATGCTGGCCGAGGCTGAAGCAGCCGGAGTCGACGTGAGCGGCGTGATCCGAGACCAGGACCACGCGACGGGGTCGGCCATGATCGTGGTCGATGCCGCCGGTGAAAACACGATCATCGTGTCCGCCGGGGCAAACGGGCGACATACCGCACAGCCAATGGGCGCCGACTTCATGGACTTCGATATCAGCGAGTCGAACCTCAACGACTTCGCGGTGCTGTGCTTGTGCCTGGAAGTCCCGATGCCCGCAGTTCAAGCCGCCGCCCAAGCCGGACAGGCTTCGGGGGCGACGGTGGTGCTCAACCTCTCCCCGTATGCCGACGTGCCAGCGACCTTGCTCGGGGCGGTGGATGTGTTGGTCGTGAACGGCAGCGAGGCTGATCTGTTCCTTGGCCCGGACGAGGGTGGCAACGCTCGTGATCTCGCCGCCTCCACCGCCAAAGATGCCACCGATGCGACCGATGCCACCGGTTGGGAAACGCGATCCGACTCCTTTGCTCGCCGTGGTGTCGAGCGGGTGGTGGTCACCCTCGGACACGACGGCGCGGTGGTGATGGACGCCACGGCCCAAGCAGAGGATGGCCGGATCACCATCCTCGCTGCTCCGAGGGTGGAAGCGGTCGACACCACCGGGTGCGGAGATGCTTTTGTGGGAGCTTTGGCCCACCGCCTCGCGGAGGGCTCGTCCCTGGTGGACGCGGCGAAGTTGGCTGTCGAGGTGGGCGCACTAGCGGCGACTCGCGAAGGTGCCCAGACGTCATACCCCAGATTTGCCCATCTGAGAGCGGAGACGGGGCACATCGGCGGCGCGAACTAACGGCGCGAGCCCCTGCGCCACCTCAGAGGCCTAGGTGACGAGAACGCGGCTGCCCATGGCCATCAAGCCTTGATTCCAAATCATGTCCATGGCGGCCACCGAGAGCCTGGAGCATCCATGCGACGCCGGCCACGGTGGGATCGATTTCGAGCCGTGGATGGCGTAGTTGCCTGAATAGAACATCGGCCGCCACATCTCGCCGAGCTCGCCGTCACGCCAGCCCGAGCCGTCGATATAGCCGACTTTGTAGTCACCCGTCCTCGTGCGCGCCGTGTATTCGGTGCCCTTGAACTCGTACTTCTCGCCGCTGGCGGTGGAGGTGTTCAGCACCACAGTGCTCTTCCCGCCGCGCACGACGTGCAGCAATTGGGTGCTGAGGTGGACCTCCACGAGGTCACCGCTGCCAGCGGCGTTGGGCAGGAAGTTCTTGGTGGCAGCAGCGCGGACATTCGGGCCAGCGACCCCATCTCGATAGAGTCCGTGCGCCTTTTGTAGGGCAAACACTGCTTGCTCGGTCAGGTGGCCATAGCCGCCATCGGGTGTCCCGCACCAGTATCCGGTCGAAGACAGTTGCTTCTGCAGCGCGAGGACTCCGTCGCCGGTGTAGCCACGCCGATACAGCGCCGGCTTCGATTCTACTTCGGGCTCGGGCTGCGGGTCTGGTGCTTTGGCTTCGTCCTCGGCGGCCCTCATGCCGCTCATGGCCACCGTCGTCATCACGCCAAGACCACCACGCAGAATGTCCCGGCGTCGCATGGTCAATGTGCTGTTCGGGCCCGGGATGTACCAATACCTTCGAGTGCGCATGAGTCGCCCCCTCTCCTGTAACAGTTACCCAGTAAACGCGGCCCGAAGTCTAAAAGGTTGTGTTTCGCGTCACACTTTGCTGAATTGTGATGTCTGACCTGCACCTTTCCGTGACGTCAAGACGCTCATGAAATGTCGAGCGGGCCCTACCGCCCCACCAATTCCTTTCGCGGGCAGCGGATCGCGCCGCCCCTACCGGTGGCAGCCCGCGGATGACGCCGCCAACGCCCACAATCAGGCACGCCACTGGCCCGGCCATGGCTGGCCGGGTGTGGGGCGGGACAGTTAGACGTGCCAGGTCACGCCGGTGGGGTGGACGGTCGCGGTGAGGTCTTTGTCGTGAACGATGCTGTGGTGCCGCCCGCAGAGCAACGCGTAGTTGGACAGGTCTGACCGCCCCCCGCGTGACCAGTGGTCGACGTGATGGGCGTCGCACCAGGGTGCCGGGGTCGTGCAGCCAGGGAAGCTGCAATGCCTGTCGCGGTGGTGCAACGCGCGGCGTTGACCGGGGGTGACGAGCCTTTTAGCGCGGCCTTGGTCCAGGATTTCGCCGTCGGTGCCCAGGATGATGGGGATGATGTCGGCGTCACAGGCCATTTTGCGGACGGTC
>JBGTGC010000133.1:0-4290 GCA_041746935.1 Dermatophilaceae bacterium
GAGCGGATAGGAGTGCCAGGTGCGCCGAGCCCGATGGTGATCCAGCTGCGCCAAGGTGGGGGCCTACGCCGAGTGGTTCGACTCGATTCACTTTCAGCGGGTCTTGTCGGTGCTCTGGATGGCGACATGACCCCCGCCCAGATCGTTCATGCGCTGGCGGCGCTCACCGATACGGCTTCAGGGGAAATCGCGGCAGTGGTATCGGCGATGGTGCGCGCCCTCGTAGCCGACGGCTTGCTGCACTGAACGAGCGACTATCCGCTCGCTGAGGTAACGAGCACGCGGCGCGAGTACCGATGCGGGGGTTCGACCTCCAGGCTCAGGGCGGCATACGGCTCGAAGACCTGGTCCGAACCCTCCCAGGTGACCCACAGTTCCTTTGCGGTCGCGTCCTCGATCTCAAAGGCCGAGATGAAGAGAGTCAGTGCCCGGCGCGACAGGGTTTTGCCCGACAGGGCGCGACTGACTGTGTCCTTCAACCGTCTCGGCAGGTCGGTGTTGCTGGGCGGCTCATCACCGATCCGCCACTGATATTCCGCGAGCACCCGAGCCAGAGCACCCTGATGAATTCCGTGACCACCCTCGGGTGCGAATGGCACCCATTTCGCGCGGACGTCGGGATCATCCCGCAATAGCGAGCACAACAACTCGACGGTCCGCATCCGAGCCTGCCTGCGCAGGGCACTTCGCGTGCGCGTCAATGGCATGCGGTCAAGACGGGAGGGGGCGTGCTGGCCGTTCATGATGGACCTTCCGGGAAGGAACTACCGATGTCCCCTACCCAGAGCACGCTCCCCGCGTCTTGATACACCGCACTGAATCTGGTCTTAGCGGAATCGGAAACCCGCCCCCGGTGCCCTGGGAGCATCTGGCCGGGGAGCCTGGGCGGCCACCAGCTGTGCGTTGCGGACCATCTGGGTGTCGCCTTCCTCATAGGCGATTAAGGCCATGCTTGTGCCCCCCAATGCGGCCGACGTGTCATCGAAGATCTTCTGCAAGTGCGGATAGATCACCTCGTCGGCGAACTCCCCGAGGCGCATGCTGACGTGCGGGCTGTTGGGCAACGCCATGGCCAGCTGCCCAAGGCTCTCGGTGACTTTTGCTTCGTCGGTGGCATAGTCCTCGGCGCTCGCGCTGGCGTTCTGCAGCACGTGGTGAGCTTCGGCGACGTGGATGTCCCAAGCCGTCATGTTTGCCCTCTCCTTGGCCTCTGGTGAACGCGGAGCCTCAGCCGATGTTGGAGACGGCCAGACGTGCCCTGCCCTGGGCAGCCAACGCGGTCTCATCGTTGTTGCTCAGCAGCGTGCGCACCAGGCTGATGATGGCGCGCACCTCATCGCTGGCGCGGCGCCAGCGCTGCTCGACCATGTGGTAGTCCTCGGAGACCCCATCGGCCTGGAAGTCGGACATAGCAGCCGCGACCTGTGCGTTGCGGGTGGCCATCAAAGACTCGAGACGGCCGATGAGGTTGGCGATGTCGGCTTGGACGGACGCGGAGACGCCGGTGTCGAAAGAGATGCGATCGGTGGTGCTCATGAGTAGTTCCTTTCGTGAAGAAGAATGAGATTGAGAGTGGCCAGAGACCGAGGATCAGCCGCGCGAGCCGAAGCGAGCGCCATCGAAGTTGGCCTGTCCTTGGGCCTGCGCGGCGTTGTCACTGGACTCCATGTCGCCGGTCGCGAAGGCGAGATCCATGCCTCCCTGACCCTGCAAGATGGCGGCCAACGAGCCGTTCAGGTCGGCAGCGACCTGGTCGGTGCGCGCTTTGAAGCCGTCGAATGCGGCCCGACCCGCTCCGTTGAACTTGCCTTCCAGCGGCTCGACTGAGGCCACCATGCCCATGACGAGGGAACCCAGATCTTGGTGCGAGCCGTCGGTGCCCTTGGACAGGGCGCTGAGGGTGGTGTTGCCCATATCGAACTTCACGGTGTCTACCTCCGAGTGTGTGATGACGTGAGCGATGGCCTGCGACCCGCCCAACTTCGAACGAGCCAAGTAGACACAGAGTCTGAGAACCGCCACGAAAGTTATCCACAGGCGCAGAAGGTCGGCCTCCCAAAAGGCGCTCGGATCATCACGGTCGCCCCTGAAACCTGATTATCCACAGGAGGCCTGAGAGGGTCGGGCGAAAAGTGTCACGATCTGCGGCATGTCCCAAGACCTTCTGGTGACCTCAACTCACCCCGTCACCGCGGGGGACCTCGCGTCGGCCATGGGTGCCTTCTCCGATCAGGTGTCCCTGCGAGCCGATGACACGGGCACGTGCACCGTCGTCGTTGATGCCCACGACACGGCGTTGGTATGGATCGCGGCCAGCCAACCGGCGCATGATCCGGAGGCTGCACTGCGGCGCGCGGGCTTGAAACCGGATGTGGCGAGTGGCCCCGCACCGGGGTGGGTTTCGCGGCTGGAGCCGGGCTCGCACTGGACGGAGGTCGTCCAACCAGCCAATCTCCATACCCCAGCGTCACTCGTCGACGCCGCCTCGGTCGCCCACTCGATCGCGACCGTGGTCGGGGGCACAACTCAGTCCATGAGCCGGGTCCAGGGCACCGAGCCGGCGGGAGGCAGCGCGGCCCCACCAGTGCGTGACTCTCCGTGCGATCTACTGACTGAATCCTGCGCGATCTTCTTGCAGACCCGCCCTGTCCTCGCCTTCACCCCCTGGGTTGCCATGGCCATGGACTGGGCGCGCGGGCGTGGCCTCACGCCGACCTTCTTGACCCCTGGGACCACGCAGCTTTCGCCGGTGCTGCATCACTTTGCAACTCGAGGGGGATGTCTGTGGATCCGACAGGGCGCCGAGGGCATGCACAACGGGGCCACCGGGCGGGCCGCGGCCTGGGACGGCTCCGAATTCGTTGACTCCGAAGCGACTCCATGGCGAGCCTCGGCAGGCAACGTATGGGACGTCGTGATCGAAAGCGAGCGACTGCGACAGTCGACCGGGCAAGGGCACATCGGCGACTTCGTTCAGGGGCTGCACGACGCGTGCGCGCTCGAGCAGCCCAGAAGTTGGGGGGTTTGCGAGCCCACGGACCGGGCCTGGGACGTCGTTGAGGTTGGGGCTCACTCGCGATCGGCATACCAAGGGCACTCCCGAATTCTCTTTCGTTCGGCGGCCGTCGAGGGACTGGCCATCGGCATCCCGCAACCCATTGGCACCCACGAGCAGGTGGTCTGCATCGGCCGCGCCGACCACCTTTTGCCTCGGGCCACCACGCTGCGACGCATGGGTGAGCATCTGCTCCGCGCCGGCAGCGATCTGAGCGTGCTGGGGTATCGCCAACCCACGCTCACCCAACCTGATCACCCGGGCTACACGGGGAACGTCCTGCCTGGCGTCATCGGCTTCGTCCCTGCTCGCTTCGGCGGATTCGACGCCTCGGCCATGGCCGTGGACCCTGACTCTGGAGCAGACATCGCTGGCATCGACGTTGGCGTCACCGCGTACGGCGTCGTGGTTGCCTTCGGTCTGCCCACTGAATCCTGCGACGACGCCAGCGCGGCGCTGATCGCAGCCTGGGACCGAACGTTGGCGGCGCTCGCGGAGCGCGACTCGGTCCGAGCGATCTCAACTGCCTCCGCCGCGGGCGGGGCGGTGGAGCGAGCATGACCTACAGCTACGACGAGCAGCTCATCGACGCACTGGCGGTGCGCCGCGGCAGGCTGACCGGCGCGCTGCTCCACGGAACATCACGACTGCGCCGTCAGTTCTCGGATCGCCTCGTGACGTTTGCGGTCGGGGCGGGGCTCAGCGTGCTCATTGCGGCAGGGTGTGTCGCTGTGTCGTTCGTCCGTGATCTGCTCGCCGGGAGCGCGCTATGAAGATCGCGACCGACCAGCGCCGACGTCATCCGTCGGGTCCCTACCTTCGCGCCACGGTGATCACGTCCGAGCGCGCCGCAGACGTCGTGCTGCCCACCGATCAACCCGTTGTCGAACTGATGCCCGGACTGATGGAGCTCTTGTCCTATGACGGATCGGGGATGGCGTGTGTGCTGCACTCGACGTCTGGGGCTGCGGTTCCAGCCCAACAGGCCCTGAGCTGTGCGGGACTCCGTGACGGCGTGGTGTTGCACCTGCTTCCCGAGCACGAAGCTCCCGCTGAGCCTGCGGTGGCCGACCTCCTGGACCTCCTAGAGGCAGAACGTCCACGCCTGGGGTGGTCGGCCGCAGCGCGGGCCTGGACCCTGTCGAGCCTGGGTGTCCTGCTGGCCTTGTGCGGCTCGGCGCTGTGGACGTTCGAGCCGGGGGCCGACAGCGTGCTTCGGATCATGGCCAGTGCCG
>JBGTGC010000134.1:0-4556 GCA_041746935.1 Dermatophilaceae bacterium
CGCGGCTGCGGCGCAGAGCTCGGTATTGATGTTGTCGACCGTGTTGCCCTCGCAGTTCACGATGACGAGGTACTCATACCACTCACTAGGATCCGGATCAGCCGCATCCGTCCCCGGAGGTCCTTGGCTCGCCTGTTCGGCCACAGCTTCGCGGTGCGCCTCGGTTGTCGTCCCACCATCTCCGCCGTTGTCGGTGGGCGAGTTGTCAACGAGCGCCGAGTCAATGGTGTCGGGCTCGTCGGAGACCAACCCGAAGGGCACCCACGGCAACAGGCTCAGGCATACAGCCTTAAGCGGTAACAAGTTTGATCGATTCGACCTGGTAGGAACCCGCGCTATAGAACACTTCGATGACGACATCTTGCCGGTCTACCGCGTCGGCTCGGGCTGTGACCTTGCCGGAACGATCTAGCACTTGGAACGCAACCGCCTCCCCTTTTACCTCCACGCGGTAGCCGTCCTCAAAGCGCAAGGCCTGGATCTCATTGGCCTTCAGAACGTCGCTGTCATATCGGCTGTCTGAGTCTGCAAGTTCTCGAGCATCCTTCTCGAAGTTGTCGCAGGTTCCGCACTCGGGGTCGGCGTATGGCTCCAAGATTCCCTCTTTGGGGAACTTGCCGGTGTAGTTGATCAAGTCGTAGTAGTACTGGACGAAGGCTTCGGCTCCGTCTTCCGTGTCTTCTGTCGCCGCTTCGGGCAACTCGGGGATGCCGGGGTCTTCGCCAGCGTCGGTCGGGGCTGCGCTGGTCTGCTCAGCATCATCAGGTGTGGCTGTCGCGGATGCTTCCGCGCGATCAGTCAGCGAGTCCTCGGGTGTGGGTGGGGGTGAGGCTTCGGTCGTGGAGCAAGCCGCCACAGACCCCAGCAGGATGCATACAGCCATCACGGACAAACGACGCACAGAGATCACCTCAGGGTTAGACAGGACAACTCAACTGCTCACGGAAGCCACAGTCTGACGTATCTGCGCAGCCTCGGGCGAACTGTCCACAGGAATCACGGGCCAGGCACCATTCCTGCGGATAACTTTCGAGGGGTCGACGCGAAATCTGCTCAGATCCCGATGGACACCCCGGTTGAGCGACGTGTACGCACAACCGTGGTGAGACCTACCTCGTCGCCTCTTCAGGCTCAAGCGTGTCGCAAGACTGACGCTAAAGCGCGAATGACGCCACACGCTTCAGCGCCGAGGTCTAAGTCGAGGTCGAGGCGAGCGTCTGACCGGGCCACCTGATGACGCCGAGCGACGAGCCAGGACCCTTAAGGTGAGCACGTGAGAAAGGCTCAACTATGATGAACCGCCACGCCCCCGAGGTTGTCGAGACGATCCTGCCTGGGGTGGGCGTCAAGTACGAGCTAGCCACCCGAGGTGGCACCCCACTCTCCCTCGTCGTCAACCGCGAGGGCGGCTCAGTGCTGATCGCGTATGACGCCCGCGACCCCGACCGCGCATCCCTCACCGTCCCGCTCGATGACGACGAAAGCGAAGCGCTCGCTGGACTGCTCAACGGCGCATCGATGGTCCACCACGTCAGCGAAGCCGCCAAGCTCCCAGGCCTGCAGACGTCACGGATCCGGATCGATGACCAAGCGCCCTTCGACGGCCTCACCCTCGGCGAGACCCAAGCGCGAACCCTCACGGGCTGCTCCATCGTGGCCATCGTGCGCGGCGTCGATGTCGTGACATCCCCAGGCCCAGAGGAGCGATTCCGCACCGGCGACCTGCTCGTGGTTGTCGGCACCGAGCCCGGCGTGGAGCAACTCCGCAAGATCATCTGGCACGGTCCGTAGGTAGCCCACCGTGGACCATTTGGCCGTCCTGTTCGTCGAGCTCGGCGCGCTCTTCGCAGGGTTGGCCATCTTGGGTCTGCTGGCCAATCGCCTCCAAATCTCCGCGATCCCGTTCTATCTGCTCGCCGGGTTGGCCTTCGGGGACGGTGGCCTGGTCAACCTCAGCGCCGCCGACCCGTTCGTCGAAGTTGCAGCTGAGATCGGTGTCATCCTGCTGCTCCTCACCCTCGGTCTGGAGTTCACCTCCTCAGAGCTGATGGCCAGCCTCAAGCGACACCGCACCTCCGGCGTGGTCGATTTCCTGCTCAACGCCACCCCGGGCTTCGCGGCCGGGTGGCTGCTCGGACTCCCAGCCGGCGGCATACTCGCGCTCGGTGGGATCACCTGGATCTCCTCCTCCGGCATCGTCGCGCGCGTGCTGTCCGATCTCGGCCGCCTCGGCAACCGCGAGACCCCGTCGGTGCTATCGCTGTTGGTGCTTGAAGACATCGCGATGGCGTTGTATCTGCCGATCCTGGTCGTCGTCCTCTCCGGCGGCGGGCCGTGGCAAGCGCTCGCCGGGGTGTCGCTGGCGCTCGGAGCGGTGCTGTTCATCCTGTTGATGGCTCATCACGGCAGCGACCGACTGGAGCGGATGCTCGATCATCCCGACGACGAGCAGGTCCTATTTCGGGTGCTCGGGCTGACCTTGCTTGTGGCCGGCGTCGCGCAGGGGGTCGGTGCCTCCGCCGCGGTCGGAGCCTTCCTGGTCGGTATAGCGATCCCGCACGCGTTGGCCGATCGGGCGCGGCACTTGCTCAGCCCGCTGCGTGACCTGTTTGCCTCGGTGTTCTTCGTGGCGTTCGGGCTGGCCACCGTCCCGGCCAACATGGTGCCGGTGCTGCTACCCGCGTTGGGTCTGGCCCTGGTCGGGATCATCACCAAAATCGCTACGGGTTGGTATGCCGCCAGGCGCGACGGCGTCGGCCGGCCGGGTCGGTTGAGGGCTGGGGCAGCGTTGGTCTCGCGCGGTGAGTTCTCCGTGGTCATCGCCGGCCTGGCCGTCAGCGCCGGGGTCGGCCAAGTGGCCCCGCTCGCGGCGGCATACGTCATGATCTTGGCGGTGCTTGGCCCGATCCTCGCCCGCCTCGCCGATCCCGTGGGGGAGCGCTTCCTGCCGGTGCGCTGACCTGGTGCGGGAAGGCCTCTCCGGCAGTGATGTACACAGCGGCCACACCGGGTGCAGAATCGGCTCGATATGAGAACTCTTCGATGAACCCCCAGCCCGTGGCCCCTTCGCACGATCATCGCCACCATGGTGGCATGTGTGGCGGGTTGGATCACCATTCGGGTAAATACACAGCGCAGCAACAGGCCGATCTCGACCTCGTGCTGGCCTTCAACCGGCGGATGAGTGAGGCCATCAACGCCGGTCTCGACGTCACCGCGACCGAGGCGTTCTTAGACCCGGACCCGTTGCGTTACATGTGGGTTGACGAAGGGCAGGGCCGGATCGCCGAGCAGTTGGCCGGTGCCGGGGAGGTGTTGGCGCAGGCTCCGAGGTTGGCGGGCGAGCCGCGTGACGGGGTCGAGTGGATCGAGGAGTCGGGCAATGCGTCGCGGCCCTCGATCGCCGCAGCGGCCGACGGCACGACATGCACCACGTGGATCGAGTGGGTGCCCGAGCGCGGCGAAGTCCTGCGGGCACAAGTCCGCCCGCCCGCTGATTCCAGCGAGGCCGCCGCAGTCGAAGAGATCACCACTGATCCGGTCGACCTCTTCCGCCCAGTGGCCGTCGTCGATACGGCCGGGACGTTCTTGGTGTTCGTGGCCCGCCGAGACACCCCGAGCAGCCCGGTCGGGGTGTATGCCGCCCGCCGAGGCCGCGACGGATGGTCACCGCTGGAGCAGGTCAGCGACACCGGGCACCCGTCGTTCAATCACGAGGTCGCGCCGGATGCTGGCGATGGCCTGACCCTGACCTGGCAGGCTCCGGTCGACTCGGGGTTCGGCATCTACGCACGCACGTGGACCACCGAAGGGTGGGGGCCGACGTCGCTGGTTTCCGAAGGGGTCGAAGCGAACGTCTGGGACCCGGCGGTCGTGGCCCTGCCCGACGGCTCGAGCATGTTCGCCTGGTCGGAGTATGCCGACGCCTCCTATCGCGTCGTCCTGCGCACCCGCTCGACGGACGGCGCCCTCGGCGAACCTCGCGTCATCACCGGCGGCAGCGACTACGCCTTGCACCCGAGCCTGGCCGTGACCTCCGACGGTCGGATCTGGTGTGCCTTCGACGTCATCACCATGCACGGCCACGCGGGCAGTGGACCGACCAGGTTGCGACCAGCCCGTGAGGTCGGTGCCGACCCCACGCACATCGTCGGCGTCCGAACCTCCGGAGACAGCGTGCCCTCGGAGCTCATCCCCGAAGTTTCGGCCACCATTCGCGTCGTTGAGGTGCTGGCTGACCGCGTCCGCGAAGCGCCAGGGGAATTGGCCGCCCGGCTCGACGTTGTGCCGTCGGGGCTGCCGAAACTGGTCGCGGGTGTCGATGGCGGGTTGGCCGTGGTCTTCCGGGTGCACCGCAAACTGCCGTTGATGACCTACTACTGGGAGGTCGCGGCCCAGGCGTTGGGGCCGCAGGGCTGGGAGCCCGCCAGCACCTTCAGCGGGACCGACGGGACGTTGGAGGAGCCGGCCGTGACGGCATACCTCGGCGGTTTTACGATTGCCGCTCAAATGGACCGGCGGCTGGAGCGTGCGCTGACCTGGAGCGAGGGGTTCGG
>JBGTGC010000135.1:0-12990 GCA_041746935.1 Dermatophilaceae bacterium
AAGCCGATGCCGGTGATGACCCCGTCGATGAAGCGGACGTCGTCGGGATGTATGCCGAGTTTGCCGGCCGCGACGACGTTGAGGCGGGCACGGATCTGGTCGCAAGCGTCTTTGATGGCCCCGCCGTTGATGTCGGCTCCCGAGCTGGCCGCCGTGGCCGAGGTGTTCGGCACCTTGTCGGTCCGGGTCGGAGCCAGCCGGACGATGTCCAACGGCACCCCGAGCGCCGTCGCGGCCACCTGGATCATCTTGGTGTGCAGGCCCTGGCCCATCTCGACGCCACCGTGGTTGATCAGCACAGAACCGTCCCGATAGACGTGCACCAGCGCGCCGGCCTGGTTGAAGGCCGTCAGGTTGAAGGAGATGCCGAACTTCACCGGAGTGATCGCGAGTCCGCGCTTGGTGTCCGGGTGGGCGTCGTTGAACGCCGCAATCTCCTGCTTGCGCGCAGCAAAGTTACTGCGCTCGCTCAGCTGCGCCCAGATCTCCTCCAACCGCTCCGCGTGCCGGACCGGCTGACCGTATGGCGTCGTCTGCCCGGACACGTAGAAGTTGCGGTGCCGCAGATCATCGGCCTCGATGCCCATCAGCGGCGCGCACCGACCCAAGATGTCTTCCAGCACGATCATGCCCTGCGGACCACCGAAGCCGCGGAATGCGGTCTGCGAGGTCTTGTGGGTCTTCGCGATCCGCCCGTGGACATGGATGTTGGGCACCCAGTACGCGTTGTCGATGTGGCACAACGCGCGAGCGAGAACGGGCTCGGACAGATCGATGCTCCAGCCCCCGTCACTGGTCAGCGTGGCGTCCAGGGCCACGATCCGCTTGTCCTCATCGAACCCCACCTCCCACCGGGCGTGGAAAGGGTGCCGCTTGCCGGTCATCGTGATGTCCTGCGTGCGGTTCAGCCGCATCAGCACCGGACGCCCGGTCAGGATCGCGCCCAGAGCGGCAATGGCCGCGAAGCCGTGGGGCTGCATCTCCTTGCCACCGAAGGCACCACCCATCCGCAGACACTGCACGGTGATGTGACTGCTCGGCAGGTGCAGGATGTGGCCGATGATCTCTTGGGTCTCGCTCGGGTGCTGCGTGCTGGACTGCACGAAGATCTGGCCCGCTTCGTCGACATACGCCAACGATGCGTTGGTCTCCAGGTAGAAGTGCTCCTGGCCGCCGAACTCGAACTCCCCGGAGAACCTGTGCGCCGCCCCCGCCATGGCACCGGAGGCATCGCCGCGTTCGACCGTGCGCTGATTGGCCTGGAAGCTCTCCTGCTCGATGGCTTCGGTGAGCGTCATGATCGAGGGCAACGCGTCGTATTCGACTTCGATGGCGTTGGCACCGTTGCGGGCGGCTTCTTCGGTCTCGCCGATCACCCAGCAGATCGCGTGGCCGTAGAACATGATCTCGCTGGGGAAAAGAGGCTCGTCACCTTTGATGCCGGAGTCGTTGACCCCTGGCACATCCTCGGCGGTGAGCACGCGCACGACACCCTCGACGGCATACGCCGGGTCGACATTGAGCTTGGTGATGGTGGCGTGGGCAACGGTGGATTGCAACGGCCACGCGTGCAGACACCCGGCCGTCCGGTTCACCAGATCATCGGTATAGAGCGCCGCCCCCGTGACGTGCAGGTTGGCGCTCTCGTGGGAGATTTCCAGGCCGACCTTGGGGTTGATCGGACGGTCGGCCAGCGGGCCGTGTGCCTTACTCATCGCTTCGACCTAACTCATCTGGGATTCGTGCTGGGACGGCGCGTTGTTCTCGTTGTAGAACTTCAGCAGGGACGTCTTCAACATCGCTGCGCGGTAGTGCGAACTCGCGCGGTGATCGCTCATCGGGGTGCCTTCAGCGCCGAGGATCGCGGACGCGGCAAACGCGGTGGCTCGGGTCCACGGCTTGCCGATCAGCGCTTCTTCGGTCCCGGTTGCTCGCAGCGGAGTGGCTGCCACGCCGCCCACGCCGATCTTGATATCGGCCACGACCTGGCCACCGTCGGCTGAGGGCTCGAGCCGCATGGCGAAGGCCACGGCGACTGAGGAGATGTCGTCGAAACGGCGCTTTGCGATCTTGTGGAATCCGGTGATCGGGGCCACCGGAGTGGGGATGCGGATCGTTTTGATCATCTCGTGCGGCATCCGTACGGACTGGCGGTATCCGGTGAAGTACTCCGCAAGCGGCACCTCGCGCTCACCATCCCGGGAGGCCAACACGAGGGAGGCGTCAAGGGCGAGCAGGCCCGGTGGGGTGTCACCGATCGGCGATCCCGTGCCGAGG
Organism: Dermatophilaceae bacterium; assembly: GCA_041746935.1. GTDB lineage: Bacteria > Actinomycetota > Actinomycetes > Actinomycetales > Dermatophilaceae > Ornithinicoccus. The sequence continues at coordinate 2,278 of JBGTGC010000135.1, forward strand.
TTGCCGCCCAATGTTGCGCCGTTGCGGATGAGCCGGGAGGCGAACTGCGGGAACAGTTTGGCCAGCAACGGGATCTGACCGTCCAACCCGCGCTCGATCTCGGTCAGGCTCAATGCCGCCCCAAGGTCGATGGTGTCGTTGCCCACGGTGAGCTCACGCAGCTCACTGAGCCGGTCGATCCCGATGCTCAATGCCGTGCGAGCGTGCCGGATGTTCAGTTCCACGCCCCAGTCGGTCGAGCCGGCGACAAGCAGCGCCTCTGGGTGTTCGGCGAGCAGTTCGAGGGCCTCGTCCAGAGATGCCGGTCGCACAAACGTGCCTTGGTCGCTGCTGATCGAGGTGGCGGCCGGTGCGGGCGCGGGGGAGGCCAAGCGGTCCAGCAGGGGGTCGCCGGCCCCGGGCTGACCGAGGTCGTATGCTGCGTCCCGGATCGGGCGATACCCGGTGCATCGGCACAGGTTGCCCGAGAGTGAATGAAGGTCGAAGCCGTTCGGGCCGTGCTCATGATCGGGGGCACCGTCGTCTTCGAGGATTCCTCGTTCGCCGTCGACGCCGGGCTCGGCTTCGGGTGCCCGCTCGGAGTCGCCGGAGGCGGTGGGGGTCCGCTCGGGTCGGTAGTACTCCGAGGCCATCGAGCAGATGAAACCAGGGGTGCAATAGCCGCACTGCGAGCCGCCCAGATCGGCCATGCCCTGCTGCACAGGGTGCAACGCGTCCGGCTGACCGAAGCCCTCGGCCGTGACGACCTCTTGGTCCTCGAGGCCAGCGGCAGGCACCAAGCAGGCATTGATAGCGGTCCAGCGCGAGGAGTCCTCACCGTTGGGCCTGGCCACCAGCACCGCGCAGGCGCCGCACTCTCCCTCCGCGCACCCTTCCTTGCTGCCGGTGTATCCCGTCCGACGGAGCCACTCAAGGAGGGTGACGTGGCCTCCGACGTCGCCTAGCGAACGTTTATGGCCGTTGACCACCACATGAGGGTCCATCTGCTCATCTCCTGTCCGGGGATACATAGCTTCTGTTCGACCTTAACCAGGCCACCGAATCGCTGCTATGGAGGTTTCGACAAACTCGGCCCTCACCGAGCGGCTCGATATGTAGTGACGACCGAGCGCCGGGACCAGCAGACCGGGTCTAGGCCAGGGAACGCAACGCCAGGAAGACATCAACTCGGTCTTCGAGGCTAGACAGGTCCCTGCCGGTCAGCTCTTCGACGCGCTGAATGCGGTATCGAACGGTGTTGACGTGCAAGTGCATCTGCTCGGCGGTGCGGCTCCAGGACCCGGAGCAGGACAAGAAGGCCGACAACGTCTCGTGCAAGCCGGCTTGGTGCTTGTCGTCGTAGTCCCACACCGGACCCAGCACGCGGTTGGCAAACGTCCGGCGCACATCATCGGGCACCGTGGCCATCAGCAGGACGTGGGAGGTGACTTCGGACCCGGTCACCACGCATATCGGGTCAGTGCGAAGGACGGCCAAATTGCGAGCGTGCCGCGCCTCCTCCCACATGCCCGACAGCGCGGAGAGCGGCGCTGCGTCGCTGATTCCCACCGACAGGGGACTGCGGCTCATGCTTGGGGTCAGCCGCATCAGCGCCGTGCGCAGACGGTCGGCGAAGGCCGGGTCACTGGCCTGGACGATCGCCACTGTGTGTCCATCAGGCCCGGTTGCGACGACCGAGGCACCCAAGTGGCTGGCGACATCGTCCATGATCGCTCGGGCGTCTTCACCCCACTGGGCCTGCCCGAACGTGGCGACCAGCACCGCCAGGGGCACCTCGGGGTCCAGGCCCGCTTGGCGCAGTTTCACGACGGTCTCAGGCCGGGTGCCTGATCCCTCCGTGACGAACTTCACCACGTCATCGGCCAGGGCTCGGCTGGAGCGCAGCGCATCATCTCGCCGAGCGCGTTCCAACTGGGTGATCGCCGACAACTCGTTCACGGCATCGACCGAACTGGCGGGCCAGGTCGCGAAGTCCCCTTCGACCACCATCATCCAGGACATGGCGCGCTGACCCAGAGCTGGGCCGACGCCGAAGACTGAATACATCTTCGGTCCGTCGGCGTCGTGATCGGTCTCCGCCTCAACCGCGCTCGGGACATGTCGAGCCACAGTCGTGGGCAGGCGGTGTGAGGTCAGGAAGGCGTGGCTCACTCGGTCCAGGTCAGCCGCAGCCAGGGGGCCGGGACCAGCGCAGAGGTGCCTTCCGGTCGCGGTGAGCACACGGCATACGAGCTTGTTGTCGATGGACACCGAGGTGATCAGGTCCTCCAGTGCCTTGCCCTCGGCGATGGCGGCGAGCATCTTGCGATAGCGGCCCAGCGTGGCCTCGAGCCGGTCGCCGCGGGCAGCCGACGACGCCCCGATGACCGCTTCGTTGATCTGGGTGAAGGACACCTCGACCGGCACGCTGAAAAGCAGGAGATTGTGGTGCCGGAACGCATCGACAACGTCGCTGGGCACCTCACCGAACATCGCCGTCCCGGCTGCCAAACCCGCCGCCCCTGCCGCCTTGAGGTTGGCGGCGAAGGTCTCGCTGTCCTCCGGTTTCGTGCGCCACACCAGGCCGCTCACGACAAGTTCCCCACCTCGGAGGTAACGGCCAGGGTCGATCAGGTCCGAGGAATAGGTCAGCCGCAACGGGCAATCCAGACTCGTCTCGTCGCCGTGCAACAGGCCCAGCGCGAAGTCCGGCATCGCCAGCAAATCGCGCATCCTCATCAGAGGAACATACAACTGCGGGCACCCATACGTCACGGACTTCAGTGGGTTGTTGGGGTTTCTCCTCGAACCCCACCCGCTTGAATGGAGAAGTGATCATCGTCGAGCACGTCCACATCGTGGACGGCACCGGGTGCTTGCTCACACCCGGCCTGATCAACACGCACCACCATCTCTACCAGTGGGTGACCAGGGGCCTCGCGGTGGATATGAGGCTCTTTCAGTGGCTCACGACCCTGTATCCGGTGTGGGCCGGGATCGATGAGGATTGTGTCCGCACGGCGGCTCGCGGCGGTCTGGCCTGGCACGCAAAGACGGGCTGCACTACAAGCTCCGATCACCATTACGTGTTCCCGCGAGATGGGAGCGACGTGCTTGGGGCCGAGATCGAGGCGGCCGCCGAAGTTGGCCTGCGATTCCACCCCACCCGGGGCTCGATGGATCTAGGACGGAAGGACGGCGGTCTGCCGCCCGATGACGTCGTCGAGGAACGTGACGCGATTCTGACTGCCTCGGAGCAGGCGATTGGGCGCTGACATGACCCGTCCCCCGGCTCCATGCTCCGGATCGCGTTGGCACCGTGTTCCCCGTTCTCGGTGACCGGCGATCTGATGCGCGAGTCGGCCGAGTTGGCGCGGGCCCACGGCTCGCTCCTGCATACCCACCCTGCCGAGACCACGGATCAGGCTGCCTTCTGCCAGGAACTCTTCGGAACCACCCCGCTGGAGTATGTCGAGGGGCTGGGTTGGATTGGTCCCGACGTGTGGTTTGCGCACGCGATCCAATTCAGTGACGCCGAGGTCGCCCACCTTGGCGTCACCCGCACCGGGGTGGCGCACTGCCCGACCTCGAACGCCCGGCTCGGTGCTGGCATCGCCCAATCTCGTGACCTGCGTAACGCGGGAGCCCGGCTCGGCATCGGTGTCGACGGCGCGGCCAGCAACGAGGCCTGCTCGATGATCGACGACGTTCGGCATGCCCTGCTCTTCGCTCGAGCCCGCGGTGGCCCCCTGGCACCGAGTGTGCGAGATGCCTTGGAGATGGCCACCCTTGGTGGTGCCGACGTGTTGGGGCGCACCGCCGACATCGGCTCCGTGGAAGTCGGCAAACTCGCCGATCTGACGCTGTGGGATCTGCGGACCTAGGCCCCCGCCGACATTGCTGACCCCGGGTGCTGAGTTGGTCATGGGGCAACGCCGGCGGTCAAGCTGCTGTTGGTCAACGGCGAGCCGGTCGTCGAGGACGGCGTAGTGGTCACGGTCGATGACGACTCGCTGTCCGCGGAGGCCGTCGCTGCGCATACCGCGCTGTTGGAGCGCAGTTAGCCGATCCGCTTCCGACCTGCCACCCCCGACCGGGCGTCGAACTACTTCAGCAAGTCTTGAATGCGACCGACGCCCTCGGCCAGGTCGTTGTCGCCCAATGCGTAGGACAGCCGGAGGTATCCGCTGGGGCCGAAGGCTTCCCCCGGGACCACCGCAACCTGTGCTTCTTCCAAGATGATCTCGGCCAACTCCACTGAGGTGGTCGGCATCCGGCCCGCGATCGTGCGGCCCAGCAAACCCTCGACGTTGGGGTAGGCGTAGAACGCCCCTGTGGGTGTGGGGCAGTCGACTCCGTCGATCTCGTTGAGCATCGAGACCATCGTCGTCCGTCGCCGGTCGAACGCGGTGCGCATCGTGGCCACGGCCTCCAGCGACCCCTGAAGGGCGGCGATGGCGGCGCGCTGCGACACGTTGGCCACGTTGGAGGTGGCGTGTGACTGCAGGTTGGTCGCGGCCTTGACGATGTCCTTCGGGCCGACCATCCAGCCCACGCGCCACCCTGTCATGGCGTAGGTCTTGGCGACCCCGTTCACCACGACACACGTGTCGGCCAACTCCGGGACGAGGACGGGCATCGACGGTGCGCTCGCCCCGTCATACAAGAGGTGTTCGTAGATCTCGTCGGTGACCACCCAGATGCCGTGCTCGAGGGCCCAGCGACCGATCGCTTCGACCTGCTCGGCGGGATAGACCGCCCCGGTCGGGTTGGACGGGCTGCAAAAGAGCAGGACTTTGGTGGCTTCGGTGCGCGCGGACTCGAGTTGTTCCACCGTGACCATGTAGCCCTGGTCGATGCCCGCGAAGACTTCCACCGGGGTGCCACCAGCAAGGCGAATGGATTCGGGGTATGTCGTCCAGAAGGGGCTGGGCAGGATGACTTCGTCGCCGGGGTCGAGCAGCGCCGCGAAGGTGTTGTAGACCGCCTGCTTGCCGCCGTTGGTGACCAGCACGTTGGCCGGGCTGACGGCATACCCGGAGTCCCGTTCGGTCTTCTCCACGATGGCCGTCTTGAGCGCGGGCAGGCCACCGGCAGGGGAGTAGCGGTGGTTCACCGGATCGCCCGCTGCCGCGACAGCCGCAGCCACGATGTACTCCGGCGTCGGGAAGTCGGGCTCACCGGCTCCGAAACCGATCACCGGGGCACCTTCGGCCTTGAGTGCCTTGGCCTTGGCGTCGACGGCGAGGGTGGCAGACTCGGCGATGGATCCGATGCGAGTCGACAGGCGCGGGCGGGACGCGTAGGTATCGTGGTGAGTCACACAACCATCCTTGCATCTGGGCATGGCGGGACCATTCCCCACGCGGCCGTTTCCAACGATCCCCGATCAATGGTTGCGTGGAGTGACGAGGGGGCGTGCGGAGTTCGCGCTGCACAATCTTCTCGCGTAGACTCATCGGCCGGGTGTTGCATCCACCTACGCTGAGTCCTGCCCAAGCAACGAACGGCCCACAAGCAGGTGTACGACGAGGCGCAGCAATGCGACGAAGGGCAATAGCTCAATTGGTAGAGCACTGGTCTCCAAAACCAGCGGTTGTGGGTTCGAGTCCCTCTTGCCCTGCACAGCACGACAGAGTTTCGAAGCACGACCCGACACAGGACTGAGGCAGCGACGTGAGCAATCCCAGCGCATCTGACACCCAAGGTGTCGACCGCTCGCGCTCCGGCTCTGGCCTGCCCGCACGACCAAGTTCCTTCGTCGCGCAGGTGTTGAACGAGCTCCGCAAGGTCGTCCGCCCGACCCAGCGCGAGCTGATCACCTACACGATCGTGGTGTTGGTGTTCGTCAGCGTGATCATGGCGTACGTCTTCGGGCTGGATCAGGTCTTCCAGCGGCTGGTCGAGTTCGTCTTCGGCTGAGCACGCACGTCCGCGAGCTGCGAGCCCGCCTCAGCGCCGAATCGTCGGCGGTCCCCGGTCGTTCGCGGCCAACAAAGCAGAAGTAAGGAAGTAGTTCATGTCGCAGGAGTTGTCACCCGAGACCGACGAGGCCCAGTCGTCGGCGGTCGAGGTCGAGGACGCCGTCGAAGAGACGGAAGAGGTGCCCGACCCCGCCGAAGAGTTCCGGGCCACACTGCGGTCGCAGTTCGGTGACTGGTATGTCATTCACTCCTACGCGGGCTACGAAAATCGGGTCAAGCACAACCTCGAAACCCGAATCACCAGCCTCAACATGGAGGACTACATCTTCTCGGTGGAAGTGCCGATGGAAGAGGTCACCGAGATCAAGTCCGGTGTCCGCAAGCTGATCAAGCGCGTGCGGATGCCTGGGTATGTGCTGGTCCGGATGGAACTGAGCGACGAGTCATGGGGTGCCGTTCGGCATACCCCCGGAGTCACTGGTTTCGTCGGCAACGCCCACCAGCCGGTGCCGTTGAGCATCGATGAGGTCATCACCATGCTGGCCCCCGTCTTCGAGCAACCCGAGCAGGCCAAGGGTGCTGGCGGCTCTGGCGGTGGCGCTCGCAGCCGTCCCGCTCCCGAGGTCGACTTCGAGATCGGCGAATCAGTCACCGTCATGGAGGGCCCGTTCGAGACGTTGCCCGCCACGATTTCCGAGATCATTCCCGAGTCCCAGAAACTGAAGGTCTTGGTCTCGATCTTCGGCCGCGAAACTCCCGTCGAATTGGCCTTCAACCAGGTCGCCAAGCTGTAATCCCGCACGGGGGCTGCGCCCCCGTGACCCCCCACTGCATAACCGCAACGACAAAATACGACCTCAAGAACTCAGTTCTGGAGGTGCAACCGGGTCATCGCCCGCGGCGTAGGCCCACCACCACAGGAGACAATCATGCCCCCCAAGTCCAAGAAGAAGTCCGGCTTCATCAAGCTGCAGATCCAGGCCGGTCAGGCCACCCCCGCGCCGCCCGTCGGCCCGGCCCTCGGCCAGCACGGCGTCAACATCATGGAGTTCGTCAAGGCCTACAATGCCGCGACGGAAAGCCAGCGCGGCAACGTCGTGCCGGTCGAGATCACGGTCTACGAAGACCGCTCGTTCACCTTCATCACCAAGACGCCGCCGGCCGCTGAGCTGATCAAAAAGGCTGCCGGAGTGCCCAAGGGTTCCGGTGAGCCGCACAAGACCAAGGTCGCCAAGTTGACCAACGCTCAGGTGCGCGAGATCGCCGAGACCAAGATGGCCGACCTGAACGCGAACGACATTGACCAGGCCGCCAAGATCATCGCCGGGACCGCCCGTTCCATGGGTGTCACCGTCGAGGGCTGAACGCCCACAGCACGACCTCGCGCCACCGGGACCTCCGGAAGCGTGACGTGGCAGGGCCAGCGCTGGTCCGCTTGACCACACCTCCGCACCATCGCCAAGGAGCACTCATGAAGCGCAGCACGGCATACCGCGCCGCCGCCGAGAAGATCGACGCCGACGCTCTGTACCCGCCGGCCGAGGCCATCGCCTTGGCCAAGGAAACCTCCGTCACCAAGTACGACGCGACCCTCGAGGTCTCGTTGCGCCTTGGTGTTGATCCCCGCAAGGCTGACCAGCTGGTGCGCGGCACGGTCAACCTGCCGCACGGCACCGGCAAGACCGCCCGCGTGCTGGTTTTCGCCAACGGCGACAAGGCCGAAGCGGCTCGCGCGGCCGGGGCCGACTACGTGGGCTCGGATGAGTTCATCGACAAGGTCGCGGGCGGATGGCTCGACTTCGACGCTGTCGTTGCGACCCCGGACCTGATGGGCAAGGTCGGCCGGCTCGGTAAGGTCCTCGGACCCCGCGGCCTCATGCCGAACCCGAAGACCGGCACCGTCACCATGGACACCGCCAAGGCTGTCACCGACATCAAGGGCGGCAAGATCGAGTTCCGGGTCGACAAGCACTCCAACCTGCACTTCATCATCGGCAAGTCCTCGTTCGAGCAGAAGTCGCTCGCCGAGAACTACGCGGCCGCGATGGACGAGGTGCTTCGGTTGAAGCCGTCGGCTGCCAAGGGTCGCTTTATCACCAAGGCCACGATGAGCACCTCGATGGGCCCGGGCATCCCGCTCGACTCCTCGAAGAGCGCTATCGCCGCCGACTCCGAGTAGCCAGCGCGACCCCGGACTCGCTTCGGCGAAGTCAGAAAATGCCCGCGACATACGCCAAATCTGGCGTATGTCGCGGGCATTTTGTGATGCCGAAGCGTGGTGAGCTGCGGCCCTGTGGATGGCCGACGGTGCCACGGTGCGGAATGGGCCACAGTTGGCCGATGGATCCAACCATCGTCAGTGTATGTGCGGCCAATGGTGGCGTGGCATCTCGCGCCGACTTGCTGGGCGTGGGTCTGAGCCGCCAATGCGTGGACCGCGTGATCGCGTCGGGTGATCTAGTACAAACCGGTCGGTCAGCGTTGGTCGGCGGAGACCTCTGGCGGCAGGCACCGCCGTGGGATCGCCATGCGCTGAGGTCCCGATCCGCTATGCGAGTCCTTCGGGCAGAGCCTGTGGCGTTGAGCCATCACAGCGCCCTGAGCGTGCTCGGCGTGCCGGTGTATGCCGTTGATGAGCGGGTCCATTTCGTGCGCACCGACGCACGCCCCGGTCGCGCCTGCGGGCCGTGGGTACGCCATCCCGCCGTTCCTGCCGACTTTTGCATCGATGTCAACGGAGTACGGGCGGTCGCATCCGGCCTGGCCAGCCTTCAGGTGGCTGATGCCTTTGGGGTTGAAGCGGGGTTGGTGAGTGCCGACGCGGCTCTGCGGATGGGGGCTCGCACAGCTGACCTTGCCGATGCCCTCGAGGGTGGCCGCTTCGGGAGGGGCGTCGCCTCAGCTCGGACGGTTGCTGAGATGGCCGACGGACGGATGGAATCTGCCGGAGAGTCGCGCACTCGATGGCTCCTGCGGGTATGCGGTCTGCCGACACCCGAGCCGCAAGTCGTCATCCGCGGGTTGAGCGGGCGGACGGCCCGCGTGGACTTCCTCTTCCGTGAGCAGCGCACTATCGTCGAGTTCGACGGGATGATTAAGTACGAGACTCCGGATGACCTGCGAGCGGAGAAGCGACGTGAGGACTGGCTGCGCGAACTCGGCTACGAGGTGGTTCGGCTGACCTGGGCCGATCTTTCTCACCCCGAACGCGCCAGCCGCCTCATCCTCGCCGCATTCGAACGCGCTGCCCGGCTTCAGGCGTCCTGACTGCCTCGACGTCCGGAAATGCCCGCGAGATACCCAAAATCTCGCATACGTCGCGGGCATTGCGCAATCTCGACTCGCGGCCACCATCGAATGGGCCTCTGATTTGGGTGCAGCGGCCCAGGGCGTTATCGTTCACCCCGACCAATGACCGCCGGTTCTCGGTTGCGCCCACGGGTAGCAGACGAGCCAAGGTCCCGGAGTGCACGGGCGACCAGCGCAGGTGTTTGAGTTTGATTCAGTGGAAGCTGTCCAAGCCCTGGCTCCTGTGCCAGGGCTTTTTGTATGCCGAGGCTGGCCGGCATACAGACGAAGGAGGCTTCATGGCGACACCTGAGAAGGCAGCTGCCATTGCCGAGTTGGCGGACAAGTTTCGCACCTCGGAGGCGGCCGTGCTGACCGAATACCGCGGGTTGACCGTGGCGCAGATCTCCACCTTGCGCAGTTCGATCCGTGAGCACGCGTCCTACGTCGTGGTGAAGAACACGCTGACCAAGCGTGCTGCCAGCGAGGCCGGCCTGCCCAGCCTCGACGAGCACCTGCAGGGCCCCTCGGCCATCGCCTTCGTCACCGGTGATGCGGTCGAGGCAGCCAAGGGCCTACGGGACTTCGCCAAGGCAAACCCCGCATTGGTGATCAAGGCGGGTGTGCTCGACGGCTTGCCGTTGACGCCTGCGGAAATCACCAAGTTGGCGGACCTGGAATCGCGCGAGACGTTGCTGGCCAAGTTGGCCGGCGCAATGAACGCCTCGCTCAGCCAGGTTGCCGCACTGTTCGCCGCACCGCTCTCGCAGACCGCACGGGTCGTCGAGGCGCTGCGCGCCAAGGTCGAAGCAGAAGGCCCGGTCACTTCGACCGAAGCCGCTAACCCCGCAGCCGAGGCCGCCAAGACCGCGCCCGAGGTTCCGGCCGATGCACCTGCCGAGGCCACCACAGACGTCGCCGAGGGTGGCGACAGCACGACCGACTCGGAGTCATCCGAGCACGCCTGAGTCCGCCACCATCCGGCGCGACACAAGCAGCACCATCACCACAAGCCACTCTTGGCATGACAAGGAAGGAACGCCACCATGGCGAAACTGAGCACCGAAGAGCTTCTTGAGTCCTTCAAGGAGATGACCCTGATCGAGCTGTCCGAGTTCGTCAGCCAGTTCGAAGAAACGTTCAACGTCACCGCCGCAGCCCCCGTGGCCGTTGCGGGTGCGGCCCCTGAGGGCGCTGTCGCCGAGGCCGAAGAAGAACAGGACGAGTTCGACGTCGTCCTCGAGGCCGCTGGCGACAAGAAGATCCAGGTCATCAAGGAGGTCCGCACGCTGACCTCTCTGGGTCTGAAGGAAGCCAAGGACCTGGTCGACGGCGCGCCCAAGGCCATCTTGGAGAAGGTCGACAAGGACTCGGCGACGAAGGCCAAGGAAGCCCTTGAAGGCGCGGGAGCCACCGTCACGATGAAGTGAACTGATCCCGGGCAGCGCCGGGATTCACCGCTGACGCGGGCGAGACGCCATACCAGCGATTCGCCCGCGTTTTGCGTGTCGTGGGCCGAAAC
>JBGTGC010000136.1:0-10114 GCA_041746935.1 Dermatophilaceae bacterium
CGAGGTCAGGTAGTTCCAGACCCGTGGCCAGCCATTCGGCCTCGACGGCCGCTCCGGGGCCAAGCGAGATGTGGTGCAATTCCTGTCCAGCAGCCCGATCCTGGGACCCTGCAGACTGCATACTTGTGGCGATCTTGCCCACCATGTGCTCACCGATGGTCTTTCACTCTCAGGCACCCGCGGCCTACTGAGCGAAAAATATGCCCTTGGAGGCACTTGCGTCTAGAGGTCCTCTCGGCCCAGCCGCGGATGGACGTTGAAGGAGCGGGCGATGGCAGACTGCTGCCCATGCCATCGCCTTATCCGCTGCTCGATGCTGTCCTCGCCGACCCCGCCGGTCGGGCCTGGGCGATCTTGGTGCGTGAAGGTCAAGAGAGCGCAGAAGTGCTGGTCGGAGACATCGAAGACATCACCTTCCTCGACGACATACCACCTGCCCAAGCGGGTATGCCGACGCTCACGTTGGTCCCGTTCCGCCAAATCGCGGAACGCGGCTTTGACGTGCACGACGACGGCACCCCCCTGCGCGTGCTGGCCGCGACGGCATACGAACGTATCCCGGTGGATGACCTCTCCACGCGTCTGGCGCAGGCCACGATCGACGTCATCGACGTCACCGACGAGCGGTTCAGCGTCAGTGACGACGACTACGCGCAGATCGTCACCCGGGTCATCGAGGACGAGATCGGCAACGGAGAAGGTGCCAACTTCGTCATTCGCCGCGACGTCCTCGGGCACATTGACGCCCGCCCCTGCGACGCTGCGCTGACGTGGTTGGCCACCCTCATCCGCGACGAGCGCAACGCCTACTGGACCTTCGCGGTGCATACCCCCGGTCACACCCTCGTCGGCGCGACTCCCGAGCGCCACGTCAGCGTCCAGGACGGCCGGGTGCGAATGAACCCGATCTCCGGCACCTTCCGCCACCCGGTGGACGAGGCCGAGGTGGAGCCGGAGTTTCGAGCCTTCATCAAGGACACCAAGGAGACCGAAGAGCTCTTCATGGTGGTCGATGAAGAGATGAAGATGATGGCGCAGATCTGCACCCACGGCGGGCGGATCACCGGGCCTTACCTCAAGCAGATGGCGCACCTCACACACACCGAGTATCTGCTCGACGGGCTGGCCGAGTCCGATCCGCGAGATGTGCTGCGGCTGACGATGTTTGCCCCCACGGTGACCGGGTCGCCGATGGAGAACGCGTGTACCGTCATTGCCCGCCATGAGCCGGGTGGTCGGGGATACTACGCCGGCGTCCTGGCGCTGATCGAGCGCGACGATGATGGCATGGAGCATCTGGATGCCCCCATCCTGATCCGCACCGCACACCTGTTTGGCGAGGGCGTGGTCAAGGTCAGCGCCGGAGCCACGCTGGTGCGGCATAGCGATCCGGTCTCGGAGGTCGCGGAAACCACGGCAAAGGCCAGCGGCATGCTCGCGGCCCTCGGGCTAAGACCGCGCCGTGAGTTGTCGTATGCCGTGGAGTTGGCTGAGCTGCCCGGCGTCGAGCAGGCGTTGGCTGACCGCAACGACGTGCTCTCGGCGTTTTGGATGTCACCACAGGCCGAGCGGCCGGATCCTGACCTCGCGGGCCGATCGGTGCTCGTGGTCGACGCTGAAGACATGTGGACTCAGATGCTGGCGCACCAGGTTCGCCACTTCGGGATGGCCGCCCACGTACGGCGTTGGGAGAACGTGCAGGTCAGCGACCTCGACGAGGTTGATCTGGTGCTGTTCGGCCCCGGGCCAGGCGATCCCGACAACGCCGACGACGCGCGGATGGCGCATATCCGGACGCTCATGCACGCCCGGCTGGATGCCGATCAGCCGTTGTTGGCGGTCTGTTTGAGCCATCAGGTGTTGGCCTCGTTGGCGGGGATGACCATCACCAAGTTGGACCGGCCCAACCAGGGCGTCCAGATCCCGGTGGACCTGTGGGGCACTCCGGCGCGGATCGGCTTCTACAACACCTTTGTGGCCCGGCCCGGCCCGGCTGAGCTGCCCCGCAACAACGGCAACGGTATGCCGCTGGCCGTTGCGGTGGACGACATCCACGATGCGGTCGTGGGGCTGCGCGGACCTGGGGTGGCCAGCATCCAGGGACACGCCGAGTCGGTGCTGTCCCGCGACGGTTTGAGCACCCTGCACGCTCTCATTCGGCATACCCTCCTGGGCGATTCCGACTAACCCACTCAACAACGGGCGGCCAAGCAACCTAGCCATCGGCACATCTCTGGCTCCCGTCTCGCCGTCGGCAGATGTCCTGAGGCCACGACGCGGCTGACACGCTCGAGGTCGACGAGCCCGCCCCGGCTCAGTCTTCCAGGAAGCTCAACAGCGCCAGGTTGAACTCGCTGGGGTGCGAGATGTTCACGCCGTGCGGCCCACCGTCGATGACGTGCACCCGCGCGCCGTCCACGATCTCACCGGTCCGCATACCCGAGTTCTCAAAGGGCACGATGCCGTCGGCGCTGCCGTGCAGCACCAACGTCGGGACGCTGAGGTGAGTGAGATCGTCGCGGAAGTCGGTTGCGGCGAAGGCCTCGATGCACTCGACGGCTGCCGTTTCGTCGGCCTGCGCGCACAGCCCGCGAGCGGTCTCCAGCTGACCGGGGGAGACGGCCAACTCATCACCTGCCGTGAAGAAGTTGGTCGTGAACTCCTCGAAGAACTCCGCGCCACCCTCGCGCACGCCTTGCTTCATGCCCTCGGCGGCTTCGCGCTCGAAGGGACCCTGTGGGTTGTCGTCGGTATGCAGCATGAATGGCGGCACCGCGGAGGCGAAGACCACACTGTGCAACCGGTCCTGCCGGTGCCTGGCGGCATACCGGGCGACCTCCCCTCCACCCATCGAGAAGCCGACCAGGGTCACGTCGTGAAGGTCGAGCGACTCCAGGACACCCGCCAGATCATCACTGAGGGTGTCGTAGTCGTAACCGCTGTCCGGCTTGTCCGAGCGGCCGAATCCTCGGCGGTCATAGGCCACCACGCGATAGCCGGCTGAGGTCAAGGCTGGCGTCTGGTCAGCCCACGACTCGTGACTCATCGGCCACCCGTGGATCAACACGACAGGGCGACCCGAGCCTCCCGAATCGACAACCTCGAGCTCGACCTGAGCATCCTTAGGGGTCACGTTCACTCGGCTCATCGGGAATGCCTCCTGGGTAAAGGTCTGCGGACATCCCTACGCTACGACGCACTCGCGCGCCGTGCCTTCTGACCCCGGGCAGACGAAAGCCGCAGGTGCTTCAGGGGCAGACCCGCGGCTTTCGCGCGTGGCCAGGGGCGGGGTCGAACCGCCGACCTTCCGATTTTCAGTCGGACGCTCGTACCAACTGAGCTACCTGGCCATCTCTTCACTTGTCGTGAGCGAAAAATCCGCTGCACCTCACTCTAGTTGAGTGACGTGCAGCGGTGTGACGCTGCGACCCCGACGGGACTCGAACCCGCGACCTCCGCCGTGACAGGGCGGCGCGCTAACCAACTGCGCTACGGGGCCTTGGTAGGCCTTGCGATCATGCTGTGACGCACGCTCACCTTCGAGCGCGCACCGCATCCCCAACGGGATTCGAACCCGTGTTGCCGCCGTGAAAGGGCGGAGTCCTAGGCCGCTAGACGATGGGGACCTGTCTGTGACGGCCCCTCGCGCAAGCGCTCCAAAGATCCGTCGAGGACAATGAGAGAGAATACGTGACCTGCAACCAAAGTCAAAAACCTCAATCGCCTGGATTCGCCCAGGCCAGTAGGTCGGGCAGATCCCAGGTGTTGACCACGCGATCCAGCGGGACGTCGAGCCGTTGCGCTCGCTCGCAGCCGTAGGCCTGGAAGTCGAGTTGACCGGGTGCGTGGGCGTCGGTGTCGATGGCGAATAGGCAGCCGATCTCGACCGCCAGGGCGAGCAAATCGTCGGGCGGGTCGCACCGTTCGGGACGTGAATTGATCTCCACCGCAGTGTTGTTGTCTCGGCAGGCCTCGAAGACCGCAGTGGCGTCGAAGGTGCTCTGGGCGCGTTTGCCGCGGCTGCCCTCCACCAGTCGCCCGGTGCAGTGCCCCAAGACGTTGGTATGCCGAAGGCTGGCGGCCGCAACCATCCGGCGGGTCATCGACCCCGAGTCCATCTTGAGTTTCGAGTGCACCGAGGCGACCCGGATGTCGAGGGCGTCCAGCATCTCCTGGCTCTGGTCCAGCGAGCCGTCGTCGAGGATGTCGACCTCAATGGCCTTCAACAGCGTGAAACCCGAGCCGTTGCCGCTCAGCGCGGCGTTGATGGTGTCGACCACCTTGAGCTGCTTGGTCAGTCGCTCGGCGGTGAGGCCGTTAGCCACGGTCAGCCGAGGGGAGTGGTCGGTCAGCGCGAGGTAGTCGTGGCCGATTTCCATGGCGCTGGCCACCATCTCCTGGATCGGCGAGCCGCCGTCCGACCAGTCGGAGTGGCTGTGCAGATCGCCCTTGAGCGCCGCGCGGACGTCTTCGCCGCCGGGTGCCAGCGGTCCGCCGGCCGACGCTTCCAGGTCCTTCAGCTTGTCGGGGGTCTGCCCGATGACGGCTTGCTCGATGACTTCAGCGGTCGAGCTGCCGATGCCGTTGATCGACTTCAGCGAGCCGGTGGTGACGAGTTCGCGGACTCGCTCTTCCGGAATCTCCAGCAGGGTGTTGGCGGCCTCGCGATACGCCTTGACCCGATACGTCGAAGCGCGACTGCGCTCCAGCAGGAAGGCGATCCTGCGCAGGGCATCGACGGGCTCCATCGTCATGCGAGCCGACGCTACGCCAGGGGTGACGCCGCCGCCGCATACGGTGTGGTTTATGTCTTGCGCCGCTGAGCAGCCCCAGGTCACGATCGCCAGTGCGGACACCCTGACCGCTCATCAACTGCACGGATTGCTGCGGCTGCGCGTCGACGTGTTCGTCGTCGAGCAGGAGTGCCCCTACGCCGAGCTCGACGGGTTGGATCTTGCCCCGGGCACCGAGCACCTGTGGATCGGCGACGCTGGCGCTGACGATGCCAGGGCCACGCTGCGCATCCTGGCCGACGGCGAGGGGCGGCGGATCGGGCGGGTCGCCACCGCGCGAGCCCATCGGGGGCGAGGGTACGCGGGGGTCCTCATGGCCCAGGCGCTGAATCATCTGTGCGAGCGGGACGTCACGCTTGAAGCGCAGGCGCACCTCGAGCCGTGGTATGCAGGGTGGGGCTTTACGCGAGCCGGCGCGGACTACGTCGAGGACGGCATCCCGCACGTATCGATGCGGCGAGTGCGCTAATTCAAGCGGGATCAGGTGGCGGCGGGCGAATCAACGAACTCGGCACTGACTTCACCAGGGAGTGCGATGTCGTCGGGATCCAAGCTGTGGGTCGGAGCGCCCTGGGTGAAGTCGATGTTTTGGCCAGGTCCACCCACACCACGTTAGGGGTTAGCCGACAAGGCCGTTTTCCTCGAGCCAGCGCTCGGCCACGGTCTCGGGCGAGTTTCCTTCTACCTCAACGGACGCGCTGAGTTCCCGAAGGGCATCGGTGTCGAGTTTTTCGGAGATGGGAGCGAAGATTTCTTTCAGTTCCGGGTTGCTCTTCAGAGTCGCCTCTTTCATTGTGAGCGAAGGGTTATACGCGGCAAAGAACGTCTCGTCGTCCTCCAGAAGGGCAAGCCCGAGCTCCGGTATGCGCCCATTGGTTTGGTAGACCGAGCCGAAGTTGCACTTCGTCCCCTTGCTTATTGCGCCATAAACGGTGCTGTCGGACACGACGAAGACCTGGTCCGGTGGGAACTCGATATCGTAGTGTCTCGACAACCCTGGCAACCCGTCGGCTCGGTTGTTGAACTCAGGCCCGACGCACAAAGTCGCTTCCTTGGGGCTATCCTCGATCAGACTCCCGAGATCAGAGATTTTTTCCACGCCAATTTCCTTAGCGGCGTCTTCGCTCACCGCAATCGAGTATGTGTTGTTCGCTGGAGCGGGCTTGAGCCACTCGATGCCGTTTTGTTCCGAATCCTCCGAGAGGACGGCGTCGTATAGTTCTTCAGGATCGGCTATCGCATCCGGCTCAGCTAAGTGCACCAGCCAACCCGTGCCTGTGTATTCCCAGTACATATCGATTGCCCCCGAGGTGAGCGCCAGCCGGGCATCTTCTGTGCTGCCGAGCGCCGTCTCGTCGACGACTTCCGCTCCTGCGGCCTCCAACGCTTGAATGGTGATCTCGCCTAGGATTTTCTGCTCCGTGAAGTCTTTGGAGCCGACCGTGAGTCTCAACGTCCCCTGCGGGCTGCTGAGCGTGAAGTTGTCAGAAATGTTCGCATCGGCACCGCCTGTGTCGCCCCCGCAGCCGGCAGCGAGCAGTAGCAATACGGGAAGCGCAAGAGGGAGCCCAAGCCGACGGTGCCGAAGCGCGTGGAGGCCGGGACCAGGTCCGTTGGTGGTCCTGTGCATCTTCACGTCCCACTCTCTGCGGCGCCTTGACCAGAGACTTTCTCTTTCACTTGTTCCTTGAGGTGATCGAACGTCGGCTTCTCGGCTTTATTCGGCTTTGGCTCCTTCAACAACGCCTTGTACAACGAAAAGCACATCGTGATCATGACGATGGCGAAGGGCACAGCAGCGATGATCGCGACCTTTTGTAGGGCATCGAGCCCACCCGCCAACAGCAGCACACCTGCGAACGAGGCGATGACGGCGCCCCAGATCAACTTCACGAAGGTCGGCGGATTCAAGGCACCGCCGGTCGTCATGCTCGCAAGCACGAACGAGGCCGAATCGGCCGAGGTGATAAAGAAGACACTCACCAGGAAGATCGCCACCAGCGACGTCAGGAGTGACAGCGGCAACTCATCCAACATCGCGAAGAGGGCCACCGCAACGTTGTCTCCCACCGCAGTGGCGATGGCGTCCCCACCGCCCTGACGGACCAGCCTGATCGCCGTTCCGCCGAGGGTCGAGAACCAGAAGAAGCTCACCATGCTGGGCACGAACAGCACGGCAACGATGAATTCACGGATCGAGCGACCCCGTGAGATTCGGGCAATGAAACTTCCGACGAACGGAGCCCAGGCGATCCAGGTGGCCCAGTAGAAAAGCGTCCAGTTCGCGGCCCAGGTGCCGTCACTCTCGAAGACGTTTTGGCTGAAGCTCATAGGCACGAGAGCGCCACCGTAGTCGCCGACCATTTGGGTGAAAGTGTCGACGATGAAGACCGTTGGACCGATCACGAAGATGAAGAACACTAAAAAAGCGGCCAAAACCATGTTGAGATTGCTTAAGTAGCGAATCCCCCTCCCGATTCCCGTCATCGCCGAAATCATAAACAGCACCGTGATGATGCAGATAATGACGATTTGGACGCCAGCGTTGTTCGGTACGTCGAAGAGAAAATTCAGCCCGGCATTGACCTGCAGCGATCCGAATCCCAGCGAAACAGCGACTCCGAACAGAGTGGCGATGACCCCCAAAATGTCAATACACTTTCCGGTGGCTCCGTCGACGCGATCTCCGAGCAGCGGGCGGAACGTGGAGCTGATGAGACCTCCACCGTCCCGCCGAAAGTTGAAGTAGGCCAGCGCCAGGGCAACGGTTCCGTACACGGCCCAGGGGTGCAGACCCCAATGGAAGAAGGAATAGCGCATTCCCAGTTGGGCAGCATCAGCGCTCCCGGCCTCTGCCAATCCGTATGGAGGAGTGGCGAGGTGGGATACCGGCTCGGCGACACCCCAGAAGACGAGACCCGTCCCCATACCTGCGGCGAAGAGCATCGCAAACCAGGACAGTCGGCTGAACTCCGGATCTTCGTCATCCTTTCCGAGCCGGATTTTGCCGAATCGGCTGAAGGCTAAGTACGCCAGAAAGATAAGGAAAAGGGTTGTGGCGATGAGGTACAGCCAACCAAAACTGGAAATAACAAAGCTCAAGATGGCCGACGTCACGTCCGAGAGATTTGCCGTAAAGAATGCGCCCCACACTAGGAAGGCAACGGCGAAGGCGGCAGAAACATAGAACACTGTGCCGATTGTTGAGTCTTGCTTCACATTGCAGCCTCTCGTGGCAATTCGAAGAGTGAACCAATATCGATTTTGAGCCTACCGGGTTTCTGCATCTCGTCCAGTGGAGGAAAATCTCGGCGCTCCCGCTGACTGCTGAAGATCTGTTGACGCCTCGCCGCTGCAGGCAGGGCCTCGGCAAAGTCGGTGTTTTAGCAGGTCAGTAGGCATGTGATGGGCCGGTCGGGGTATCTGGCGTGGTGTCGTAGGGCGGCGGCGATGTTGGTCCAGCCGGCAAGTCGCAGCAGACTGATGGCGATGCTGCGGATGGTTGCCATGACACGGGGCCCGTTGCCGGTGCGGCCCTGGGAGAGGTCTTCGGCGAAAGTCACGTCGCGGACCCAGTGCAGCCGGTTCTCTATGCCCCAGTGGCCTTGGACCCAGCTTGCGAGGGTGGCTGGGGGCGCGGCGTGGTGGTTAGCGGAGCTGATCACGAACCCTGCTGTTTTGCACCTTCACCCTGAAGACGCCGTGGTGCAAGGGATGTTGACGGGTTGCGGTCGCAGATGGCGGCTCGTTCGCTTGGCGCTGGGACGGTGGAGTCGCGGGTGGCGGGGGTTTACAGCGGTTCGCTGATTTCACGGGTGAGTACCCATGGCACTGGCGAGCGGTCGTGCACGCCAAGGACTAGCCGGGGACGACGCAGGCCGCCATGCAGACTAATAGTTCCAGCGAGCATAGGGCCGAGGCCATCGCAAGGGAGGTCTTGCTGATCACCGGCTGGACTCCGTCTCCTGTGCTGTGGTCATCCACGCCACTGCCGACACCTGGATCGTCGTTCTCAACGTCTAACGGGTTGTCTTCCAGGTCGATGGCTCCGCCAGGGGTCTGCTCCAACTCCTCTCCCTCGTCTAGGCCACCCGGCGCCTGGACCTGCTCCCCGGCCGCGATCGAGGCCCAGTGCTCTAGGCACGCTTCGAGGTCCTCGTCGCACCCTCGGACACAGCCGGTGTCACTGTCGGCCTCGGCCGAGTCGCTGTACTCCGCCAGCAGTGGGTGAAGGTCGTTCACCGTGCTGAGCAGGAGCTGATCGCTTGTGGCCGGGTCAGCCGCGAGGCGCATCGCGGCGGCGGCGTGGTGCAACGTGGTGGCGAGAAGCGGATGACCTGTGGCGGCCAAGGTCGCGGTAGTCACGGGTGAAGGCATTCTCGCCTGTAGGCTGCGGGCACGCTTGCGGCCTAAGGCGAGTACGGCGGGTTCACCCAAACGGGCCGCGCGCGTCGCGTCACGTCGTGAGGCCTCAGCCCGGCTGAGGATTCGTGGGGACCGGTCAGATTGGACTTTCGGTGAAGTTTTCATACCCAATAGGAGCGTCGAGAGGGTGTGGTGATACCCGCTCTCTGGGTCGCGCGCCGACGGCCCATATTCATAGACGGTGTGGGTTCATCCGAACCTTGCTGAGCCTTCGATAGGCCTTGTTGATCAGTGGGTTGCGGCAGCTTCGTCCTGCCGGTCCTTGGTCAACCGGGTGATCGTGGCGACAAGCCAGCTGAACTGCCCAAGAACTGCTCCAACGACCCCCAAAATCGGAGCTAGACAACCCGTGCAAGTACAGCAACGGCAACACCTCCGCGACCTGCGGAGACTTCCGCGCCTACGCAGGCAAGATCGCCGAGGCAAACCGCTTGCGGACCGCGCCCGCTGCCGTGGTCACCCCCCGCCCCTGGTGGGAGCCATTACGCACTCGAAAGATGTCCCGTAGCAACCTGTCCGGTGAAGATTTCCGCTGAGGTGCCCCAACCGGAACCTTCACCATCAGCCGTGGATGACTGACCCATGCCTCTGTGTTCCAGGGCGAGCCGGGCGTCAAACCCGTTGATCAATGATCAACTGCCGAACGCCTCGAACGCTCAAACCCGTCATTGGGGGTGCCCTGTCGTACGTGCACGCCCAATCGAGTGAGTACCGGTATTTCCAACGACCCTTCTCGGGACCCCGGAAGCTCAGAAGCAGTGCGGTCAACTCCAACGCTGAAAGCCAACGGCGTAGAACGCCATCCAAAAAATGATGACCTTTCACGGGTAACGAATAAGCCGCTGCCCCAGTCTAGACCACTTCGATGTTCTTGCGTCCGGCGCGGGTGGTGGTGC
>JBGTGC010000137.1:0-2988 GCA_041746935.1 Dermatophilaceae bacterium
GAACGCAGGGCCAGCCGCCGGAATACCGCGAGCACCACGACGCTCTGGTCTCGCGGTGGCGTGATGTGGGGCTGCCCATCGACCGCCTTGCCGACGTCACCGTGACGCCGACCTGTGGCCTTGCCGGGCTGAGCCCCGATGCCGCAGCAGCCGCCACCCGCGACACTGTCGACCTGGGCCGCGCGCTCGCCGAGAAGGCGGCGTCCTAGCCAATGCCGAGGTGAATGAGCAGCCATCGACGCGTGCGCCTTGGCAGGTCAAGTTCTTCGCGCTCGCGCTGATCTGGGGGTCCAGCTATCTGCTCATGAAGATCGGGCTCGAGGCGATGGACGGGGTACAGGTGGCTGCTCTGCGCCTGGTGTGCGCTGCTTCCGTCCTGATGCCGTTGTTGCTGATCTCCGGCGGGCGGCTGCCGAGAGGGTGGGCGGCGTGGAAACACATTCTGGTCAGCGCCACGCTCCTGTGCTCGCTGCCCTGGACGCTGTTCGCCGTCGGTGAGGAGCGGGTGACGTCGTCGATCACGGGCATCGCCAACGCAACGACCCCGATTGCCGCCGTCCTCTTCGGGATGCTGATGCTGCGCCACGAGAGCGTCGGCCGCCGCCGGTTGGCCGGGGTCGGCATCGGGTTTGCGGGTGTGGTCTTGATCTCGCAGCCGTGGTCGCTCGAGCAAGGGCCGGACCCGATTGGCCTGACCATGGTGCTGGTGGCCTCGGCCAGTTACGGGTTGGGGTGGACCTATGTGCGGCGATTCATGTCGGGCATCGATGCTGGGGGATTGGCGCTTCCGACGACGCAAATCGTGTTGGCGGCGGCCCAAATGCCCTTTGTCGTCGGGCTGTGGTGGTTGGTTTCTGGTGAAGGCGGCGCAACGCCGCTGTCACTGCATACGACCGATTCGGTGGTCGTGCCTGTGTTGGCCGTGGTCTTCCTCGGGGTCGTCGGGACCGGGCTTGGCCAAGCGATGCAGTACGACGTGGTGCGGGCAGCCGGTGCGACAGTGGCCTCGAGCGTCGCGTTCGTCATCCCGGTGGTTGCCGTGACCCTGGGGTATGTCGTGTTGAGCGAGACCGTGGGATGGCTCGCGCTCGGCGGTGGGGCGCTCATCCTGTATGCCGCGTTCTTGGTCACCCGGCCGGTCGCGCCGACCTGAAGGCTGTCGGTGGTCTCGGTCACAATAGTCCGGTGAGTGAGTCAGAGAGCGGGGAGATCCCCACCGGCGTGCGGCACCGGTGGACCGAATTAGCCGAGGAGATCCGGGGGCATCAGTTCGCCTACTACGTCCGGGATGCCCCGACTATTGCCGATGCGCAGTTCGACGCGCTTCTGCATGAGTTGCTGGAGATCGAGGAGCAGCACCCGGGTCTTCGGACCCCGCAGAGTCCGACCCAGCAGGTAGGCGGCACGTTCTCGACCGAGTTCACGGCCGTCGACCATCGCGAGCGGATGCTCAGCCTGGACAACGCCTTCAGCGCCGAGGAGATGCAGGCTTGGGCCGATCGCGTCGAGCGGGACGCCGGGGGAGCCGAGGTTCACTATTTGTGCGAGCTCAAGATCGACGGCCTGGCCATCAACCTGCTGTATGAAGAGGGTCGGCTGGTGCGGGCCCTGACCCGGGGAGATGGGCGGACCGGGGAGGACGTGACTCACAACGTGCGCACTATCGAGGGTGTCCCACACCGGCTGACGCCACCGAGCGAGCAGGGTTCCCACGAGGTGCTGATCCCAGAGCTGGTGGAGATCCGGGGAGAGGTGTTCTTCCCGCCGGTGGCCTTCGAGGCGCTGAACGCCTCGTTGGTTGAAGCAGGCAAGGCCCCCTTTGCCAATCCGCGGAACTCCGCCGCTGGGTCGCTGCGCCAGAAGGATCCACGGGTGACGGCCTCCCGGGGACTGCGGATGCTGGTGCACGGCATCGGGGCGCGCACCGGCTTCGACATAACCCGTCAATCTCAGGCCTACGACGTGCTCGGCGCGTGGGGTCTGCCGGTGTCCTCACACGGTCGGGTCGTGGACGACATGACGCAGGTGCAGGAGTTCATCGACTACTACGGCGAGCACCGGCATGACCGCGCGGTGGAGCACGAGCTCGACGGTGTGGTGGTCAAGGTCGATGAGGTGTCGGTGCAACGGGCGCTGGGGTCGACCTCGCGCGCGCCGCGATGGGCTATCGCGTTCAAATACCCACCCGAGGAGGTCACGACCACCCTGCTCGACATCCGGGTCAACGTGGGGCGCACCGGGCGCGTGACGCCATACGGAGTCATGGAGCCCGTGCTCGTGGCCGGTTCCACGGTCGAGATGGCCACGCTGCACAACGCCACCGAGGTCCTCCGCAAGGGCGTGCTCATCGGTGACACCGTGGTGCTGCGTAAAGCCGGCGACGTCATCCCGGAGATCGTCGGGCCGGTAGCCGAGGCTCGGACGGGCTCAGAGGTGCCGTTCGTGATGCCGACCGACTGTCCGAGCTGCGGGACCGCGCTGCGGCCAGAGCGCGAGGGCGACAAAGACATCCGCTGCCCCAACGCCCGGACCTGCCCGTCGCAGTTGCGCGAGCGCCTGTTCAGCGTCGCCGGCCGAGGGGCCTTCGACATCGAGGCCCTGGGGTGGGAGGGCGTTGCCGGTCTGCTGGACGCCGGCGTCATCACCGACGAGTCCGGGTTGTTCGGGCTGGGCGTCGAGGACATTGCGAAGGTCCCGCTCTACACCCGCAACGCCAAGAAGGGCGATCCAGACGGTGAGGTCATCGAGGGCCGGGTGCTGTCCGCGAACGGCAGCAAACTCGTTGAGAACCTGGAGCAGGCGAAGCACCGGCCGCTATGGCGAGTGCTGGTGGGCTTGTCGATCCGGCACGTCGGGCCCACCGCGGCGCGTGGCTTGGCCACCGAATTCGGCTCGATGGAGGCGATCCGCTCCGCCAGCACCGAGGAATTGGCGGCCACCGAGGGTGTGGGTCCGGTGATCGCCGAGGCGGTCACGGCGTGGTTCGAG
>JBGTGC010000138.1:0-18543 GCA_041746935.1 Dermatophilaceae bacterium
GGCGCGCCGCGCACCCACCACAGCAGCGAGGCCAGTCCCGCCATCCCCACCGCAGCAGCAAGAGCCCACAACACCTGCTGGATCCGAAAACCCTCGACGTCCTCGGCCGCATTGGCTCGAAGGAGACGGCTGTGGACCGACTCGGTTCCGCCGAGAAACCGATCGAGTTTGGCGGCAACCTTTGCTGTAACAGGATGGACCACTTCGCCGAAGCGGACCTCGGAGCGGTCCTGATACAACAAACGCGAGCGGCGCGGAGCTCGGTCAAGGTAAGGCTCAACGCGAGCGCTCAGGTCAATACCTCGACCCATTGGCAATCCACGGAGGATGAGAAAGACACCCAGAGCCAACGCACCCCCAAGGAACGCGCCGCTCAGCGACAACCATTGGCTCATCGCAGCACTCGCACTTCTTCGGGCAAGCGCCCCAAATGAATCATCAGCCGGTAGGCCACGAGTGAAAGGCCTGCCCCGACCGCCAGAATCAACACTCCCATGGGTTCTCGGTAGGCGATCAGGGCCGAATCGCGAAAGGCCATCATGACCAGGACCACCCAGGGAGCGGCCAGGGCCAATCGCGCCGCGTTGACCGTCCAGCTCTGACGGGCTTCGAGCTCGGCGCGGGAGCGTGCGTCCTCGCGAAGGAACTGCGACAAGGCTCGCAGGACACGCCCCAGATCGCTGCCACCCACTTCTCGGGCAATGCGCAGCGCCTCGACCAGGCGATCGGCGACCGGATCGGCTAGCCGCTCCTTCAGGGCATCCAGAGACTCACTGAAGCGTCCCGTCGCGCGGTAGTCGTCGGCAAACAGAGCGAAGGCAGGACGCAACTCTTCCGGCCCACGATCCGCCAACTGGACTAGCGCCTCTGGCAGTGCCAAGCCTGCCCTGACTGCGGATGAGACGTGGTCGACGACATCCGGCCAAACGTCGCGCAGCTGAGCCCGTCGAGAGCGAGCACGCATCTTGATGTAGGCGATTGGCGCGCATCCCGCCATGACGGCACAAGCCACGGCAATCGCGGGGACAGTGGTCAGCGCGAACATCAAGATCAGAACGACGACACCCAGCACCGTCGAGACGCTGAGCAACGCCCTAGGCGTGAGACCGCTCACCCCGGACAAAGCGATCTCGTCGGCCAGTGTCCGCATCAGCGAGGGGCGAGTGTGGGACGCCGCGACTCGCACGGGCTTGGGCCACCAGGACCACCAGATACAGCACAGACCGATTCCGAACGTCAGGCCAAGCGCGATGCCGGTCATCCGCGCTCTCCCAGCAAATCGGCTAGGTCGTAACCAGCCCGCTCGAACCGTTCCTCGCGGGGCGGGTAGCCCTGCTGACGAACGAGGTCGCCGCGTTGCCTCGTGAACAGGTCTGCAACCTCGATCACTTCGCCTTCCGCCCGACCCGGCAGCGCCACGATCTCCTGCACCCGGCGATGGCCGTCCGCGTCCAGCGACACATGCACCACGATGTCAATCGAACTGGCGACCGTGGGGACCACGAAGCTGCTGCTGACGTTAGGGCCTGCGAGCAAGGGAAGCGTACACATTTTGGTGATCGCCTCGCGGGCGCTGTTGGCATGGATCGTGCACATGCCGGGCAGTCCGGAGTTCAACGCAATCAGCAGGTCCAAACTCTCCGATTCACGCACCTCGCCGACAAGGATTCGGGACGGGCGCATCCGCAGAGCTTCTTTGACGAGACGGCGCAGGGGGATCTCACCGGTCCCCTCCAGGCTGGACTGTCGACACTGCAAGCCGGCGACATCGCGTAGTGGAATCTTGAGCTCGAAGACCTCCTCGCAGGTGATCACCCGCTCCTGCTGCGGAATTGCCGCCGCAAGGCAGTTGAGCATGGTGGTCTTGCCCGCTTGGGTGCCTCCGGCGACGAGCACGTTCAGTCCACTAGCCACCGCGGCACTCAGGAACCGGCCGGCCCGGGCTGTCACGGTCCCCAATCGGACGAGGTCGTCCATGTCGTCCGCAGCGACCACGAATTTACGGATGTTGACGGCCCAGTGGCGACGGGTGATGTCCGGGATGGCGACGTGCAGGCGCGAGCCATCGGGCAGCGAAGCGTCGACGAACGGCGAGCTGAGATCCACTCGGCGGCCCGATGTGCGCAGCATGCGCTCCACCAAGTCGGCGACCTGCTGCTCAGAGAGGAATGTCGGCGTTAACTCCGACCTCCCGTGGCGGGCCACGAATACCCGCGATGGCTCGTTGATCCAAATTTCTTCGATGTTGGGATCGTCCAGATACGGCTGTAGTGGACCGTAACCGGCGACGGAATCAAGCAGGAGACGCTCCATCTCGACCGCATCGCCCAAAGCTGGCAGGCCACCGATCAGAGCACGCTCGTCATACTCCGCAACGGCTTCCCCGATCACTGCGCGCACTGCCACGTCATCGCGCACGGGGTCCAACCGGCGACGCCTGATCAGTTCACGGACATCCTCTTCAAGGGATGCCAAAGTCGCTGAGGACATGCGGGAGTCCCTCATCTCTCGTCAGTCAGCACCTGTCACGAGGTGCGTGGCACGCAGTCGGCGGCCCAAGCAGAATTACTGATCGGTAAGATAGCGCTTCTTACCGGATTCTCACATCCCGCGCCCTGAGACCTGTGGATAACCTCTGCGCGGCACGGCGACGAAACTCCTAGTTAAACTTTCGATTATATTGGGGCGCACATGTTTTGAGCGTTATCCACATCCCGATGCCAATTGCCGTCCGCATAGCCCTCAAATGGACTTAGTCGAGTTGTCCCATCGTGAAGGCCGCGATGATCACGACCACTCCGGCCCCCAGAACGCTCGCGGCCACGATGGTCGGGGCGAACTGAAACAGCGCCAGTCCAAGCGGGATCATCAAGGCGTTGAACGCCATCGCGGGTGCCTGAGCACGTGGATGCCGGACCCACAATCCGGTGCTCACGTAGGACAGTCCGATCACGAAGATCAGCATCGTAACGATCGACATGATCACGACAACCGGATCGCTGCCCTCGCCGAGCGTGAGCTCGTAGGCGTAGAATGCGGCAACGCTTGCGATGACCAGGGCCTCGATCGCCACCAGCACCGCGGCGAGGCGGCCAGCCGCCTGCTGCTGCAAGGTCGGCTCCCCTGGCATGGTCACGATCAGCACTGTAGTCCGCTGGCCGGTGGCCGCTGTGCTCACTCACCGAGGCTGATGACCGCTGTGCTCGCTCTCAGCCCGTTGGCATCGTGCAGTGGAGCGCTTGTCGGTCATGCGAGGCCAGGAGGGCGGGGTCCTGAGGATCGACCACCCCGCATCCCGTATGCCGACTAGCCGCGACCGTGCGAGGCTCGGCTCCGGCGGGTCAGCGAGTCGACGGTCACGGCGAGCAACAACACCGCGCCGGTGACCATGAAACGCACCGAGGAATCCAGACTCAGCAGGCTCAGCCCAGAGCTGATCGACTGGATCACCAGGATGCCCAACAGCGCAGCCCACGCTGAGCCGCGCCCACCGAACAGGCTGGTCCCGCCGATGACCGCTGCAGCGATGGCGTTCAGGTTGGTGTCGCCGCCACCGCTGGACTGATTGGCCGTGGCCAGCCGGGCGGCTGCGAACAAGCCGCCCACAGCGGCAAACGTCGAACAGGCCGCAAAGACACTGAGATACACGGCGCGGACATTGATGCCCGCTCGGCGAGCGGCCTCGACGTTGCCGCCAATCGCCATCACCGAACGTCCCCACGGGGTCTTCCTGATGGCAATATCCGTCAGGAACACCATCAGAATGAACGAGAGAAACATGACCGAGACGCCACGGTCTTGGTTCAGCACGTAGGCACCGATCACTGCGATCAGCGCGACCACCGAGGCGCTGACGAGCAACGAAGTCTGCGAGCGTGGGGTGAGTCCTGCAGCCCGTCGCGACCGACGGTCCAGAAGACCGCTGGCCACGTATGCAACGGCGCACCCGACGATGAGCACATAGGACAACCAAGCGGGCAGAAACCACGCCTGCGCAAACTTGACCAACCCGGACCCGAACGGGATGTTGATTGAGCCAGCATCGCCCAGGATCCAGAGCTGCAACCCCAGAAAGCCCAGCAAACCGGCCAATGTGATCACAAAACTGGGCACCCCCCATTGGGTGTAGATCCAGCCGTAGAAGAGCCCGATGACCACACCGCTGACCAGCGAGGCCAGCAGCGCTAGCGGCAAAGGCCACCCCTGCTGGACGAAGGTCACCGCGACCAAAGCCGCCGAGACCCCACTCACGGATCCGATCGACAGGTCAATCTCGCCCAACAACAGGACCAAGACGATCCCGAGCGCCAGCGTCCCGATCGCGGCGGACTGCAGGGTGAGGTTCACCAGGTTTCGGCTGGAGAGGAAGGCCGGATTCAACGCCTGGAACACCCCCCAGATGATGAACAAGCCGATGATCACCGGCAGCGCCCCGAGCTCGCCGGATCGGAGTCGGTCAAAGAATGACGACACAGCTCCGCGCGCGCCGGAGCTCGCGATCAACCGTTCGTCGGCCCGGTCTGCGGCGACCTCTTGGGCGGTGTCCGCCTCTTGGGAGGCTGTGGGATCACTCACGCTGACTCCTCCTCGTGCTGGCTCCGTCGGTGAGCACGAGCCGAGACGGCGTTGTTCGTGGCCCCGGTGATGGCGGCGATGACTTCTTGACTTGTGGTGTGCGCGACGGTGAAGGTGCCGTTGTTGCGTCCCAGCCGCAGCACGACGACGCGATCGGCGACAGCCATCACATCGGCCATGTTGTGGCTGATCAGCAACACGCCCAACCCTCGCTCACGCAGGCGCTCGACCAGGTTCAACACCTCGGCGGTCTGAGCCACCCCAAGCGCTGCGGTCGGCTCGTCGAGCATGACGAGCTGAGGGTTGCCGAGCAGTGATCGAGCGATGGCGACGGTCTGCCGCTGACCCCCAGACAAACTGGCCACGGGAATCCGCACGGAGGGTATCCGCGCCGAGAGTTCTTTAAGGAGTTGCCAGGACTGCCGCTCCATCTCGGTTTCGTCGATCTGACCTCGGCGCACGATCTCGCGGCCGAGGAATAGGTTGCCGACGACGTCCAGGTTGTCGCACAGCGCCAAGTCCTGAAAGACGGTGGCCACGCCGAGTTTTTGCGCTTCGGCCGGCCCTTTGACTCGTGCCCGCTTCCCCGCGATCTCGAGCGTGCCCGAATCAGGGGTATGCACGCCGGAGATCGCCTTGATCAGGGTGGACTTGCCTGCACCGTTGTCACCGACGAGGGCCACCACCTCCCCGGCACGAACGTCCAAAGTGATGTCACTCAGCGCCTGCACGGCGCCGAAACGCTTGGAGACACCTTCCAGCGACAGGACAGTGGTGCCCACGCCAGGGTGGGTGGTGGGGGAACTCATTTCAGGCCGAGCTCCGCACATGCGTCGGCATACTCAGCGGTGCAGATTTCGTCCACCGTGTAGAACTCATCGGCCACCACGGTGTCCGCGATGTTGTCGGCCGTGACTGCCACCGGGTCCAGCAGCGTGGTCGGCACACCCTCCATCTCGGTCGAAGATTCCGGTGCCTCCCCCCGGGCCAAGGCCAGCGCTGCGGCGGCCGCATCTTCGGCTTCGGGGACGATCGCCTTGTAGACCGTCATGGCCTGGTCACCGGCAACGATGCGCTGTATGCCGGCAAGCTCGGCGTCCTGACCTGACACCGGGGGCAGTGGATCGATGCCGCCACCCTTCATTGCCGTGATCACGCCACCGGCGGTGCCGTCGTTGGCGGCATACACACCCGCCACGTTCGACATGTCGAGTGCGCTGAGTTGGCCCTCCATCCACGACTGTGCCTTGTCCGGACTCCAGTCCGGGGTGTCGAATTCGGCGACGACGTTGTAGTCGCTGGCATCCAGAACCGAGTGGGCGCCCTCCTTGAACAGGGCGGCGTTGCCGTCGGTCGGCGAGCCGTTGACCATGACCACGTCACCAGAATCCTGGCCACCGTCCTGCATAATCGAGACCAGCGTCTCGGCCTGCAGTTGGCCCACCTTGGCGTTGTCGAAGGACACGTAGTAGTCCGCACCCTTCACCAAGCGGTCATAGGCAACAACGGGCACGCCTTGTCCTTTGGCGTTGGCCACCATTGCCTCCCCCGCGGTGGCATCGACGACGTCAAGCACCATGACGTCTACCCCCTGCGAAATGGCCGCTTCGGCTTGCTCTTGCTGCTTGACCGCGTCTTGGTCGGCATTGGAGTAGATGATCGTGCAGTCGGGGCAGTCAGCCTTGATCGCCGCTTCGAACAGCGGGCGGTCGAAGGCCTCATAGCGGGCCGTCTTGGACTCCGGCAACAGCAGGCCGATGGTGAAGGCGTCTCCGCTGGCGGCTGGTTCGGCACTCCCCCCTGCGTCGTCTGAGGTGCTTGTGTCGTCCGAGCCACACGCGGCCAGGGTGGTGATGAGAAGCCCGGATAGCGCCAAGATCGTCGCGCGTCCACGTTTCTGAACCGTCATCAGTGATTCCTTCGTCCGGGGCCGTCATCGTTGGCGGCGCTTGAAGCCAAGTGAGCCACATCTCAGGACCTGAAGTCAAGACTTGAATTCAACAGATTCAGGCAGCCCGTGCTCAGCGGCGACAAAGCATCCTCGAAGGTCAGCGTCGGCCCCCAAAGTCGAGGTCTCCAGACGCACCGTGGCCGCTGCACTGGGCAGCGCGTGACGCGCGATGGCCGCTCGCATCGGGCCGAGCACCCAGTCTTGGGCCGCCGTGAGTTCTCCCCCCAGCGCGATGACTTCGGGATTGAAGAGATTGACCAAGCCGGACACGGCGACGCCGAGGTGTTGCCCCGCATCGGCAAGCACCCGTCGACACCCCTGATCACCCCGGGCCGCCATGGACAGGACGTCGCCGTAACGCACATCCCCATGACTGACCCGCACGGCGTCGGTGATGGCCCGCGCCCCGACGAACGTGTCCAGGCACCCCCGATTCCCGCACGTGCAGATGGCTCCGTTCTCATCGAGGGTGAGGTGCCCGATCTCCCCCGCGGTCCCGCTCGAGCCTCGATAGAGCTCCCCGCCCAGGATCAGGCCCGCCCCCACTCCATACCCCACGCTCAGGAAGCAGGCGTTGCTCGCACCCTGCAGCACGCCCGCCCGGAGTTCACCCAGCGCGGCCATGTTTGCGTTGTTGTCCAACATGACCGGCGCGGCGATCTGCTCCTCCAACGCCGACATCAGGGACACCCCACTCCACCGCGGCAGCAGGGACTCCGACCCCACCTGACCGCTGACCGTATCCACCGGAGCCTGGAGGCCCACACCGACCGCGCGCAGATCCGAGACGGGTCGATCGATTTTGGTATGCAGATCCTTGATGAGGTGCGCGACCCGGGTCAACGTCTCGTCGGGCTCGTGGAGGTAGGGCAGCGGCATCCTGATCCGCTCCTGGATGTGTCCGGATGGGGCAGCCACGGCGACGCGCACATCACGTTCCCCGATCACCACCGCGGCCAAGACCCCATCTCGGCCGGGGATGGAGACCAGGGTCGCGCGCCGACCGTTGCGGATGCTCGGACCAAGGAGCACCGATCCGTCGTCGTTGAGCTCGCGCACCATGGTCGAGATGGAGGCCGCCGAGAGGCCGGTCGCCCCGGCAATCTCGATTTGCGTCAATGAGCCTTCGCGGCGCAACGCGTCCATCACGCGCTGTCGATTCGCGGCGCGCAGGGAGGGTTGCGATCCCGGCGCAGGGCTTGAGTTCACAACGTGAACCTTAGCGTCCTGTCAATCCCGGCCAATGTTCCGTGAACACAGCCTGCAGAGCGGGGGTCTAGATGCCAGCGCAAAGCCTGTGCGCCTACCCTGGTCGCTGTGCCCGTTGCCTCAAAGCTCGCCGATGTCATCAGCCCGCTGACCGGAGGTGAGCTGCCAGTCCACCTCATCGCTTGGGATGGCAGCAGCGCCGGACCCGTGGGTGCCCCGGTGGTGCGGCTGCATTCGGCCGACGCGCTGCGCAGACTTCTCTGGCACCCGGGTGAGCTCGGTGCCGCCCAGGCCTACGTGATGGGCGAGATCGACGTTGATGGCGACCTCGGCGATGGGCTGCGCAGGGTGCGGCAGA
Source organism: Dermatophilaceae bacterium (assembly GCA_041746935.1). Taxonomy (GTDB): domain Bacteria; phylum Actinomycetota; class Actinomycetes; order Actinomycetales; family Dermatophilaceae; genus Ornithinicoccus. Next base: position 8,094 of record JBGTGC010000138.1, read on the forward strand.
TCCTCGGCGAACGTCGCGTGCGCTCGCTGCGCATCTCCCCTGCTTTGCTGACTCAGGGCGCAAAGGTGGCCCGCGATCTTGGAGTGCTTGGCCGACCGCTTCCGCCGCCGAAGACCCAGGCTCAGCTTGGCGGTCGATTGCACTCACTGCGCCGGGATTCTTCCGCGATCAGCTTCCACTACGACCTGTCCAACGAGTTCTACGAAGCCATCCTGGATGAGCAGATGGCCTATTCCAGCGCCTACGTGACCGACCCCTCAGTGGACCTGTTCGCCGGACTGGAGACGTCGGCCTACACCTTGGAAGACGGGCAGCGAGACAAACTGGATCTGATCTGCCGCAAGGTGGGCCTGGACCAGCACGAAGGCATGCGGCTGGTGGACATCGGATGTGGCTGGGGATCCCTGAGTCTGCACGCAGCCCGCGAATACGGTGCGCGGGTGCTGGCCGTGACAATCTCGCGGGAGCAGCAGGCGTTCGTCCAGGCCAGGGCCACTGAGCAGGGTGTGGCCGAGTTGGTCGAGGTGCGGCTGCAGGACTACCGCGAGATCGGCGACGCTCCGTTCGAGGCCGTGGTCTCGATCGAGATGGGTGAGCACGTCGGCGACGTCAACTACTCGACCTACGCCAAGACGTTGCATCGTCTCGCAACCCCCGGCGCGATGGTCTTGATCCAGGCGATGTCCCGGCCAGGCAAGCACCCTGGTGGCGGGCCCTTCATCGAGTCCTTCATCGCCCCGGATATGAGCATGCGACCGCTGGGACAGACCGTGGCGCTGCTGGAGCGTGGGGGCCTCGAAGTGCGCGACGTGCATGCCATGCGCGAGCACTACGTCTGGACGGTGCGTGCCTGGGAGAAGCGGTTCTACGCCAAGCGCAATCAGTTGGTGACGCTGGTGGGCGAAGAGGTATGCCGGGTCTGGGAGTTGTACCTTGCTGGTGGCGCGTTGACCTTCGAGCAAGGCCGGATGGGCGTCGATCAGATCTTGATGGTGCGCGCCCTGGCCAATGGCGACAGCGGCCTGCCGCCGGAGCGCCCGGCTTCGTGGTCGACGGCCTTCGGGCAAAACCCTTCCGCTCCGGATAGCGCGCGGGACCGCTGATGGAATGGTCCAACTTCTTTGTCGTCAGCGTCTGCGCCCTGTTGGGCGTGGTGCTACTGCAGGTGTTGACCTGGGTGTGGTCGCGCCGGGTCGGCAAGTGGGCGGTCGTCGATGTCGTATGGGGCGCGGGCTTCGCGGTCGTCGGCGTCATCGCGCTCGCCGTGGGCACTGGAGACGGGACTCGGCGGCTGATCTTGGCTGCGTTGGTAGGCGGCTGGGGACTGCGGCTGTCCACCCACATCTACAGCCGATCCAAAGGCAAGGGCGAGGATCCACGATACGAAAAGCTGACCCAGGGCCTGTCGCCGCTCGCTGCAGCCATTAAGGTCTTCGGTCTGCAGGCCGCGTTGCAATGGGTCATCTCGCTGCCGATCCAGGCCTCGGCGGCAGCGGGTCAGACGAGTGGGCTCTGGTGGGTCGTGCTCGTGTTCGGCGCGGTGCTCTGGGCTACCGGCCTCACCTTTGAGTCGCTGGGCGATGCCCAGCTCAAGGCATTCAAGGCTGACCCGAACAACAAGGGCAAGGTCATGGACCAAGGCCTATGGGCGTGGACTCGTCACCCGAACTACTTCGGCGACGCGTGTGTCTGGTGGGGGCTCTTCACGATCGCGCTCTCGGCTGGCACGTGGGGCGTCGTGTGGACGGTGCTTGCCCCCATTGCGATGACACACTTCCTGCGCAACGTCTCGGGTGCCAAGCTGTTGGAAGAGTCCATGAAAGAGCGCCCGGCCTTCCAGGACTACATGAAGCGGACGACCTACTTTTTCCCGCTCCCGCCGAAGACCTGAGTAACCTCACGCAATGACCTTCCCCAACGACGTGCCTGGCTTCCACGCGGCATACGACTATCGCAGCGATGATCGCGCCCACGCGCCGCCAGGTGGTTCACCCACCATGCGGAGGTGGATGAACTCATCGCCATCAAGCGTGCGCGGGCCAAAGTTGCCGCCACGGCTGCACCCACCTGGGTTTCCATCACGGTGACTATCAGGAGCCGCTGCCCATCGAGGACGGCGACTATCGGATCGTTGATGAAAACCTTGAGACCTATCTCCGACCCAGGCGCGGGCGCGGCTCCCACCCGCGAGGAACTGCACGCCACGAACCGTGGAATCGCCTGCACGAAGTCCCCTTTCGCCTACAGTTGGGGTGGCAGGGTTAGCGGGAAGGTGCCGCATTGCGCAGCACCGTGATGGAACACCGAGGGCCGCTGGCTGCCGCGAGTCGACCGTCAGCCGTGAGTAGCGGGCAGTCGTACGCCTCGGCCAGCGTCACGTAGGCAGCGTCGTAGACCGTGACGTTGTGGCGCAGTTCCCAGATGCGGGAGCTGAGGTCATGAATGGGCTGGCGTTGCAGAGCGATCGACTGCCAATTCCTCACCGCGAGCAGCGCTACAGGCTCGCTGAGTTTGCCGCCGAGCACACGGCCGCGAAGGGTGTTCAGCACCTCGGGATCGATCAGGTGAGGCGCGACGAGCAGATCGTGTCTCGCCAATTCTGTCAGGACCCCAGGAAGCCCCAGCGCAGCCCCAACCGCGACCGACGCGTCTAGCACGATCATCGCTGTGCGCGACTTCGTTCCACATCGCCCACGATCTCCTCCAGCGTGACATCAGACAGGGCTGTCATAGCGGCAAACGCGTGACGATTCGACTCACGGGCGCTCAGATCGGCCAGTCCCTTGGCCGCATACGCCGAGACTGACATGCCTTCCGCATGAGACAACTGAGTCAGTCGATCAACGACATCGTCAGGGACATTGCGAATGTAGATTGTCTTCACGTCGCACTATGCTAGCAAAATGCGACAGGCTAATCAGGTCTGGGCTCAAGACTGCTGGCTCAGTGCTCGCACCTCGTCGCTGGCCCCGCTGAGGACTGGCTCGCCGTGGCCGAAGTATGCGGTGGCGTAGTCGAAAGTGCCCAGGTATTCGACTGAACGAAGCGCCTCCTCGTAATCGGGCGTGAACTCCTCGCTCGGCAACGCCACCCGGCCGCCATCTCCGGTCAGCGCATCCCCCGCCACCAGCACCCCGTTGGCGCTGTCGTGCACGCTGACGTGCCCCGGCGTGTGTCCGGGAGTATGCAGGATCGTCATCTCGAAGACCCTGGCACCGTCGACCAGACCAGCGACGCTGCGACCGATGTCAATGGCTGGCACGTCGGCCTCTCCCGCATGGAAGACCGCGTCGGGTGCCGCCTGCGCAATGGCCGCCGCCGAGCCGATGTGGTCTCCGTGTGAATGGGTCAAGATCACGTCGCCAACCTCCCCCCACCCCAAGCCGAGCGATTGCAGCAAGGCTTCGATGTCTCCTTCGGACCCCTGAGTACCCGTGTCCACGACGACCGCTTGGCCACCTCGAGCCAGGACGTATGCCGACACGAACCCTAAGTTTGCGCGCTCCCACACCGCCGACGGGCTCTGCGTGGTGGGTGCAGATTCAGTGGCGGTCCCACCATCTCCGCCTGCGCTGTCGGACTGGGAAGTCGTGGTTGAGCCCGACGACGTGGCTGTGTCATTGGAACATCCCGCAGCGAGCGCGACTGCACCAAAGGCCATTCCCCCTGCCCCGGAGCGAAGGAGCACACGACGGCTGATGAGGACACCCATCGATTGAGTATGGGCGTCGAGCTTGGCGAAAGGCACGGCGGGGCCGCGTTGTCACGGTTCGGTGAGGAAATGAGCCCTTGGCGACGTCAGGCAGGGTCACAGCAAGCAGCAGCGGTGCGAGCCGTCGCTGGTTGCCCGAGCGACGGCATACCGAGGGTGACGGCGGGCTTAGCCGAACCGGTCGGCCCCTCGCCACCTTGCAACTCGCTCCAGGCGTCCCCGCCAGGAGATCGCCGGACCTCGTAGAGGCCGCCCTCGACTCCGGAATCGGCCACGAGGTGGTGCGGCGCGGCATACGTGACGTGCACTCGCACCAAGTCGCCAGGTCGGGGTGCCTGCGCATCCTCGGGCACCGCGAAGTGCACGAGCCGGTTGTCGCGTGCCCGGCCCGAGCGGCGCTGAGTCTCGGCGTCCTTGCGACCCTCACCCGGTGAGACCAAGACCTCGACTTCGCGGCCCAGCAGCCGCTTGTTCTCCGCCCAAGACACTTCTTCTTGCACGGCAATCAGTCGGTCAAAGCGCTCCTGCACAACCGCTTTTGGCACCTGGTCCTCGAACTCCGCGGCGGGCGTCCCGGGGCGGATCGAATACTGAAAGGTGAACGCGCTGGAGAAGCGGCTGGCCCGGACGACATCCAACGTGCCCTGGAAGTCCTCTTCGGTTTCGCCCGGGAAGCCCACGATGATGTCGGTCGTGATCGCTGCGTCCGGGATCTGATCACGGACCCGGTCGAGGATGCCGAGGAACTTGCTGCTGCGGTAGGAGCGGCGCATATCTTTGAGCACCTTGTCCGAGCCGGACTGCAACGGCATGTGCAGGCTCGGCATCACGTTCGGCGTCTGCGCCATCGCCGTGATCACGTTGTCGGTGAACGCGGCCGGGTGCGGGCTGGTGAAGCGCAGGCGCTTCAGGCCTTCGATCTCGCCACAGGAGCGCAGCAACTTAGCGAAGGCTCCACGGTCGCCGAACTCGACACCGTAGGTATTGACGTTTTGTCCGAGCAAGGTGATCTCGATGACGCCTTGAGCGACCAAGGCTTCGATCTCGGCAAGGATCTCCCCCGGGCGGCGGTCTCGCTCTTTGCCGCGCAGCGCGGGCACGATGCAGAAGGTGCAGGTGTTGTTGCAGCCCACCGAGATGGACACCCATCCGCTGTATGCCGAGTCGCGCCGGGTGGGCAGCGTGGAGGGGAACACGTCGAGCGCCTCGAGGATCTCGACCTCGGCCTCTTTGTTGTGCCGGGCGCGGTCCAGCAGCGCCGGCAATGAGCCGATGTTGTGCGTGCCGAAGACCACGTCAACCCACGGCGCGCGCTCGACGATCGTGTGCCGGTCCTTCTGCGCCAGACAACCACCGACGGCGATCTGCATGTCGGGGTTGGCCAGCTTGGCCGGGCGCAGCATGCCCAGGTTGCCGTACAACTTGTTCGCAGCGTTCTCCCGGACCGCGCAGGTGTTGAAGACGACCACGTCAGCGACCTCGGCGCGCTCATCGGCCGGCAGAGCCGACAGATCGGTGTAGCCAGCCGTCTCGAGCAGCCCGGAGAGTCTCTCGGAGTCGTGCACGTTCATCTGGCACCCGTGGGTGCGCACGTCGTAGGTCTTGGTCCGCGCGTCTCTCGGCGTGATGGCTTGCGTCGTCATGATTGGCCCAGGATACGGGCGCGTCGACTGTGAGTCCGAACGCCGCCCACGTAGATCATCAGAGTCAGCAACACAAGGCATGTTCATCCCATGTCGTCTTCAAACCCTGCAGCGGGACGACCGGACGATACCCCACCAAGCGAACAGCAGGTCGTTGGGACGTAGGAATGCGCGGTTCGCTACTCATCCACATATCGCCCCTCAGGCCGCACCCTGCCGTCGGCACACTCCGCGTTAGCCAGGCATGACATCTGTGACGTTCCGCCGGGTCCTGTGCCGACGGCGGGTGACCCATTCCGCCCACAAAGACGCAACCGATCGGGTAGGACATCCGTCAGGTTTGGCGGTCGCTCACCGTTTCATGAAAGGCGCCGAGTCGCTCTAGACCTGCGATGGGTCAGTCGGGCGGCAGCCCTCCCACGCAGTGCCCGCTTCATTGAGGCGATAGCCAAGAAAGATGTCTCCGGGACGAGGGTCGCCTGTGGGCTCCCACGTCCCTGCTGCGGTGAAGCGTAGTCCGTTCTCGATGTATCCAACGAGCGGAAGCGCGGGGTGCACGGCATGTTCCTGGGCAGTTGGCTCCTGCGCTACCGGTTCGGTGGTCTCAGCTTCCAGCGCCTTGGCAAATCCCTGAGCCGTGCTTACTGCGCTCAACTGTGCATCCGCCGCGGGCAGTCCCATTGCAGCGGGGAGGTCGAGTTCGGCCGTGTGCTCGGCGATCCGCACTCCTTCGCACGCGAGGCTCGCTGAGAGTTTCGCGCGTCCTGCTCGCAAGGCCACTATGTGTCCTCTGCTGATGACGAGTAGTCCGCCTTCGATCGTTGTTGCCAAGACGACGTGAAATGAGATGGTCGAAATGGTGCTGGCGTCGACGACGATTGCGACCGATGGAGAGTATTCGGACGTTAGAGTGTGGTCGGCCAACGGGATGACCACCTCAGGCCCCGGCTTCTCTGCCGTTGACCGCAGCGCGTCGGCGATCGCCTGGTTCTTGGTGAGAGCCGAGCCGATCACGCTGCCAAGCTCGACGTTCAGCAGCTCGCCGACGAGGCGCCCAACACGCCCGCCGAGGATGTCGAACCCGATGGCCGTCAGACCCGTGAGCGCCGCGCCTACGCCTTCCTGCTTCGCCGCATTGCTAACGGTGTGGGTGAGTCCGACTGGCAGTTCTTCACCGGGCAGCAGCAGATCCTTCACCTTGAGTGGAGTCGTCGCAGTGCTCATGGTGGGTTCTCCTCGCTGACGTGATGTTCCCATCGACTCGCCCTCGGCTCGAGGCGGATTGACAGTGCTTCTCTTACGGGCGTAGACGTGTGCTGGCCGATGGCGTCCTGGCGTGGTGTCAACTGCAAATGCTTGCGCAACAGTCGTTTCTGATTGCCCCTGGGGGAATGCTTCCAGATCGTGGTTACACCTGCCGCGACCCCGCCGACTACGGCCCCAGTGACGATCACGGCTTCCGGGATCACCCTGGCAGGATTCTCGGTGGTGATGCCCTCGGCTGCCAGAAGCACCCAGGAATCGAGGGTGTCGTCGCTTCCGTCGGCGATCGCAAGCCTTATCGCGTTCGTCTCGCCCGTTCTGACGGCGGCTTCACACGTGAGCGCGACTGTCATCCCGTCTGCTTCTGTGTCGAAGGAGTCGTCTCCATTGTCCCGGTAGAGATCAGGCCGCTTCGAGTCGGAGCCCTCCTCCCCTGTATTTCCGCCGTTGATGGTGTTCACCGAAACCGGAGCGCCGTCGTCGGTTTGGGCGCAGTTTGTGCCGTTAACAAAAAACGCGAAGACGTCGTTGAAGTCGGAGTTCGCGTACTCGTTGTACTCCTCCGAGGCGAAGACATACTTGATGAAGAGCGTGTCGTCTGCCGGGATGAAGTCGAACTCCAGAACTGACGCGTCTTGGGTCTCGTAGCCAGCCAGGTTCGTTAGATCTGGGTCGCCGGCGGTTCCGAACGCAGTGGTCATGGCATCTTCAGAGTTGGGTCCCGCAAGATCGTCGACCCGCCCCGTCGACAAAGCCACACCATTTTCGAAGCCGTAGGTTGAGGCATCCTCACTCTCGAATCTGCCCGCCGACTCTTCCGGACCCGTATAGCGCACGTTCGACACGTCGACGCCGACCCCCGCGAGCTCCTGTGCGAGGTCAGTGGCCGTCAGATCGCCGTCCAGATCCTCGGTATCGGTCGCTGCCATCGCGATTTCCGCAGCCCAGCCAAAGACAGCTACGCCTACGAACAGGGCCGCGACAGCCAGCGTCGCGGATCTAGGCGTGCTGCGTCGCATCAAAACCTTTGTACTTCGCATCGAGGTGACCATGGTATGCACGTAAAGAGTCGCGGAGCGCCCGCCTGATACGCGTGGAGCCACAAAGGGAGGCCGTCGGTCCTGCTGATGGCAATTAGACGAAGACTCGATTACGCGCCCCATCTCGCGCTATCATATCGATCGGGAACCCTAGGTAGAGAACCAAAAATCAGCTTCACCAATCGGTCACAACGTTCAGTCCTCACGGCTAGCCTGACGTTCGACCAGCAACTTCGGCAGGTCGACCTGGTTACGAACGGCGAAGCGTCGGGGCCTTCTGGCTAAGAACTGGCACGGCGGGTCGTCGCGCTGCCTTCGAGTGTGCCGACAGTGCAGGCACCGAACCTGCCGCTCAGAAATGGCGATTCGTCGGCATGCTGCCTAGCCCAGATAGACGCTGACCACCTTGACGGGTGCTCACGTCCGAGCAAGGCCCGCTCACACGTCTTGGTCGGTGTGTATTACCCAGCGAGAGACCCGCCGAAGATCTGCCAGGCCAGCGCGGACTTGGCGCCCAGGCTGAGCACGAGGTAGACCTTCTCCCCGAATGCGTAGCTGCGCCACGGCCCGACTTGGCGGTACTGCAGGTACTGGTTGAGCGCGAAGGACATGAAGAACACGAAGAGCGAGATGAAGATGCCGTAGACGAACCCAGGGACCGTCTCGGATCCGACGATGTTGAGGGTGATCGCGACCCAGGGGCCGGCACCAGCAATGCAGCCGAACCAGAACGGCAGCATGGTCGTCGATGCCCGGCCGGGCGGGTTCATGGCTTCTTGGAGCCAACCGAACAGGATCATCGCCACGTTGGCCGCGATGATGGGTATCACGGCGGCCAGTTGGGTGATCCCGGCGTAGAAGGCGATGAGCAGGATCATGATCGTGGCACTCACCGAGTACTCGATCCAGCGGAACCTGTTGAGCCCTCGCGACAGGTCGCCTTCGTAGCGGGCGCGCAAGACCGTCGCAGTCAGGCCGTGATCAAGCGCAGCCAAGGCCAGGAACGCGGCGATCGCGGCGCCGATGGGCACGTCGAAGGCGGCACTAGGTTCTGGGATCCGGCTGCCGGGCGGACCTTCCGGGAAGGCCGTGGACAGTTGGATGGCGAAGTCCGAGGCGATGACCAGTACGGCGAGCGCTTGAGCGGCATGCAGCACGGCCAGACCGAGGTTCCAGCGCCTCAGGCCAGTTAGTCGAGTTTCATCGACGCCTGAGTCGACGTTCTGGGGGGTGCGGGAGGAACGCTCTTGGCTCGTCATGAGTTCAGTATGAAGGGCGCACAAGGAGCGCCAGTGGCTCGATAAAAAGCCCTTTGCGCTCGGTGATTCCCACTGACCCAGCGCTCGGACTTGTCCTTGGCGACAACAGGTCGCCAGGAAGGCCGCACGGTCCGGCCGTGTGGTGGTCTGCTACCCCCACTCCGCAGCGAATCTCCCTCCCAGATCGTGCGTGTTGGCGAGCGTCATCGTCACAGCACCGCTACCGGACAGTCCCAGCCAAGATGTTGCCAGCTCCAGGCGCCCACAGAGCGCATGGCGTGGCACGTCAGAAGCTTGTTTCGAGTACATGCGTGGGACGGTCCAGAACAGGATGAGTGATGTCGAAGGACTACTGTCCGTCGACAAGAACGATGTCGTACTCCGTCTCGGGGATAGACGGCGTGCCGAACCGCGCGTTCACCGCGTACAGACGCGAGCCCTGCATGGCGATCGTGGTCGGGACGTCAAAGTTGGGGTCGGTCACAGCGTCGACGAACGTTGCGGACAGGAAGTCGGGCGACATCCGCAACTCGACGACCTCGTTCGCTTGATTGCGAACGACGTAAAGAGTCTTGCCGCGCAGCAGCATGCCGTCGCCTCGGGTGAGTAGGGTGCCGCCGGTGTCGACTGCAACGGCCTCGCCCGTCGCGGGATCGACGTTGTACAAGGTGCCCGTCGAGCTGTTGATGACGAGCAGGGTCTTGCCGTCGGGTGTGGCTGCGATGCCGTTGGCGTTGAAGCCCGCTACCTGCTGCCACTCCCCGGTCAGCGGCAGCGTCTCGAAGTCGCCGGTCGGCACGCCGTCCAGGCCAAGAAAGACTCGATAGAGTTCGGCGGCCTGCGAGTTGGTGAAGTAGGCCGCGTCGCGCGTGACTGTGACGTCGTTGATGAAGGCGGGACCGTCGACGAGGTCGAAGACGGCGATCTCTTCGCCCGTGCGGGCGTCGTAGACGTAGGCTCCGCCGGTCGGACCGCCGGCGACGAAGAGGAGCCCACGATTGACCTTCATGCCGACGGCCACGCGACCGTCGCCGTCGACGAGGACGCTGCCTTCGCCCGTGCGCAGGTCGCCCTTCCAGACCGAGCCATCGGCGAGCGAGCCGGCGTAGATCGTCGTGCCGGTTCCCGTGGCGATCCCTTCGGGCTGCCAGCCATTGGGGAGCTGAAGAGTGTCGGGGAACGGCTTAGCCAGTGCCGTGCCCATCGGCGCTACTGCTAAGAAAGCGGCCAAAGCGGCGGTCATAGTCAGGCGTCGTGTTCTCATTTCTTTACGCTACGTCACTCTTGGTTGATCGTTCAACGGTCCACTCATCGTCTGCGCTGTACGTACACCCCTCGCATGGCACCCAGCGAGAGGACGTGATGGCCGGCAATGCCGCGTCACTTCGCCGCCTGCGGACGCGGTCGCGATGAGCCGACGGGGTCTAGCGTTCATGTCGTCCGGTTGCCTGGCCGTGTCGGCGGCGGGTGGGGTCATGGTCATCGCCCGGGTCGCCGCATGAGGTGAACGCCATGTCTAACTCCACGATCCTT
>JBGTGC010000139.1:0-10020 GCA_041746935.1 Dermatophilaceae bacterium
GCAGGCCGGCTACAACAGCGACTACGTCACGGTCCTGCGTGGCGGCCCGGGCAACAACGGCCAGAGCAAGGGCGTGCTCGTCTTCAACAACGAGTACACCAACGACGAGCTGATGTTCCGGGGCATCGAGGACTCCGGGGACCTGAGCGAGGAGCAGCTGCGGATCATCATGGCCGCCCACGGGATGACGGTCGTGGAGGTCAAGCGCAAGGGCCGCAAGGGCACCTGGCGCTACCTGCAGGACGGCGAGCGCAATCGGCGCGTGCACACCTACAGCGAGCTGGTGCTCGACGGTCCCGCGGCCGGCGACCCCGCCCTGCGCACCTCCGCCGACCCCACCGGTCGTCGGGTCCTGGGCACCCTCAACAACTGCGCCGGCGGCACCACCCCCTGGGACACCGTGCTGTCCGGCGAGGAGAACTTCAACCAGTACTTCGACGCCACCGACGCCCCCGACGCGGACGGCAAGCTGGCCCGCTACGGCATCACCTCCGGTGGCCGCGGCTGGGAGCGCGTCGACGAGCGCTTCCGCATCACCAGCGAGCCGGACGAGGTCAACCGGTTCGGCTGGATCGTGGAGCTGGACCCGGACGACCCCGAGGCGGCCCCGGTCAAGCACACCGCGATGGGCCGGTTCAAGCACGAGGGCGCCACCATCCGGCTGGCTGACGACGGACACGCCGTGGCCTACATGGGTGACGACGAGCGGTTCGACTACATGTACAAGTTCGTGTCCCGCCGGCGTTACCGCAAGGGGGACACGGCCTACAACAAGACCCTGCTCTCCGAGGGTGACCTCTACGTCGCCCGCTTCACCGGCGACGGCTTCGAGGACGGTATCAGCGACGGCACCGGTGAGTGGATCCCGCTGGTGCAAGGCAACCGGTCGATGGTGCCGGGCATGACCCTTGCGCAGGTGCTGATCTGGACCCGGTTGGCCGCCGACCAGGTCGGTCCGACCAAGATGGACCGCCCCGAGGACGTGCAGCCCAACCCGGTCACCGGCAAGGTGTATGCCGCGCTGACCAACAACACCCGTCGGCTGCCCAGCCAGATCGATGAGCCCAACCCCCGGGCCAACAACAAGTTCGGGCAGGTTCTCGAGCTCACCGAGGCCGGCAACGACCCCACGGCCACGACCTTCTCCTGGCAGCTCGTGCTGATCGCCGGGGACCCCGAGGACCCGACCACGTACTACTACGGCTACGACAAGAGCCAGGTCAGCCCGATCAGCTGCCCCGACAACGTAGCCTTCGACTCCCAGGGCAACCTGTGGATCTCCACGGACGGCCAACCTGGCACGATCGGCACCTGCGACGGGTTGTTCCTGATGCCGGTCACCGGTCCCGACAAGGGATACGTGCAGCAGTTCCTCTCGGTGCCGGTAGGTGCCGAGTGCTGCGGCCCGGTGATCGAGAATCTCGACTCGGTGCTGGTGGCCGTCCAGCACCCCGGCGAGGTCGACGGCGCCACTCCTGGCAATGTCGTGAGCAACTTCCCCTACCTCGGCGACGGGCAGCCACGTCCCGGCGTGATCCACGTGACCCGCGGCTGAGCAGACCGAACTCACCGCAGGGCACCCCGCTTCGGGGGGGTGCCCTGCGGTGCGCAGTGACGGTGATCAGAAACCCCTCGCGGTTCCTGATCACCGTCACTTTCGATGGCGTGCGGCGCCGGCTCAGCGCAGGACCGGCATCTTCTGCACCACCGAAGTCTGCCTCCACCAGCTGCCAAGACCCCAGGTGTCACCGGCAGCGGTGAGCGCAAGGACCACCAGGCTGACTACCCCGATGAGGTGGTCGTCGACGAACGGGTTGTTGTCAGCGGAAACGCCGACAGCCACATGAACAGGTAGAGCAGGCCGCCGGTGATCGAGGCGATCCGCATACCGGCACCCGTGACCAGCGCGACGCCTGCCGAGCGGGCCGAGCATGAACAGCCAGGTGACCCAGCCCTCCCCGGCCAGGCCGGTGAAGAACGAGGCGAAGGTGCCCTCGTTGTTGGACAGGTAGCCGAACGTCGGGCCACCGCCGGGCAACTCGGCCTCCACCTATCAGCGCCGTCAACTACATCGCAGTCGGTCGCGATCCGGTCCGTTCGGAGAAGCGACGCCTCCCTCCTCTGGGATCACTCTCCTGCTGATCGCCCTCCGCCGACAGCCGTCGCAGAGTCGAGTCGAGTCGAGGGCGTCCTGTTCGGTGAATTGCTTCCTACCGGACTACTGCTGCGCTTGCACGGCCGGGCTGCTGCAGGACACTGCGGGCGCTGTAGATGGTTGCGGCCGCCAGCAGGCCAAGAACGACAGGTCCACCCAGGCCGGCCCAGTCCTCCGCACGAATGTGGTAAATGACGGCTCCGACCATCAGGGCAACGAGCCCTGCGGCGGCCGCCACGCCCACTACGGGTCGGCGGAGTCCGACGAGCAGTCCGATGGCGGCAAGGATCTCCAGGACGGCGATGATCGTGCCGAGAGTGTCGCTCACGCCCACCTTCTCCCAGGAGTCGCGGATGACGTCGGCGCCGGCGAGGCCGGCGACGCCCCCAGGGCCGAAGGCGACGGCCAGGACGATGAAGAGGATCTTTGTGGTTCTGGACATCATGTCTCCTGTGAGGCTTGCGGATTGGAGGTCAGGGGTGCTGTGCAGGCGACCCGGTTGCCATCGGGATCGCTGAGAACGGCGAATCGCACCCCCCAGGGGGCATCATGCGGCTCAACGGGGCCGGGGTGGCCGGCGCTTATTGCGGCGCGCCATGCCTGGTCGACTGAGGCCGCATCGTCGTAGCCGATCTCGATCTGGGCCCGCAGGGTCGGATCGGCGACCCTGCCGGCGTCCAGCGGTTCGAGCGCCGTCGTGGTTCCCCAGGTGAGGCTGAAGTCCTTCCCAGCTGGAGGTGCCGCCACGTTGGCAGCGACCACGGGGGCGTCGTCGTCGGGCACGGATGGGCCGAGCAGGCGGTCGAACGCCGTCGTGGCCCGCACGTCGGTCGTGGGGAACCCCACGCTGTGGAGGTGGGCGCCCCTCACTGGGACACCGCCGCCGATCCGAAGGCTGACGATGCCCAGTCAGCGACGGTCGTGGGCGTCACTCCCAGGACCTCACGGGTGTGGGTCAGGTCGGGGGCTAGCAGGTGGGAGCCTTCCGTGCCTTCCCAGGCGTACATCTGGGCGACAGCGGCGGCAACTTCCTCACCGGCGAATGCGAGTGCTTGGCGCACCTCGGGCTCGGACAGCGGCATGTAGGTGAGGTGCTTGCCCATGGCCTGACCCAGGATGGCGGCCAGTTCCGGTCCTGTGAGGGTGTCGGCCCCCGCGATGCGCAGGAACTCCCCTGCCAGCCCGGGACGATCCAATGCGGCGATGGCGTAGGCGGCCTGGTCCTCGGAGCTGATGTAGGAGACAGGGACCTCGGGCAGGATGCCTTGCGGCACGACTCCACCGTCCAGTGCGGGGCGGAGCGGGCCGGAGAAGTTGTCCAGCAGCAACGTGGGGCTCAGTACCACCGTTCGGGGAAAGACCTCACGAACCGTCTCGATCAGCTCGACGCGCGCGTCGGGGGCCTCGATCCCGGTGCGGGTCGGGGGGATCACGCTGCTGGTGGTCATCACGACGTGGCCCACACCCGCGTCGCCTGCCGCGCTCAGCGCAGCTCGAGCCATGACCGGGATCTGCGCTGGCGGCCCGGAGACGCTGACCTGGAGGAACACCGCGTCGATGCCTTCGTGCGCTGCTGCCAGGCCGGTGCCGTCCCGCAGGTCGGCACCAATGACCTCCGCGCCACGCTCGGCCCAGTCCGTGGCGCTGTCGGTTTCGCGGGTCACGACCCGGACTTTGTCTCGACGTTCCAACAACCGTCGAGCCACGGGGGCGCCTTGGGTGCCAGTTGCTCCGTACACGAGTACCTGCATCTTTCCTCCTTGCTTGGGGTGACGCCATGCCGGCGTCTGCGCTACAGTTGCATGCGAGTACCAGTTACTTTCAAGTAAGCAATATAGGCGACTTTGAAGGAGTTGTTGTGACCCCCTTCACACCCCATCCCGAACCAACCACCGTCACGTCGCATCGGGAGGCGATGGTCGACTCCGCTGGCGAACCGGTCTGTCCCATCGCGCACACCCTGCGCGTTCTGGGCACCACCAAGTGGACCGGTTTCGTGATCCGCGAACTCCTGCCAGGACCCAAGCGGTTCGGGGAGATCCGCAAAGGGGTCGGTGAGGCCAACCCCAAGCCCCTGACCGACACGCTGCGCATGCTCGAGGACATCGGCCTCATCTCACGCACCGCCTACGCCGAAATGCCGCCGCGTGTGGTGTACACCCTCACTGAACGTGGCCATACCCTGTGGCCGGTTCTCCACTCGATGGCCGAGTGGGGGGCTCAAGACCTAGCGCGGCCCCCGGACGCGATGGACCACATCGCAACGGAGGATGCTGCACGGCACCACGCGAGTGCGCAAACAACCTGAGTGGCGGGTCGGGTCGAGTTTCGACGCCGGTGAGTAGCGTTGACAAAGCCCGGTCGGACGCGGCGCGCCGAGCTTCCGCGGACGACCGATCACCACCCGTGATCGACAGCCCGATGCGAGGATGAGAAAGGGATCGAGAGCGAACGTCGCGCACCCTCAACCGACCACGATGACGTGGAGCGCGCGTGGTCCGTGGACGCCGCCCTCGACGCGGTCCAGCTCGATGTCGTTAGTGGCGCTGGGTCCGATGATCCAGGTGAGGGGTCGGGTCGGGCACAGCCACGGCTTCCGGTACGTCGGCCACGATCTGCTCCGCCTGGCCCAGGAAAAAGTGGCGGTCCTGGAGGAGGCTCAGGACCAGGCGGCCCTGGTCGGGACCGTGGTCGAGAACCACCGTGCCGGTCTCCGCGATGGCGACAAGGCAGGCGGCGACGACGATGTCAACCTGGCGGGGTAAGGGGTGCTGAGCCCATCGTCGACGACCACGCCCTGCAGCAGCGCCACGGCATCGGCGGGGAGGCCGGGAGGCACAGCGACAATCGCCGCCTGGCCGTCCTGTGTGTCGGCGCTTTCCTACACGGTCTGGGACTGGAGATCTTCTCGGTCAGCTGGGACCTCTCGATCCAGCAGAACATCGCCCCCGACAAGCTCGCACGGGTCTACTCATACGACATCGGCTCATTCCTGGCGCGACCGGTCGGCGTCGCGTTCGTCGGGCCGCTCAGTGCGGTCGTGGGGGTGACGGAGTGGCTGTGGCTCTGCGTTCTCGTCATGGCGGGCGGCTCTCTCACCGCGGCCGCGCTCCCGTCCGTACGACGACTCGAGCTCCTAACGATCGAGGGGAACGAGGCGAAAGCCGCTCCAGTGTCCTGGTAGGGCCCGGGACGTGGGGTCGGTCGCCGTTAGCTATGTTGACCGGTCGGGGATCCCTTGTGGAACGGGAGTCTCGCGGGGCTTGGGCTGTTGTCCAATCCCGAGGATGCCAGCCCCTGGGCTGGCAGGTAACTTTCGAGCTCGATCACATCGAAGCCGGCGGCGACCCGAGTTCGGGGGTTAGCGAACGGCTCATTGACTGTCGGTATAGTGGAACTTAACCTCAGTTATATGAGAACCGAGGTGCCGCTTCTCGCTCCGATCTTCCGATCGGACGGTCAGGTCCGCCTGCTCTCCACCTTGTTGCTCACCGGCGACGAGCTGAGCATCACCGATCTGGCCAAACGGGCCGGCCTGGCCTACCCGACCGTGCACCGCGAGGTCGCGCGCCTGCTGGACGCCGACATTCTGAGCGAGCGACAGGTTGGGCGCACCAGGCTGATCCACGCCAACGACGAGAGCCCGCTGGTAGCCCCCTTGCGCTAGATCCTCACGGTCGCGACAGGCCCGGTGGTGATCCTGGCCGAGGAACTTGCCCTAATCGACGGGATCGAGTCGGCTTTCGTCTACGGCTCCTTCGCCGCGCGCATGCTCGGGGATGCCGGACCGGCGCCGCGAGACATCGACGTCATGGTGCTCGGTAAGCCCAATGTGGACGCGGTGTACGAGGCGTGCACCCGAGTCGAGGCCGCCGTGCACCGTCCCGTGGACCCAGCGATCCTCACTCCTGTGGAGTTCGCCGAGTCTTCCGGCTTCCTGGAGAACGTGCGCAACGGCCCGGCGGTCGCCGTGATCGGGGAGCTGCCGTGGCGCTGACTCCGCTCACCCGCCTCCAACAGGCGACGGTCCTCGCGCTGGTTGAGGCGCAACGTCTCGATGTCGTGCCCGCAGACGCCGCGCGTGCGAGCACATTCTTGCGCCAGGCCGAGGAGCGCCTGGACCAGTTGCCGCTGCTCACCAGTGTTGTCGTCAGATACGGCATCGCCTATGACGCCCTGTCACGACACGGGCGAGGTGCTGCTGGCGGCGTACGGCTTCCGGACGACCAACAGGCCCGGCCAACACGAGGGGCTCGGCCGGTACCTCCGTGCTGTTTTCGACAAGCCGCCGGCTGAGAAGGCAGCGCGGGAGTTCGACCGCCTGCGACGCGCCCGCAACCAGGACCGCTACGAGGCGAGGCCGGTGGGTGCCGCAGCGACCAAGAAGGCCGAGCAGGTCGCCCGGACGCTGTTCGCCGCCGCCCTCGCCAGAGGGTTGTCGCGGTGACCCAGCGGTCCGCAAACAGTCCGCAAGAAGTCCGGCGGAGACCGATGATGGCCAGCGACGTCCAACGGTCCTGAAGGAGCATTTTTGCAGCTCAGACCGTGTTTTAAGCCGCGACTAGCGTTGGCCAACGACCACCGAAACCCCCCGTTTTCGTTCCGCTTCAACTCGACAACCCGCGGTGCGTAGATCTTAGTGACCCAGATCGCCGCTCGGGGGTGATCCCAGTTTTAGGTGAGCGCCAGTTCGGCAACGTCTCGGTATTGATCCCGAACTGCTCATGGACCCGACGCACCGGACGAGCCCTTGTCGCCGGCTCAGGCCCTAAATCGATCGCCATCCGAGGTAAGAACGATAAGCGCGTTTCCAATCGAGTTGATCTCCGGATGCGCACCGGGGGCCGCGTGTCGTGCTCTAGAAGGACATGAGCGCCTCGGATGTCCACAGAACGTGGCTGTCCGCTGGTGCTGGCCAGGGCGGGTGTGAGTCCCTTGTGTCACCCACAGGACACCGAAAACCGAGCATCTGGAGGATTTGATGAAGCCGAGCACCGGGATATGAAGAGGCAGTCGAGATCGTCGCTGGTGTGGCGCGGTTGCTCCATGAGGCCGAGCTGCCCCGGGGTCGTGAGTTGGTCGACATCTACCTGGCATCGGGGGCGACGCTCGCCAGCCAGCACGCGTTGTGGCTGCTGCCCGGGAACGTCGACGTCGAAGCGGTCCCGATCCCCGTGGCAACCGATCCGGTCGGGCTGATCCGGGCCGCTGAGACCTTGCTCGGTCGACTCCCCGACGGGCCTACGCGGTACTGCCAGGCCTGCCGGGTTTGATCGCGGACGTGTGCGCTCTCGCGCGCGATGGCAGGGCCGCATGAGTAACACCGAGCGGTTGCTGCGGGATGCTGATCACCTGATCAGAAGGGCAGCCATTGATCCCGACGTACGCAGCACGGTGGCAGCCGTTGCTACCTGGCCCGAACTGGTAGAAGCCGTCCAGACGCTGGTTTCATCGCAACCCACCGACCCCGATGCAACGGTGAAGAGCACCATGGCCATGGTCGGTGCTATCGCCTCCTCGAGGCACCGCGACCAGCTCACCCACGCATGGCCAACGCGTGGGGCCACCAACGAAGCATTCCTCGAGCCGCCGAACGCATCAACGAAGCGGCCACCAACACCCCATCGCCCCGCGAGCACGACCCTGCGGTCACCGCCTGCCAGGCGCTCGGCGTGCCATACCACGGCGCGCACCTCGTCCGTACGGGGATGGAGGAGTACATCGCGCACCAGTTCGCCCACCGACAGGGTAGGGACCTCCACAGGGCGGTGCCCATGATGGACCGCGTCCACCGCTGCGAGCAGCTGCTCGATGCAGCAGTGAACCCGTCGCCCTGGGCCGGGTCCCCAACCACCGAGCGTGCCCCGCCCCAGCACCTCGCTGAAACACTCGCCCGATGGGACATCGCCGCCCCGCGCCCTGGTCGCGCCGTCAGCGACCGCAATACAGATCGTCGCGACCGGTGAGGCGCTAGCCACCCGAACAACAGGAGTCCTGCTGAGCGCGGCAGATTACCTCGACACGACACGTGCGACCACCGGGGACCCCACCCGGTTCCGGGACGCGATCACCGCGGCAGCAGACCGATGGCAAGACCTAGCCTCGACAGTCCGTGCGACCTGAAGACAGGAGGTCATCGTGTGTAGTTGATCTGTTGTCATGCTCGTCGTCGCCTGCCGGTGTGAGTCCGGTCCGGGTAGCTGCCAGGAGGCCCGGTAGCAGGCTGGCGGCGTTGGAGGGAAACCTCCGGCGTCGAAGCCCAGCGTCGAAAGCCCTTGCGGGGGAGCGACTGAGCGGTCCGTAGCATCAAGCGAAGCCTGCGGCGTCGTTATAGGTCCGCCCTTTTGGGTGGGTGCAGGGAGTGCCGAGCCCCCGAAATCAGGGTGAAGGCCATGGAAGCGGTGAAGAGCCTGGTGGCGCAGCCGTGAAGGACTCTCCGGCGTATGGGGTGCGGAACGTTCAGATGGTGGCGGCGGGAACTGGTGAGGCCCTCCCCGGCCCGGCGGCCTGCGATGAGTCGTCGTCGGAAGCGACGCGCCCTATAACCGGTGATCCCGGGAAGTGGGTGGTGTGCCGGGTGGGCGTCGGAGGCGGTCGTAGTACTGCTTGAGCTGAGCGGACAACATAACCGCCGGTGAGGGAAGGGCCGCTGCTTCGTCGGTGCGTAGCGTCTGTAAAGGAGTGGCTCGGTGAGTGCCGTTTTGGCTAGTCCCGCCGTCGAGGGACGTTCTCCCTCGGATCCTGTCCGTGCCTTGCAGCATGCGCTTTACCGGGCGGCCAAGGCCGATCCTGGGCGACGGTTCCACTCGTTGCGGGACAAGGTCTATCGCAGAGATGTCCTGTGGCGAGCGTGGGTCAACGTGCGCCGGAACAACGGCGCAGCAGGTATCGACCAGACCACCCTGGCCATGGTCGAGGAGTACGGGGTCACCCGGCTGCTCGATGAGGTGGCCCAGGACCTGAGGGAGGGCGGCTACCGTCCGTTGCCAGCACGGCGGGTGTTCATTCCCAAGCCCGGCACTGCCGAGCAGCGTCCGCTGTCCATCCCGACTGTTCGTGACCGGGTCGTGCAAGCGGCCATGAAGATTGTGCTTGAACCGGTCTTCGAGGCCGACATGCTGCCGTGCTCTTTCGGGTTCCGCCCGAAACGGTCAGCGCACGACGCCCTGCAGGTGCTCATTGATGAGTCCTGGCGGGGACGCCGGTGGGTGGTCGAGACGGACATCGCCAACTGTTTCGAGGCGATTCCTCACGAGAAGTTGATGCAGGCAGTCCAGGAGCGGGTCTGTGACCAAGCCGTGCTGAAACTGCTGCGCGCGATGCTGCATGCAGGGGTAATGGACGGCGGGCAGGTCCGCCGGTCGGTGACCGGCACTCCACAAGGTGGGGTTGTTTCCCCGCTGTTGGCGAACGTCTACCTGCACCGGTTGGACCGGGCATGGGACGTGCGTGCTGACGGGGTGTTGGTGCGGTACGCCGACGACCTGGTGGTGATGTGCAAGTCCCGTCAACAGGCGCAGGCCGCGCTTGCGCGGTTGACCGACCTGTTGGCCGACCTCGGGCTGGAGCCCAAGGCGGCCAAGACCCGGATCGTGCACCTGCAGGTGGGTGGGGAAGGTTTCGACTTCCTCGGTTTCCACCACCGGCTGGTGTCCAGTCAGGGTCGGGTCGGGTCCAAGGGCGTCACCTTCTTGGCTCGCTGGCCCGCGAGCAAGGCGATGCAGCACGCTCGGGACCGGATCCGTGAACTCACGGTCAGGTCGCGACTGCTGCTGCCAGTCGACTGGGTGGTCGAGGACCTGAACCGGTTCCTGCGCGGCTGGTCCGCGTACTTCCGGTACGGCAACTCCGCCGACCAGTTCGAC
>JBGTGC010000140.1:0-4249 GCA_041746935.1 Dermatophilaceae bacterium
GGTGGTCGAGGGCGAACGCCCACCGCGCGATGGCCACGGCAGCCCGCCGGCGTGGCCCGGCAGGGGCGGTGAGGCGTAAGCCTCGGCCGCGGACCTACGGGTACGACACACTGAAGGTGCTGATCGAGGTGTGGTCCCTGCTGGGCGAGCCGTGCGGGAAGTACCTGGCCGTGATCATGGCGCAGTCACTGAGCCAGTGAGAGGCCTTCGGGGAACTGGGCAAGGTCAGCGGCCGGTTGACCGAGCAGGTGCGCGAGCAGTTGGTGGCGATGAGCCCGGCCACGATCGACCGGTTGCTCGCCCCAACGAAGGCAGCGCGGTACCCCGCGGGGAAGTCAGCGACCCGGCCCGGGGGCGATGTTGCATTCCAGTATCCAGGTGCGCCAGGCGATGGATGAGATGGAAGCGGTGCCGCCGTTCTTCGGGATCGATTTGGTCGCGCACTGTGGGCACAGCCTGGCTGGTGAGCACGCGTGGACGTTGACCGCCACGGACGTCTTCACCGGGTGGACCCTGAACGTGGCTATCCGTAACCGGGCGCACACACGTCGTCGCCGCAATCGAGCAGGTCGATGACCGGTTGCCGTACCCGATCGTCGGCCTGGATTGTGATTATGCCGACGTCGGCACACTTGTGACAACGGTGGTGAGTTCATCAATCGCGCCCTGGTCGGGTGGTGCGCGCAGCGCGCGATCTTGATCACCAGGGCCCGGGCGAAGTTGCAGCACTCGTTCGGGTTACTGAGGCAACCTTGCGCTGCTGGCGGCATCTTGGCAGCGGACCTCGAGCTTCCGCGTCGGCCGTGCGGTCCGCTACTGGCGGACTGAAGTCGCGCTGTGGCTCGAGGACCAATCCGACGAGTCACCCGCAGATACGGATGGCGCATCCCCACGACTGCGCGACTAGGAGACGGTTCGAACCGTCCAGTCGACCGATCCCGCAGCCGGCATGAACAACGGCGATCCTTGCTGGGTGGAACCTCTCACATCCCGTAGGTCGATCTTCCACTCGTCGGCACCCGCAGCGTCTCCAGGACGCTGAAGCCAATCATGAGGATCGAGGGCGAGTTCGACTGAGACGCCTTGACGCTGCCCTGACCGAACCGCTCGTCACCCCAGATCCCGTACCGCCCCGACGTGGCATGCCACACGCGGCATCCGTAGGGGTGCACCAGTCCGCAGTTAGTCCGCAAGAAGTCCGCACTGCACCAACATTTGTCAACGACTGCCAACCACAGAACCGGGCTCTTCGCAGTTGAGCCCAAAACCGCAGGTCAGAACCATTCTCCAACAAGACTCCATACCCGCCAACCATGCGGGGCGAATTCGAGATGTGCTTCGACCTCTAAAGCGCTTCACGACGACAGCCCCTATCGCGCCACATGGGTGCGGTGGGGGCTGTCATCATTTGCGCATGACTCGGTTGGAAAAGTGGGAGAGCAAAACTCGTAGCACCCTCATGGTGCTGGCCTTAGCCTTTCTCTTCGCCTACGCGATACCGATCGTGATGCCTCGCGCGCCGGACGCGCTCATCGACATCTGCAACACAGCGACGTACGTCATCTGGCTTACCTTTGCGGTCGACTACGGCGTCAGGCTGGTGATCGCCCAGGACAAGTGGCACTTCATTCGCCACAACCTCATCGACCTCGCAGCCGTCACCCTTCCGGCGTTGCGCCCGCTGCGCCTCGTGGCCGCCTTAGCACTCATCCAGCAACAGGGCGGCGAGCGCTTGCGTGGTCACGTGGCCACCTACGTCACAGTGGGCATCATTTTGGTCGTCACCATTTCAGGTCTCGCCGTCCTTGATGCGGAGCGGGACGTGGGCGGAAGCAACATCACGAACTGGCAGGACGCCCTATGGTGGGCCTTCGTCACGGTGACCACCGTAGGCTATGGCGATTTCTACCCCGTGAGCGTTGAGGGACGCGTGTTTGCCTTCGGTTTGATGCTCTGCGGCATCGCGCTACTCGGGATCGTGACCGCCAGTCTTTCCTCGTGGTTCCTGGAGAAGGTCGCGGACACCAACGAAAAGTCGCAGGCTGCGACCGCGCGAGACATTGCGGTGCTGGCAGACACCATCGGGGAACTCCAGAAAGAAATCCTCGCCTTACGGGAGGCGCATCAGCGCTGAGCGCCGTCGTCCACTGCGGTCGCCAGCCTGGCCGCGTACTCGTCCATTTCGCCCTCTGCGTAGCGCTGCCGTGGCCAAAAGAACCCGCGAAGTCCGTCACCCTTGGTGCGCGGCACCACATGGATGTGCAGGTGCAGCACTGACTGGCTGACTGTGTTGTTCATCGCCACGAATGTCCCTTGCGCGCCCAACCCGCTGACCATGGCCTCGGCCACCCGCTGCGCCAAGCCAACCACCGGTCCGATCAATTCCGAGGGCAGATCGGGCAGCGTCGCAACGTGGCACCGCGGTATGACCAACACATGACCCTTGAACAGCGGCCGAGTATCCATGAAGGCCAACGCCTCCGACCCGCCATGAACGATGGCACCTGGCGTTGCGCCAGATGCGATCTCGCAGAAAAGACAGGGTCTGGGCATGCATCACTCCGTTCTTGAATGTCTATTGAGTGGACACATCAAGGTGTGTATTTAGCAAAATCTGCACCTCCTCTGCAAAGATATGGCAAATGGAAAGACATACTGACGAGCCAACGGCAGCTGCTGCCTCCGGCAGTCGCTCAGGCCTCACCATAATCTCGATCGTTGCGATCCTGGCGCTCGTGATGGTGGGCTTCGCCGTTCGTGGTCTGTTCGGTGCCGAGTCACGTTCCGCTGAAACGGGCTCCGGCGATACGCAGAGCAGTGTCTCGGCTGACCAGGCCAGCTCCACCGACGACAGCAGTTCTACCGCCGCGCGGCCTGACATGGGCGGGTCGGATTCCGCAGAGGTCACAGCCGAAGCCCCTGAAACCGAAGATGCCGTTGCTTCTAGCGATGACGCTGAGACGGATGCCGACGTGCCCCAGGCACTTCAAGCGTGCGGCACCGAGGTGAGCGTCGGCGAAGAGTGGGCCGCAGCCACGCAGGCTTCTGCCTCGCACTGGAAGAAGCACTACTCTGCCTCGGTTCAGTACAAGGCTGGTGAGATCACCTTGGAGCAGGCAGAAGCTGACTTCGCCGAGTCGAAGGCTGAGGGAGCCGCGGATGTTGAAGCCGTCACTGCGGCTGCCAAGAACTACGAGGCCGTCAAAGGCGCGTGTTCGGAGTCAAAGGCGCGTGTTCGGAATTGACCGCGGACGCTACCGGTACGGATGTCAACAACGACTGGTCAGCTCGTCAGGAGATGATGAAGACCAAAGACGACACAGACCCTGACGAGCACCACAAGCGCTGGCAGATGATGGTCGAAATGGCCGCGGATGACATGGAGCCCTTTCAAAAGGACGCAGCCGAACTCGAACCAGGGCCAGTCTGTCCCGTCGCCTGAGGGGCGCTGGCTGCCGCTTGATCCAGCAGGGCTTAGAGATTCCGCGGATAGGTCATGGTCGGCGGGTGGGTCGGGTGTCCCAGCGGTGGGTGGTCCAGGCGGTGCGGATGAGTCGTCGGGTGATGATCACCGCGTTGGCCAGCGCGATGAAGGCATCGATGACCCGGGCGTTCCGTTCGGTGCAGATGGCCAGTTTCTTGAAGCCTCGGTTGTGCCAGGAGTTGGTGCGTTCGGTGACCCATCGGGCACCGGCCTGCAGCGGGGATCCCTTCACGCTGATTACCCCACGACAGCCCAGTTCCTCAAGGAGAGCCCGGGTGACCTGGCTGTCATAGCCGGCATCGAGGTGCACCGTGATCCGTTCGGGCCGGTCCAGTCCGAATCGGGCCAGCTTCTCCAGGGTGGGACGCAGCAATGGTGAGTCGTGGCGGTTGGCAGGGGCGATCACGCAGCCCAGCGGGATCCCTCCCGCGTCGGTGAGCAGGGAGCGTTTGGTTCCCTGCTTGCCCCGGTCTACGGGGGACTTTCCGGCCATCTGGCCCCCCAGGGTGCTTTGACGATGCACCCATCGACGGTGACATCGCCCAGGTCCAGCC
The DNA here is from genome assembly GCA_041746935.1 of Dermatophilaceae bacterium. Lineage (GTDB taxonomy): Bacteria > Actinomycetota > Actinomycetes > Actinomycetales > Dermatophilaceae > Ornithinicoccus. The sequence continues at coordinate 4,039 of JBGTGC010000140.1, forward strand.
CCACGATCCGGTCATAGGCCTCCAGAGCGATCTGCTCCAACTTCTGGAACACGCCGGCGCTGATCCACTCATCGCGGCGGGCTCGGATCGTAGTCGCCGACCAGGTGGCATCGGCGATCCGCTCGTAGGCAGCACCCAGCACCAGGACCTGGATCAACTTGTCGAACACGACCCGGTCGGAGATCCGCGGTCGGTGGCAACCCAACGGGTG
>JBGTGC010000141.1:0-3392 GCA_041746935.1 Dermatophilaceae bacterium
GGCGCGGCCCTGGGCGCTCTCGCGCGAGACCGTGCTGCCGGACGTGCGCGGGTTGGCTGACTCCCCGGCCACGGGAGCTGCCATGGATGCCCTGACCAAAGGTCCCAAGCAACAGGGAGCCCCGGCTGGCACAGTGCCCGGACGGGTCACGATCGGTTGGGGTCGTCGTGACCTGGTCACCCTGCCGAGTCAGGCCGCACGTGCTACGGAGCTGTTCCCCGACGCGGTGCTGCACTGGTTCGAGCGGTGCGGTCATTTTCCACAATGGGACGCACCGCGCGAGGCGACTCGACTGATTCTCGACAGCACCGATTGAGGTTTGTTGCTCGGCCTACCGACGACCGCACCCTTCCACGGTGAGTGATCGTCACGCTCCGCGCGACCCTCCTCTGGCGCCGCTATCGGCACTCGTCGAGGCTGTGTCGACTTGCTATTTGGCGTGACCCGAAAGGAATGAGCCATGACCGAGCGCACCGTAACGCCCAGCTTTCGGGTGAGTCCTTACCGGTTCACCAACCGACCGACCGATGTGCGGCGGTTCCTGGAGGCGGTCGGGCTGCAGCCAGTGATCACCAAGGATAGTTTCGCGGTGCTGCGCGGCGCGGCAGGCTTGGTCACGGTCCATCCGCTAGCCACCGCCGACACGACCGAAGCCATGACCACGTCGTTCTGCCTAGAGTCCGACGATGCCCGCGCTGCCGCTCTCGCGTTGGCGGCGGACGGGCTGCCGGCCCGCTGGTTGGACGAGTCCTACGGGCGGCGGGCCAAGATCGCCGGCCCGGGACTTGAGGTCAGTGTCAACGAGCCCATGGTCGACTCCTACGGCTACACCGAGCATCGCTCCCATGGCTTCTCAGGCGGATTCGTTGTCGATGTGGTGGCGGTGTTCTTCACTCCGCATCTGGACCACTGGGAAGCGTTCTTCCGGCAGTTCGGGTTCACCACTATTGTTATCGCTCCCGGCTGGCGTGAACTCTGCGCGAATGCCGATTCGGGCGTTATCGGGCTGCACGCGAGCCAGACGCCCCCGTCACCACCGGGCCGGTGCGGTCTCAGCTTCAAGACGTCCGAGCCGCTCGACGGATTCGTGGCCCGGATGCGCAGTCTGGGCTACGAGGTGACCGAGGAACCCGAGGCGCAAGCACCGCACGTCACCGTCACCGATCCCGACGGGGAACGGATCGAGATCCACCAACGCTAATCGGTCGCTAGAACGTCGCGGTCGCCAGTACAGCGCGGCACCGATCCTGATTGAACCTGGCACCGGTGCTGCACCTGTGGAGTGAACGGCCATCGACACTGCGGCTGCAGCGCTGCTAACCGCGATGATCGACCGAACTCGCTGACGGCTATTTCAACCAACCATGCTCCCCAAATAACGCCCCACGACCCCGATTGCGGAACGGCCTGCGGTGAAGATCGCCAGTCAAGCGCGGAACGTCGATCGATCTCCGTATCGGGATCCACTACCGGCGACGAGCCGAGTTGGCTAAGTTGATCGATCACTGAGGTCCTCGTCCCGACGCGGGCACAGCGTGATTGAGCGTCTAGGCCATATGGAGTGACCGCCGCGGATGTGGTGGTTGCGGGCCGGTACAGGGCCTACGGCCCGCTGCGGTTGTGCGCGCGAACGCCGTCTACAGGAGGCTTCTTGCCCCTCAGACCGGCGTATCTCAGTCGGGCTCGATCATCTTGGAGACTACCCATCGGTGCTTGCCGATTGGCCGATCGCGGGTGAAGCCGAGCTGATCGAAGGTAGACAGTGCGACGTGGAAGAGGAATCCTGCTGGCACTGCACCGGCGGGCTCGGGGTACCCCTCGACGCGTCCGCCTTCCATTGTCGCGATGAGCCCGAGTGCCCCAGCGAGAGCGTCAGTGGCAACTCGGTGTCGACGGTAGCCGTCTCGCACGTAGTTGCAGCCGATGCGCCAGTCAGGGAGCGCGGCTTTTCGAGTCTTCTCGTACTCGCGGCGGTTCTTGATCCGCACGACCTCGTCGGGTGGCCCGAACTGGCACCAGCCGACGCACAAATCGTCGTCGAACACCAATGCGGCGTGCGTGGTTCCGGCGAGCACCCGGTGATGCTTGCGGTCGCGGTTCAGCTCGGCAGCGTGCTTCGTTGGGCCCTCTTCGTGAAATCCGATGCAGTAGCAGCCGCTGGGAAAGCCGTCGCTGTTAATACACAACTCATCGAAGGCATCCCAGGTCGAAAGATCGAGCGCGCAGACACGGTGCCCACCCGTTTGAATGCCATGGTCCGGCTTCATGGTCGTGCACCTCCACTGCGGTGATGTTCGCTGACCAACTCGTCCGATGATGGCATGAGGCTTGCTCCGCCCAGGGACCCGCAAACGGGTTCAGGCTCTGGTGCAGTCCGCGAGGATCCGCGCGAGCTCGACCGGTTTGGTGTACATCGGCCAGTGGCCGGAGTCGATGTCGACGTAGTCGACCTGCGTTGCTTTCGCGAGTTCAGGGATCTCGCCGGTCTGGACCCACTTCTTGGCTTGGGCAGGCGTGAACTCTGGACAGATCATCGTGACAGGCACCGTGTAGCGGCGGTCGTCGGTGAGGCGCACGATCGCGTGGGTGATCGTGGCCGGCACTGCGATCGCACCGCGGGCAACCGCCGCCTTCAGCTCGGCTGACATGTCGTCGGAGTCGGGACCCTCGAAAGGCTCCCAGCCGGGGAACGGCACGACCCCGTCGACCGGCTCGAAGGGGCCAAAATAGGTCTCACCGTCGGCGTTTGGCATCCCGCCGATCAAGGCCACACGCCTCACCTTCTCCGGCCGTGCGTCCGCAGCCACCCAGGCGAGGGCACAGGCGGCGGAGTGACCGACCACCAGGGTTGGTCCATCGGCAGCATCCACTGCCGCCACGACCGCTGCCACCTGGTCGGTGTAGGTGGCAGTGGTGTTGCCATCTCCCTGGCCGGGCAGCGTGAGGGCCACGGGCCGGTGCCCAAGACTCTCTAACTCCGGCACTACGTCATGCCAGGCTGCTGCGTCGAGCCACATACCGGCAATGAGCACGATGTCCATGTCAGTCCTTCGTCTCGTCGAAGTTGTCGGTGCGTCCATGGCCTCAACCTAGATCTGGTTCCGGACGTTTTCCTTCCGGATTAGGTCGTGCGATGTCAGCATGGCTCGGGTGACTGAGATGAGCCCGACCGCGCGGGCCCTGCGCACCCTAGAGATCCTGCAGACCCGACCGGGTTGCACCGCTGATGAGCTCGCAGGGCGTTTAGGGGTCACCGACCGCGCCGCCCGCCGCTACGTCGCGATCTTGCGCGAGGCCGGCATCCCGGTCGAGTCGGTCCGGGGTCCCTACGGTGGCTACCGGCTCGGCCGCGGGGTGCGGCTAGCACCGTTGGTGTTCACTGCCGCCGAGGC
>JBGTGC010000142.1:0-3401 GCA_041746935.1 Dermatophilaceae bacterium
GCCCGGTGATCGGGTGCCGCTAGGCCGCGCACGCGAGGCCGTGCTGGAGCAGCGTGGCCGGCGGGGTATGGTGCTCGATCCGGTCGATCACGACACGTGGTCCTGCGGATCCTTCTTCACCAATCCGCTGCTCAGCGCTGCGCAGATGGCGAATCTGCGTCATCGAGCGCGGGGGCGGCTCGGTGACCAGGGTCCGGTGCCGCCGGAGTTCGAAGGGTCCGACGGCACGATCAAGACGTCGGCGGCCTGGTTGATAGACCAAGCAGGCTATGGCAAGGGATACGGCATGCCGGGACCGGCTGCGCTGTCGACGAAGCACACCCTGGCGGTGACCAACCGAGGGCAGGCACAGTCCGCTGACGTGGTTGCGTTGGCGCGAGAGGTGCGAGATGGAGTGAGGGAGGCGTTCGGCGTGACGTTGGTGAACGAACCGGTGTTGGTGGGGATGAGCCTGTGAGCGGCGGGGGAACGGCTCGACCCGTCTCTTCGTCATACTCTTCGTGATGTTTGCTCGGACACCCCGAGGGGTTGTGTCGTTGCCGTTGTCGGTGGCGGCGCTCGTCGTGGTGGCTGCCTGCGGGGGATCGAGCGGGGGCGAGGTCGCGCCCACCAGCGTGGCCAACTCCACTACGACCGGTCCTGTCACCTCGGATGCCGAACTCAGCGGCGCTGAACGCGCCGGTGCTCAGGTCACCACCGGCGATCCCACCGTCAATGGTGTGCCGCCCGACGCGGCGGCCGCCCCAACCCGTCGCACCATCGGCCCGCGGTCCGTCTTGACCGGGCAGGGACTGGTCCGCCAACTCGATGATGATCCGCCGGTGCTGTGTCTTGGGCCCGTGGCACGGGCTTACCCACCGCAGTGCTCCGGGCCGTTGATCTTTGGCCTGGACTGGACGGAGATGCCCAACTACCGACAGGCGCAGGGGGTGCGCTGGGGTGAGGCTCGCGTCGTTGGCACCTACGACGGGCAAGCCTTCACCCTGATCAGGCCGCCCATCCGGAGCCAATACCCCTTTGAGCCCGATCTGGCGACCGGAGCGCCAGAGGCCGAGCAGCTCTGCGACGATCCCTTCGGGGAGACCGGCATTGGTTTCGATGGCCTCTCGACCGAGGCATCTCGGGCACTCAGGGATGTCACCGCCTTGCTCGAGGCCAGCGACGCTTATGTGAGCTCGTTCAGCAGCGATGGCGAATCCGTCCTCAATGTGATGCTCGTCGAGGGGGCAGACGCGGCCCAGTTGGTGGCTCAGGCGCGCGCTGTGTGGCCCGGCGGATTGTGCATCGAGACCCGAGATGCGCCGCCTCGTGCCGAGGTCAATCAAGCGCTCGGTGCGCTGAGTCGGGCAGACCTTCCAGGGGTGTTCTCCTGGGCGGCGGCCAACGAAGGGGGGCTGCAGGTCACCGTGCTGCTCGCCGACGAGGACACCATCAACGGCGTCAACTCGGTCGTTTCCGGCTTTATCGACCCCGAGGACGTCACCATCCAAGGCGCCTTAGTCCCCCTCGACCTCTCCGGCTGACGCGTCGCCGAATCTGGGGTCAGTCGGGGTTGAATTCAGCCAACGTTCAACGCCGGACAGCATGGCCGCCTTCGTCTGCGACGGTGCTCGTGACCCGCGAATGGAAGAACGAGCCAGTCCCGCCAGCGCCTCGTCGTCCAACCCGTGCTCACGACGCGCCGACTCGTACTGATCGCACAGGCGTGAGCCGAACAGCAGCGGATCGTCGGCGCCGAGGGCAATGGAGGCTCCGGCCTCCAACAGTTGGGGCAATGGCACGGATGCCAAATCGTGATACACCCCCAGGGCGACGTTGCTGGTGGGGCAGACCTCGAGCGTGACCTCCCGCTCGACGACCTCGCGCAGCACGCGGGGATCCTCGACGCAACGGACTCCGTGACCGAGCCGGTCGGGAACCAGCGATAGCAGGGCCTGACTCACATGCTCGGGACCGCGTAGCTCACCGGCGTGCGGCACCGAGGCCAACCCGGCTGACCGGGCGATGTCGAACGCGCGGGAAAATTCACTCGTCGTTCCGCGATGCTCGTCGTTGGACAGCCCGAACCCCACGACCTTGCCGGGACCGGTGCCGGCGTGCTGTGCAGCCAGTCGGGCCAGCGCGCGGGCGTCATACGGATGTTTCATCCGGCTTGCCGCGACAACCACAGCCACCTGGGTCCCCGTCCGCACCGACGCGGCAGCGGCTTCGTCGAGGATGATCTCCAGTGCTGGGGTAATCCCGCCGACTAGCGGGGCATAGGAGGTCGGGTCGACCTGAATCTCCAACCACGTCGAACCTTCGCGAGCATCGTCCTGCGCGGCCTCCGCGACCACCCGACGCAGATCGGCTTCGGTGCGCAGGCAGGCTCGCGCGGCGTCATACAGGCGTTGGAACCGAAACCATCCTCGCTCGTCTCGGGCGCTGAGCACCGGCGGCCAGTGGCTCAGGAGTGACTGCGGCAGATGGATCCCGCGAAGCTCAGCCAGGTCTCGCAGCGTCTGGATCCTCATGGAACCGGTGAAATGCAGGTGCAAGTGGGCCTTCGGCAGGTCACGCAACGCCCGAGTCATACCTCTAGGTGTACCGCACCGAGGATAGGGTGCCCACATGGCGGTGATCGAGACGCGGGGGCTCACCAAGCGCTACGGCAGTGTCACGGCCATCAGTGGGCTGGACGTGAGCGTCGGCGGCGGAGTGACGGGCCTGGTGGGGGCCAACGGTGCGGGCAAGTCGACGCTGATCAAGATTCTGCTCGGCCTGCTCAAACCGACCGAGGGCTCGGCCACCGTGTTGGGGCACGACATCTCCACCGGCGGGGCCGCGATCCGCTCGGTCGTCGGCTATATGCCCGAGCACGAGTGTTTGCCGCCGGACGTGCGAGCCATCGACTTCATCGTGCACATGGGCCAGATGTCAGGATTGCCGCCGACCGTGGCCCGAGAACGAGCGGCTGACGTGTTGCGCCACGTGGGTTTGGCGGAGGAGCGATACCGGCTGATGGGCGGCTATTCCACCGGGATGAAGCAGCGGGCCAAGTTGGCCCAGGCTTTGACGCACGACCCCAAATTGGTCCTGCTGGATGAGCCGACCAACGGACTGGACCCCGCCTCGCGCGATGAGATGATTCGGCTCGTCTCACGGATCGGCTCCGACTTCGGCATACCGGTGCTGGTCACTTCTCACCTGCTGGGCGAGCTCGAACGGGTCAGCGACCACGTGATCGTGCTCGATGGCGGCACCCTGCTGAGCTCGCAGTCCACCACGGAGTTGACCCAGGACACCGGCATCCTCTTGGTGGAGGTGTTGGGGACGGCCGAGGATCAACACCGGATGGGCGAAGCGCTCGCCGCCAAGGGACTGGCGTGCCGGCCGCGACGAGCGATGATCGAGATCGACGC
>JBGTGC010000143.1:0-2563 GCA_041746935.1 Dermatophilaceae bacterium
CATACCGGCCCGGCCTGGCAGCCGCAAAAGGTCTACTACACGATGTTCTCTCCGGAGCGCCTGATCAATCTGCACCAGGCCATGCTCGACGAGGGTCTGGAGTCGCCGTTCGCGGAGTGGATCGAGCGGATGGGCGATCGGGCCGGGCGGGCCATTCACACCCACGTACCGTGCGCTGACTACTTCGGTGATCGCGACGCGGCGTTGCTGGCGCACGCCACGCAGGTCGACCCGGAGGGCATGTGGTTCGCCATCCCGATGGAGCTCCAGCGCCGGGTTCACCCCGTCGAGGACTTCGAGTTGGCGATGTCGTTGGTCTCGGTCGACCTGCCCGAGGATGACCTGTTTGCCGGGCTGCCTGCGGTCGATGAGCTCGACGAGCAGTGTGCTTTGCCCCCGCAGCGCGATCCCGACGGCACTGTGCTGACGGCATACACCGCGCCTGTCCCTGAGCCGGAGCAGAAGGTGACCGAGGCCGCCGAGCGTGATGGAGGGGACGATGAGTTGCGGGGGAGTGAAGGCCACTCGGATGGAAGGGCCGATGAGCCCGGCGAGCGTGCCTCGTGAACGTCAGCAACGTGCAGTACACCGCCGGTCTAGGCGGCTTCCTGGTCCTCTTCGGCTTGGGCCTGGTGCTGTGGTTCTTGGGGCGTGACCTGAGTCGGCGGCTGCGCGGAATGCGTCAGCGAGAGGCGCTGCGGCTAGACCAGCAGGGCAAAGAGCAGCGAGCGGACCCACCTCGCGAAGTCCAGTCAGGCGACGCGCAATCTGAGGATGATCATCCAGAGGGTGGGTCTACGCCAACCCGGGAATAGCCCCGTATACCGCCAGGGACACGGCAATGTAGTGCGTCGTGAACGCGGCGATGGTGAAAGCATGGAAGATCTCGTGGAAGCCGAACCAGCGCGGGGAGGGGTTGGGGCGCTTGAGGCCGTAGACCACGGCCCCCAAGGTATAGAGCAACCCGCCAGTCGCGATCAGCGCGACCACGGCGGCCCCGCCAGCTTGGTAGAACGGCACGATATAGAAGACGGCGACCCAGCCCAGGGCCACGTAGACCGGGGTGTAGAGCCAGCGCGGCGCGCCCACCCAGAACACTCGGAAGAGTATGCCGGCGATCGCCCCAGACCAGACGATGATCAGCAGGGTGCGGGCCGAGTCCGGCTGGAGCAGCATCAGGGCCAGCGGGGTATAGCTGCCCGCAATGATCAAGAAAATATTGGCGTGATCCATCCGCTTGAGCAGCTTGCTGGTCGTGGGTTGCCAGTGGCCTCGGTGATACGTCGCAGAGGTGGCAAAGAGCATGACCGCCGAGAAGCCGAAGACCACCGAGGAGATTCGACCCAGCGTGGTGGGTGCCAACATGATGAGCACGATGGACGCGACCAGGGCCAACGGTGCCATGCCCAGGTGGAGCCAGCCGCGCAGTTTGGGTTTGATGGTGGCCGCGACCTCATGGGCGGCCTGTGCCAAGTCGTCTTTGAGTTCGTGCGCAGCCCGGGCCACCCCAGGCTCCTGGGGGTCGTGGTCCGGCGGCGAGCTCATGATCGTCACGCTAACCTACGCAACCGTAAGTTGATATCAGGTTCGGTTATGGTGGGCATTCGTAGGTGCATGCCGCTTCGGATGGCCGAGTAGGTTTGCCCTCATGGCCAGACTGCGTGATCTCATCTATCGCGCCTACAACGCATCCCTGACCAAGCAACTCCCACCGACCGGGGTGCCGCGTCACGTGGGCGTCATGCTCGATGGCAACCGTCGCTGGGCCAAGCAACGTGGGGCGGCCACGGCGGACGGGCATCGGGCGGGGGCCGAGAACATCAAGCCGCTGCTGGGCTGGTGTGAGGAAGCAGGGGTCGAAGTCGTGACGTTGTGGTTGCTCTCGACGGATAATCTGAACCGGGAGCCGGCCGAGCTCGAACCGCTGCTGCAGATCATCTCCGACGTGGTCTCCGACTTGTCTTCCACCGGCCGGTGGCGGCTGCACGTGGTGGGCGCGCGTGATTTGCTTCCGGAGGAGACGCGCGCCGAGCTCGACGTCTCGGCGGCGGCGACACAGGACTTGCCGGGGATGTTGGTCAATGTCGCCATCGGCTACGGCGGGCGGCAAGAGATTGCGGATGCCGTGCGATCGTTGCTGAACGAACACGCCCAGCGGGGGACCACTCTGGAGGAACTCTCGGCCACGCTGGAGATCGAACACATCGCCGAGCATCTCTATACCAAAGGGCAGCCCGACCCGGATCTAGTGATCCGCACCAGCGGTGAGCAGCGACTCGGCGGTTTCTTGCTCTGGCAGAGCGCGCACAGCGAGTTTTATTTCTGTGAGGCGTTCTGGCCGGACTTTCGCAAGGTCGACTTCCTGCGGGCGCTGCGGGCCTATGCAGAGCGAGAGCGCCGTTACGGCTCCTGAGCGCGATTCACGGCGTGCCCTACCGCCTGCGGGCTCGGGATTGTCATACGGTCGAGGCAGCGACGGCGCCCGCCATCGCTCGGGAGGCTCACCAGATGGAGCATGTGCTCTGGGCGGAGGGCCGGGAGCGGCCCTGCGTCGATCGCAGAG
>JBGTGC010000144.1:0-4851 GCA_041746935.1 Dermatophilaceae bacterium
GCACGTACGCGGGAAAGACCTCTCGCCCGGTCGGCGCGGCGGCAGGATCTCCGCTCGCGGTGAGGATCATCGCCAGCCCGATGGCCAGGCCGATCTTGGCCAGCTCGGCTGGCTGCAGGGAGAAGCCCCCCGGCAGGAACAGCCAAGAGCGTGAGCCGTTGACCACCTGGCCGACCGGGGTCAGCACCAGGATCAGTCCCCCGAGCCCCGCGAGATAGATGAAGGGTGCAGCAGCCCGCAGCCATCGCACGTCGATCCGGACCAGGGCCAACGCCGCGATGAGACCGACCGCCGTGTTGATCAGGTGCCGAACGGTCAGGGCCCAACCGAGGTCGTTGTGGGTGGTGGACCAGATCAGGATCGCGCCGATGAGGGACAGCCCGAGGGCAGCCACAAAAAGGCCCCAATCGGTGCGGAGATAGCGCTGCGAGGCGCTTGGTGCGCCGGGGCCCGACCGTGCACCGATTCCCAGCCGGGGGCCGGGTGCCCGGGTCAACCCAGCAGCACTGATCGGCATACCGACACGTCTCGGGCCATCTGCTCGATCAGCTCGTCCATCGAGTCGAACTTGGTGTTGCCACGCAACCGGCAGACGAAGTCCACGCCGACCAACTCCCCGTAGAGATCGAGATCATCTCGATCCAGCACGTACGCTTCGACCGTGCGGGTCATCACGTCTGTGAACGTCGGATTGGTGCCGACGGAGATCGCGGCCGGAAGGCGACGATCTTCATCGTCGGCAGGCTGGTCCACACGCTCCAGCCACCCCGCATATACCCCGTCGGCCGGGATCATGCCTACGCTGCCCGCGCCGAGGTTGGCAGTGGGGTATCCGAGCTGACGACCCCGGTGGTGCCCGTGGACAACGTGACCGCTGACCCGGTGCAGCCGGCCGAGGATCTCACTCGCGCTGCCGACGTCACCGGAGACCAGAGCCGCTCGGACGCCGCTGGATGACCACGTTCGCTGCCCGTCGATATGCTCACCAGCGACCTCATGCGTCTCGACCACGAACCCGTGGCGCTGGCCTAGCTCGCGCAGCGTCTGCACGTCGCCAGAGTTGCGAACCCCGAAACGAGTGTCGGCTCCGACAACGACCACCTGCGCGTCGAGTCCTTGGACCAGCACTTGCTGGACGAAGGCTTCGGGGGTCAGTTGGGCAAACTCGCGGGTGAACGGGAGCGTCAGCGTGGCATCCAGGCCACAGTGCGCCATCAGGTCCATACGTAGGTCAGGACCCGTGATCTGTGCCGGCGCTCGCTCAGGGTGCAGCACCGCTACGGGGTGCGGGTCGAAAGTGATCGCGACGCTGCGCAGCTGGTCCCGGCGGCCGCGTTGGGCGACGGTGCGTAGGACGGCCTGGTGACCTCGGTGGACTCCGTCGAAGTTGCCAAGCGTCACGACGCTGGGACGCGAGACAGCCTGAGCATCCTCAACCTTCGTCCAGCGATCCACGGCCGCCACTCTAACTGTGGGGGAAGACGACGCGACTACGCGTCTCCTCACCCGACTCATCGAGCATGGCGACGAGCTGTCCGGCAGACCCGATGCCTGCCACGGCATCGTGGCTTCGAGTGGCTCTAGCCTCGATTCTTTGGCCGTACCGCAAGGCCCGTTCTTCGGACTCGCTCAGGTGGCGGACCTCGAATGCCGCCGCTGCAGCGTCGGCCATCGGCACCACTGCGCCCGCAGGGTCGACCTCCACAGCCTCTAAGGTGCGAGCCGAGCCCAGGTCGTATCGTCCGACGCGAGTGCGTCGCAGGCTCGTGAGGTGGCCACCGACCCCCAGTGTCTCCCCCAGGTCCCGAGCCAAGGCCCTCACGTAGGTCCCCGACGTAACCTCCACGGTGACCTCGAGGTCGACTGTGCCTGCCGGGGCATCGGCAGGGCACTGACGACGAGCCGCGGTGAAGGTCTTGACGGTCACCGGGCGGGCCGACAGCGCTACGTCCTGGCCGGCACGCACCCGCGCATAGGAGCGCCGACCGTCGACCTTGATGGCGCTGACTGTGCTGGGGCGTTGCTGGACATCGCCGGTCAAAGATGTGACCGCGGCCTCAATGTCCGCATCGAGCATCCCGCTGGCATCCGTGCCACCTGTGATCTCGCCCTCTGCATCATCGGTCACGGTCGACTGACCAAGCCGGATCGTGGCCGAGTAGGCCTTGTCCAGACCGACCAGGAAGGTCAGTAGCTTGGTCGCGCGATTGACCCCGAGCACCAGCACACCCGTGGCCATGGGGTCCAATGTGCCGGCATGCCCGACGCGCCTGGTCCCGCAGAGGCGCCGCGTACGGGCAACGACATCGTGGCTCGTCCACCCGGCCGGCTTGTCGATCAGCAGCAGCCCGTCCAGGCTCACTCCGACGACTCGTCGGCCTCGTCGACGTGCGGCTTCCTGTAGGGGTCCGGATCGCCGGCGTAGGCCGCAGACTGACGTCCTGCCGCCAACTCGGCGTCACGCTGGTGCACCTGGCGCATCACGTCGTCGAGGTGTGCTGCGTCTTCGGGAAGTGCGTCCAGCACGAATTCGAGGCTCGGGGTCAGTCGAATGCCCAGACCCTTGCCGACGTGGGAGCGGATGCGACCGCGGTAGGTCGCGAGCACGTCGGAGGCTGCTTCGCGCTCTTCGGCACCACCCAGGACGGTATAGAACACCGTGGCGTGCTGCAGATCTCCGGTGACGCGAACGTCGGTGATCGTGACGAACCCCAGACGTGGGTCCTTGACGAGCGTGTCCAGGCCGCCCGCCACCAACACTTTGGTGCGTTCAGCGACCTTGCGAGCTCGAGCCTTGTCCGCCATGTCTCCTCCAGATGGTGGGGTGTGCACCGGACCTGGCCGACGGCGCGTGTGCGACGTCGGCCAGATCACGGCGTCGGGATCAGCTCCGCGGGATCTCCCGCATTTCGTAGGTGGTGATGACGTCATCGATCTGGATGTCGTTGAACGACCCCAGGTTGACGCCACACTCGTAGCCGTCGCGGACCTCGGTGACATCGTCCTTGAACCGGCGCAAACCAGCGATCGTGAGGCCCTCGGTGATGACAACACCGTTACGCGTAATGCGCGCCTTGGCGCCACGTTTCAGCTCACCGCTGCGGACCAACGAGCCAGCCACGTTGCCGAACTTGCTGGACCGGAAGATCTCGCGGATCTCGGCCGTGCCGACCGTCTCCTCGACGTACTCCGGCTTGAGCATGCCCTTCAGCGCGTTCTCGATGTCCTCGATGGCCTGATAGATCACCGAGTAATAGCGGATCTCCACGCCTTCGCGGTCAGCCACGTCGGCATTCTGACCCTCCGCCCGCACGTTGAAGCCCAGGATGATCGCATCTGAGGCCATCGCCAGGTTGATGTTGTTCAGCGTGATCGCACCGACACCGCGGTCAATGATGCGCAGGTCGACCTCTTCGCCGACATCGATCTGCAGCAGCGCGTCTTCCAACGCTTCCACCGAACCCGACACGTCGCCCTTGAGGATGAGGTTGAGCGTGTCGACCTTGCCTGCAGCCAGGGCCTGGTTGAGGTCCTCGAGGCTGATCCGCTTGCGCGACTTGGCCAACGAAGCCTGACGGTCGGCGGCTTCACGCTTCTCAGCGATATGCCGTGCGGTCCGGTCATCCGGTGCCACCAAGAACGTGTCGCCGGCGCGCGGCACCGAGGCAAGCCCCAGCACCTGGACGGGACGCGACGGAGGCGCCTCCTTTAGGTTGTTGCCGTGCTCATCGAGCATCGCTCGCACACGACCGTGGGCTGCGCCGCTGACGATCGCGTCACCGACTCGCAGCGTGCCCTGCTGGACCAAAACGGTGGCTACCGCACCACGGCCACGGTCGAGGTTGGCCTCGATGGCCACACCGCGCGCGTCCTTGTTGGGGTTGGCCCGCATGTCGAGCGCGGCGTCAGCGGTCAACAGGACCGCTTCCAGCAACGCATCGATGTTTTGCCCAGCCTTGGCCGAGACGTCCACGAACATCGTGTCGCCGCCATACTCCTCGGCGATCAGGTTGTATTCGGTCAACTGCTGACGCACCTTGGCCGGGTTGGCGCCTTCGACGTCGATCTTGTTGACCGCGACCACAATCGGCACGTCGGCCGCCTGGGCGTGGTTCAACGCCTCGATCGTCTGCGGCATCACACCGTCATCGGCGGCAACCACCAGGATCGCGATGTCGGTGACCTTGGCACCGCGAGCACGCATGGCGGTGAACGCCTCGTGACCCGGAGTGTCGATAAAGGTCACTGCGCGGTCGTTGCCCTCGTGCTTGGTGTGCACCTGGTAGGCACCGATGTGCTGGGTGATGCCACCGGCCTCGCCCTCGGCCACGTCGGCCTGACGAATGGCATCGAGCAATCGCGTCTTTCCGTGATCCACGTGACCCATGACCGTGACCACTGGCGGGCGGGCTTCCAGGTCTTCCTCGGTCTCGGCGTCGAGCTCAGCTTCGAGGTCGATGTTGTAGGCGCTGAAGAGCTCGCGCTCTTCTTCCTCTGGGGAGACCAGACGGATGTCGTAGCCCAGTTCGTTCCCGAGGATGCCGAAGGTGTCTTCGTCCAGAGATGCTGTTGCCGTGGCCATCTCCCCCAGGTGGAAGAGAACTGCCACGAGCGACGTCGGGTCGAGGTTGACCTTGTCGGCGAAGTCCGTCAGCGAGGCTCCACGACGCACGGTCACGGTCATGCCGTTCCCGCGGGGAACGTTGACACCACCGATTGACGGCGCTTGCATCTGCTCGAACTCTGCGCGCTTGGCCCGCTTGGACTTGCGTCCGCGAACCTTTCCGCCGCCGCGTCCGAATGCTCCTTGTGTGCCGCCGCGTCCACGCGGGCCGCCACCGCGGCCGCCTC
>JBGTGC010000145.1:0-14474 GCA_041746935.1 Dermatophilaceae bacterium
GCCGAACGTCATGCCGAGCAAAGCAGCCGCGGTTGCCGAGGCCGCGAGCCGGCTGCGGCTGCGACTCGGGCGGACCGAGTTGCGGGACGTAGCCGCCGAGATCGAATGGGCCAAAGTGGCTCTGGTCACTGCGGAGCGGTATCCGCGAGTAGCGCAGCAGCAGGGGCGGTCGCCAGCCGGTCTGGACGGCACAGGGATGGCCCGGTTGATGCAGACGTATGCCGAGGTGACCGATGAGCGCAACGCCATCGACTTCGAGGACGTGCTGTTGCTCATGGTCGGCATCTTGACCGAGCACCCCACGATCGCGGCGGCTGTTCACCAGCAGTACCGACATTTCGTGGTGGATGAATATCAGGACGTCAACCCGCTCCAGCAGCGCCTCCTGGACTGTTGGATCGGGGAGAGCGACGACGTCTGCGTGGTCGGCGACCCTGCCCAGACCATCTACTCCTTCACCGGTGCCACGCCGCGCTTTCTCACCGAGTTCCCACAGCGCTTCCCTGATGCGGTCACCGTGCGCTTGGTCCGCAACTACCGCAGCACGCCCCAGATCATCGAAGTGGCCAACGCGGTCCTGCCGCTGGAGGCCAGCACCTTGCGCTCGCAGCAAGAGACTGGTCCCCGGCCCCGCCTGAGCACATACCCCGACGACGAGGCCGAAGCGCACGGGGTGGCGGCCGTGATCAGAGACCGAGTGATCAAAGGTGCGGCGCCAGGTTCGATGGCCGTGCTGTTCCGGACCAACGCGCAATCTGCCGGAATGGAAGCCGCACTCTCACAGCACGACGTTCCGTATCTGGTGCGGGGTGGTGAGAGATTCTTCTCCCGGACCGAGGTTCGCGGTGCCATCGTGCTCCTGCGCGGCCAGGTGCGCAGTGACGACCCGAGCGCGCCGCTGGCTGAACGGGTGCGAGACGTGCTGTCTTCTCTTGGGCACGGTGCGCAAGGACCCGCTGGTGGGGCTACTCGTGAGCGGTGGGAGTCGCTGCAGGCGCTGGTCCACCTTGCCGAGGCCCTCGAACCCGAAGGCCCGCGAGTGAGCATGGCCGACTTCGTCACAGAGTTGGACCGGCGAATCAGCGAGCAGCACGCGCCGAGTGTTGACGGAGTGACCCTCGCGTCGCTACACGCCGCAAAAGGTCTGGAGTGGGACCACGTATTTGTCATCGGGTGCAGCGAGGGGTTGCTGCCGATCACGCTGGCCGAAGGCCCGGCGCGTGTCGCCGAAGAACAACGCCTGCTCTATGTCGCGCTCACGCGGGCTCGTAGGCATCTGGACCTGAGTTGGGCGATTAGTCGCAGCACCGGGGGTCGGGCTAGTCGCAAGCTGAGCCGATTTCTGGTCCCGGCGGCCGAGCTGCTGGGAGCAGGCGAATACGGTGAATCGGCTCGCGCTCACCGTCCGGCCAAGCCGCGCAAGCCTCGGGCGCGCGCCGTATGCCGAACGTGTGGCCAAGATCTCAGTGGTGCCGCCGAACGCAAGATTGGTCGGTGCGGCTCCTGCCCAGCGACCTACGACGACAAACTGTTCGAGGCGCTTCGAACCTGGCGCAGCGAAACGGCTACTGCAGCCAAGGTGCCAGCCTTCGTCGTCTTCACGGATGCGACGCTGACCGCCATCGCAGAGCAGACGCCCACCGATGTGAATAGCCTGCTGGCGATCTCGGGAGTCGGTGCTCGCAAGCTGGATCT
This sequence comes from Dermatophilaceae bacterium, assembly GCA_041746935.1. Taxonomy (GTDB): domain Bacteria; phylum Actinomycetota; class Actinomycetes; order Actinomycetales; family Dermatophilaceae; genus Ornithinicoccus. The sequence goes on from JBGTGC010000145.1 coordinate 1,696, forward strand.
GTATGGCCAGGATGTGCTGGCCATTCTGACCAGCGCGGATGGTGCGTCGAGTCCTTCGAAGAAAGCGTCGCAATAAATCAGTTGCGCCTATCAACCGGCACGGCGTAACGTCGTTGATGTTCTGCAACCGATGCGCGTTGTGGGTGAGTGAGAGTCGAAAGGAGGCTGTGCAATGGAGATCACCAAGACCTTCGTGGGCCAGGCCTCCCGCTGTCCCGCTCTTGCCCAGTCGCCACACATTCGTGGCACTGAGCGGGGGCGACCAGCCTCAGGCGCGTGCTTTTCCCGCGTCGACTCGCTCACGGCCTCCGCACCGGTATGCCGCACGTCGCTGTGTTGATCTGATCAACTGACGTCCTTCACCGGCCGCGGAGTGCCTGTCCTCACCGACACCCTCCACGGCCGTTTCTGTGCTATGCGCGCAGTTGTGAAAGGAACCTCTCGTGTCTACCCAGACACCCAGCATCGCTCGCATCTCATCGCCAAGCATCACTGACCCCTCGATCGATCTTCCGTGTCACACCCACCCACCGGATCTGTGGTTCGCCGAGAACCCGGCGGATGTCGAAGCGGCTAAGGCGCTATGTGCGCCCTGTCCGCTGCGCTCCGCCTGCCTGGCTGGTGCCCTGGAACGGGCTGAGCCGTGGGGGGTCTGGGGTGGTCAGTTCGTCCTCAGCGGGGAGGTCGTGGCCCGCAAGCGAGGCCGCGGTCGCCCGCGCAAAGACGAGGCTGCGTGAGGCGCTCGACATCGTGGGTGCTTTAGTCGTGCTCCTTGCAGGCCAGGTGTCGGGGCCAGCGCCTGGTGGTGACGTCGGGCCAAGGTAGGGCGACCTCCCATGTCACGCCGGCGGGGACGCTGACCTCATCGAGGTGGGCGCGCACGAGCATGGCAGTCAAAGCGGCCACCGCAGCGCTGAGCGTGGCATCGGCGCTCACCCCAGCACCCCAATCACTGGTGGAGCCGCTGATCTGGGCGGCGATCAGCGGCCATGCGGTGTCCCGATCCCGGCGCGTCAGGTCCAGGCACGTCAAACATGGTCCGGGCCCGCCCCTGGACATGAGCGGACCCAGCACGGCGTGCCGGTGCCCGATGACGACGGGGATATGGGTGTGGGCCGACCGCGCCCACGAGGCACGGTCCCGGGGGCCGACGGCGTCGCGGACGACCATGACAGTGACCACTGGCGGCTGCGCGCCGACGAATTCACGAGAGACTCTGGTGGTGCAGGTCAGGGCGAGGTGGGTGCGGATCGAATCCGCCACCTCGCCGCGGCCGAGCACGCACACCATCCGGTCATGGAGCTGAGGTGTCGCCGCGGGGGAGCGAGTGTGCCTGCCCGAAGGCGAGTCGTCGACCACCAACCCGTGGGTATGCAGGACGTCGAGGAGTTCCGCGGCCCGCGGGGCGCTGACCCCCCAATTGATTGCTGTCCCCACTAAGACGCCAGGATCGGCGAAGCCTGCGCGATTCGTCGGCGGGGGACCACCACCCAGTGAGAGAAGCCATCCGGCTTCGGCCTCACTCAGACCGGCCATCACGATGCCGCGTTCCGGCGTGAGGCCGAACTGCACCTCGCCGATCCCCCGTCGCACTGGCCGGGCACTTTCCCGCAACGTCACGCGCTGAGCGAGGACTTGTCCCGGGTGCTGCGGCATACCCGAAGGTTCTCAGGTCAGCCGATCGCGGCCGTGTGGTTGTCCACAGGCACAGGCCAAAGGGCGGCTCCGTGGAGCCGCCCTTTGGCGGTGTTACTCGGGTGTTGCGAGGTCAGGCGGTGGGAGCCTTGCCCAGAATGCGGTTCAGGTTCGTGCTACAGACCGGGCAGGTGCCCTTGGCCATGCGACGACCGTTCGTCTCGACGACCCGACCCTCGGCTTCGCGCTTCTCCTTGCACTTCACGCAGTAGAACTCGCCCTGATAGGTCTCGTTGGTTTCTGCCATGTTTCCTCCTCGTCGTAGCGCGGCTCGCACGGACGGTGGTGCATCGGTGGTGCGGCCGCATTCGCTCTTACCTTAGACCCCGCTCAGGCGTGTTTGTGCACACCGTTGCCGGTATTCACGCGTGTCGTTGCCGATCGGGACTAACCCTGCTCGCCCTCGCTCAGCAACTCGTTGAGCTCTTCGTCCATCGCGCGGTCCGCTTCGTCCGGGTTTGCCGAGGCCCGCTGGACATAACCCAGCACGTCGTCGAGATCGGCGGCGGTCGGAGCCACGTCTGGATGAGCCCAGGCGTCGTCACGGGCATTGGGGCCATGAGCAGACTCCAAGGCCGCCCACAGGTTGGCGGCATCGCGCAACCGTCGCGGACGCAGTTCGAGGCCGACCAGCGAAGCGAACACCTTTTCCGCTGGGCCCCCGGTGGCACGGCGCCGACGCACTGCCTCGGACAAAGCCGAGGTCTGCGGAAGATGTGGAGCGCAGGCGCGCTCGGAGACCACGTCGACCCAGCCTTCGACGAGGGCCAAGAACGTCTCCAACCGGACCAGGGCGGCCCGCTGAGTAGGGCTTTGCTCGGGGGTGAACAGCGAACCTGCGAGGGCTTCCTGCATAGCGGTGGGATCGCTGGGGTCCACTGAGCGCACGGCGGATTCGATCGCCTCGGTGTCGATGCTGATGTCGCGGGCGTAGTCCTGCACCGCCGTGAGAAGCTGTGGACCCAACCAGGGGACAGCGGCGAAGAGTCGCACTCGCGCAGCCTCGCGCGCCGCGAGGTAGAGGTGAACCTCACCTGCGTCGACCTCTAGGCCCTCGGCAAACGCCGCGACATTGATCGGCACGATGGCCACGGACTCCCCGGGCAGCAACGGCAACCCGACTTCGGTGCCGCTGACGATCTCACCGGCCAGGGTGCCCACGGCTTGGCCGACCTGCGCGCCGAACATGGCGGCGCTCATCCGGCGCATCATCGGCTCCATCTGGCCCATCATCTGGGCTGGATTGATCCCGGCCGGCATACCTGGGATCTGCAGCGCGGACGGAGCATCCCCCAACGCCCCCATCTGCTCCTGCATCGCCGAGGTCATCGCGGCGCGGACTCCCTCGGCGACGGGCTCGGTGAGCACACCCCATACCGGAAGGGTCTGCTCGACCCATTCGGCTCGACTGAGCGCAACGCCCTGACCCTCCGGCGGGGAGAAGTCGGTGACTGCGTCGATCCACAGGTTGGCGACCTGAACCACTTGCTGCACATCTTGACTCGCGCGCGCCCCGATCGAGGTGTCGCCGGCCTGAGCCACCACGGCACGCGCGGTGTCTCGGGCCAGGTCCGTGTTGATTGGCCCGTCGTCGGTGCTGTTCATCATGGCCTGGATCTGGGCTTGCATCTGGCGCATCATGGCCGGATCCATCTTGTCCAGCCCCATCGATTGAAGCGCTTCGCGCATCTCGGGGGGGACCTCGCCACCGAAGAGCGCCGCGAACGGGTCCTCGTCTGCCGGGTCGTTCGGGTTGTCGTTCTCGGGGCTCACCGCGGGGTTCCTTCCGGGGGAATACGGGCAATGGTTGGTGCTGTGTCACGGGCTGCTGACAAGATGGCCTACGTCCAGACAACCACAAGGAGGGGCCGTTGAGTTCCCAACCCAGTTCGATGCGCTCTCGGCGTAGTCTCGGCCCGCGGCGGATCGCGGTCACTCGCGCCACCTCCGCTCTTGGCGCAGTGTTGGTCGCGGAGTTGGCGACGGCGGGAGACCGGGTGGTGGGCCTGGACACCCGTGCGGGCGCCCAGGGCGACGTGGACTGGCGCCTCAGCGAGATCACCTCGCCGTCCGTGGTCAGTGCCCTCGCAGACATCGACGTGCTCGTGCACGTGGCGCACGACGCCAATCTGGCGGCATCGTTGGCCGAGCAGCCAGCGCTGCGCCGATCCCGACTCATCCGGGAGATTCAGACGCTGAGCACCGCGGCAGCCGCGGCGGGGGTCGATCACCTTGTCGTGATCACCAGTGCCATGGTTTATGGCGCGCGCGAAGACAACCCCGTGCCACTCGCGGAAGACTCCTCGGCTCAAGCCGACGACACGGAGGGGATCGTGGCGGATCTGGTCGAGGTCGAGCAGTTGCTCGCCGTCGCTCGCTCGGTGCACCCGGGCCTGCGGGTCACCTCGGTGCGTCCGGCGGCCCTGGTGGGGCGCGGCCTGGACACCATGATCTCCAGGCACTTTGAAGCACCTCGGCTGCTCACGTTGCGCGGACGCACCCCGGCGTGGCAGTTCTGCCACGTCGAGGACTTGGCCACTGCCGTCTCGATCGTGGCTCATGAGGAGCTCGGGCCACAGGTGAGTGTCGGGTCGTGGGGCAGTCTGAGCCAAGAAGAGGTCGAAGAGATCTCAGGCATGCGCAGCGTGGAGATGTCACCGAGTGCGGCGCAGAGCGCTGCCGACCGCCTGCACCGTATCGGCGTCATTCCGCTGCCCTCGACCGATCTGGCCTACGTCTCCTACCCCTGGGTGATCGCCCCGGAGCAGCTGGCCTCGCGCGGGTGGTATCCGGCGTACGACAACTCGACGTGCCTCTCGATCCTGCTCGAAGAGGTCCGCGGGCATCACGCGGTCATGGCTCGACGGGTCGAACGGCGAGATGCCGCGATCGGTGCCGCGGGTGCGGTGAGTGCTGGTTTAGCGGTCGCGGCCACGGCGGCGCTGATGCGTCGCCGTCGCAAACGCAGCTGAGTCGGGCGTTCTCAGGCTCATCCCAGGGTTGGTGAGGGATGATGAGGGGATGACGCAGACGGCAGAATCCACCTGGGTGGGTGTCCAATCAGAGCCCTTGTCCCTCGATGCCGCCCTTGATGTGGTGGCGGATTCGCGAGCCGGAGCGGTCGCGGTGTTTATCGGGATGGTGCGTGAGCACGACGGTGGTCGCGATGGAGTCACCCAGCTGGACTACAGCGCTCACCCGCAAGCTGGCGAGGCGTTGCGCGAAGTGGCGCAAGCCGTGGCGGCACGACCGGGGGTATGCGGCGTGGTCGCGTTGCACCGTGAGGGCAAGCTGGCGGTCGGGGACCGCGCGGTGATCTGCGTGGTCTCGGCCGAGCATCGGGCGCAGGCCTTCGACGGGGCCCGTCAGCTGATTGAGGAGTGCAAAGCGCGGGTGCCCATCTGGAAGCGTCAGCACTTCGTCGGGGGAGACCAAGCGTGGGTAGGTCTGTAAACCGATGGTGCAGCCCCTGATTCGGCCGGCTCACACCGGCATCTCCCGTAGTGCGGCGTTGGCCCTTGTTGCGGTCGTGGTCCTGGTGGCCACGGTCGCCATCCTTAACCTCGTCACGGTGCCCAAGGTGATCTATCGCCCTGGTCCGGCATACGACGCCCTCGGCCAGGTCGACGGGACCGACGTCATCTCGGTCGAGGGTCTGACGACCTATCCGACCTCGGGCACGCTCGACTTCACCACGATCACCCTCAGTGGTGGTCCACGCTTCCCGGTGAGTGCCTGGGAATGGCTCGGTGCCCATTTCGATGAGTCCTCGGCCATCGCTGATGAGCGTGACGTCTTTCCTGAGGGTGTCAAGCCAGCAGAGGTCCGCGAACAGAATTTAGAGTTGATGACCAACTCTCAGCAGCAGGCTGCCGTGGTGGCCCTGCGGGCGATCGGCGAGGACGTGCCGGAAAAAGTCAAGGTGGCTCAAGTGTTGGTCGACGCCCCGGCCGATGGGGTGCTCTCGGTCAACGACCACATCGTGGCCGTGGGGGACGAGATTATCGAGACCCCAGATGAGTTGCGCGATGTCTTGCAGGAGGTCGCCGCCGGCGATGAGGTCGAGTTCACGATCGTCCGCGACGGCAAGGAGCAGCAACTCATGGTGCCCACGGTCGAGCAGACCGACACCGACCCAGACGGCACCGAGGTGAGTCGGACGATCATTGGGATCTATCCCGCCTCAGACTTCGACCTGCCCTACGACGTCACGGTCAACGCCGGCAACGTCGGGGGGCCGTCGGCTGGCTTGATGTTCACGCTGGCGATCTACGACAACATCACCCCTGGGGAGTTGACCGGCGGCCGCGACTTCGCGGGCACCGGGACGATCAACTCGCAGGGAGACGTTGGCCCGATCGGCGGAGTTTCCCAGAAGATGATCGGGGCCCAGGACGCCGGTGCCGACTACTTCCTGGCTCCGGCCGACAACTGCCCAGAGGTGCTGGGAAACATTCCGGATGGGCTCCTGGTCGCCAAGGTGGCCACCTTCGATGAGGCTCGCGACGTGATCGAGGCGGTCGGGAAGGACCCGAAGGCCCCGCTGCCTCAGTGCTGAGACTCACGTCCCGTTGAGCAGAGCCCTAAGAGGCGTCATCGAGCAACGTGGCGTTGAGGGCATGGACCAACCCAGGGGCGATGTCGTTGCCGATGGCCACGTTTTCGTCGGCGTCGTGCTGACGCTGACGAAGGAGACAGATGGACTCCGAGCCGCGGATCACCGCGGCCAGAATCCGGACGTCCTGGCGATCCGGATGGTCCATCAGGGCAGCAGTGGCACCCTCTGAATCCTCCGGCAGATCGCGTTCGGCTTCGGGAGGCACCACGATCCGCTCAATCGCCAGGGCCACACCTGCGACCTCTTGCGGCCAGGCCACTCGCGCCAGCATCGATTCGATGTCACTGGTGGTCGGCAGACCCTCTTGCTCGACCGCAGTGAAGCCGTCCGGGTCGGCCCCGGTCAACTGCTCACTCATCGACGGCTCTCGCTGCGCCAACAGTGCATTGGAGACGAGCGCAAACATGCGGGGTGCCTGGTCCCACCCGGCCCGCGAGACGTGACGCTCGGTGTCGACAGCGGCTGCGCGTAGAGCCGCTGAGACCGGCGGCGCAGTGTTCGATTCTTCGGACGAGCGTCGGTCGTGAGTGGCGTCGTGGTCAGGCACAGCAGTCATCTTCGCATTGAGCTGGCGACCGACGCCGGATCGGGGGCACGGCACCCCAACAATCTGTCAGGAACGTCGGTTAGGTTGTCTCGACACGCCCACCACGGCATACGCCGGCAGTCAGGGCTTTCCCACGCCACAGGAGCAGGTCAGTAGTGAGTCAAACGGAGGGGCCCGGGCCCAGCGACGACGAGGGCAAAGACGAGGGCAACAACGAATCGGGACGGGGCGACAACATCTCGGCCAACGGACCCTCAGGGGGTCGTGGTTCGGTGGGGGATGGTGCCAGCGGCTCGAGCTCGATGGGTGAGCCCGGCGGTATGCCGGGACCCACCGGAGCGCCGCGAGCAGGAGGGCCGCCACCACGCGGTCCCGGTCGCGGACGCAAGAGTGGAGGTGGAGGGCGGCTCGGCCCCACCATCGCTATCGTCGTGGCCGTCATCGCCCTGGTCACCTGGTTGGCCCAGTTGTGGACCGAGTTCTTGTGGTTTGACTCTGTCGGCTATCGCTCGGTGCTCACGACTCGGCTCGGGACTCAAGTGGCCCTCTTCGCCATCGCAGGCGCTGTCACCGGCCTGGCCGTCTGGTCCTCGCTCCACATCGCCTATCGCAAGCGGCCGATCTATGCCCCTAGCAGCCCGGAACAGGCCAACCTTGATCGGTATCGAGCCGCCTTGGAGCCGGTGCGCAGGCTGGTCTTTATTGGAGTACCGATTGCCTTGGGCGCGTTCTCCGGCGCAGCGGCCATGGCTCAGTGGGAGACGGTGCTGCTCTGGGTCAACCGCCAGCCGTTCGGCGTGAGCGACGAGCAATTCAATATGGACGTCGGCTTCTACGTCTTCACCTTGCCGTTCCTGGACGTGTTGGTGAGTTTTGCCACGCTCGTTTTGGGGTTGGCCCTTCTGGGGGCATTGTTAACGCACTACGTGTACGGCGGGATCCAGTTGCAGTCCCCGGGGGACCGGACGACACCGGCCGCAAGAATCCACTTGGTCGTGCTGTTCGCCGCGCTGCTTGCGGTGCGGGCGGTGGCGTACTGGTTGGAGCGATACAGCCTCACCACTTCCCAGCACCAACGAATTACGGGTTTGAACTACACCGACGTCAATGCGGTGCTGCCCACCCGCGGAGTGCTGGCGATTGCGGCGGCGCTGGTGGCGATCTTCTTCATCAGCACCATCTGGACCAAAACCTGGCGTTTGCCGATCATCGGTCTGGTGGGCCTGGTCGTCGTTGCCCTCCTGGTCGGCGGTGCCTATCCGGCGTTGATTCAGTCCCTGCGAGTGCGCCCATCCGAAGCCACGCTGGAAGCGCCCTTCATTCAGAAAAACATCGACGCCACGCTTGAGGCCTACGGCTTGGAGGACACCGAGTTCACCGGGTACAACGCCGAAACGGAGATCACGCCGGGCCAGTTGCGTGAGGACGCCGACACCATTCCCGGCATCCGTATCGTTGACCCCTCGGTCGTCTCTCCGACCTACCGTCAGTTGCAGGGTGTTCGCAGTTACTACCAGTTCCCCGAGGCACTCGATGTCGACCGCTATGAGGTGGACGGCGAGCTCGTCGACACCGTCATCGTGGTGCGCGAGCTGCGGTTGGAAGGTGTTGAGGACGCGCAGCGCAACTGGGTGAACGACCACACGCGCTACACCCATGGCTTCGGCGTCGTTGCGGCATACGGCAACCAACGGACTCCGACCGGTGAGCCGATCTTCTACGAGGAGAACATCCCGCCGGTCGGTGAGCTGGGCGAATACCAGCCGCGGATCTACTTCGGTGAGTACTCGCCGAACTACTCCATCGTCGGTGCCCCTGAGGGCGCGCCAGAGCAAGAGTTGGATCGCCCTGACAGCGACAGCGACACCGGCGAGATCCAGAACAACTATGAGGGCGACGGTGGGGTGGCCATTGGCTCCTTCCCCAAACAGCTCGCCTACGCTATCAAATACCGCCAAGCCGAGATTCTGCTGTCCGGCAACGTGAACTCCGAGTCGCGAATGCTCGATTACCGCGAGCCACGCGAACGCGTGGAACGGGTGGCCCCCTGGTTGCGCCTGGACGGCAACCCCTATCCGGCCGTCGTCGATGGACGGATCAAGTGGATCGTGGATGGCTACACCACCTCTTCTCGCTACCCCTACTCCCAACTCAAGGCGCTTGAAGACGCCACTGCCGACTCGCTGGTGAACCAAGCCGGCAACGTGCAGTCGATCGGCGGCGGAGAGGTCAACTACATCCGGAACTCGGTCAAGGCCACCGTGGACGCCTACGACGGCGAAATCACGCTGTACGCCTGGGATGAGGAGGACCCGATCTTGAGGGCCTGGTCATCCGCTTTCGACAACACCGTCGAGCCCTTGTCCAAGATCGAGGGTGAGCTCATGTCACACCTGCGATACCCGGAGGATCTGTTCAAGGTGCAGCGTGACGTCATGTCGAGTTATCACGTGCAGTCGGCTGACGCGTTCTTCGGTGGGCAGGACTTCTGGCGTGTCTCGGAGGACCCCAGCATCGAAACCGCCCAGGAAGTCGACCAGCCTCCGTACTATCTGAGCATCGCGATGCCAGGGCAGGACGAGCCCACGTTCTCGTTGACGACCAACTTCATCCCCCGGGGATCTGACCGGCAAAACCTGGTTGGATACATGGCTGTCGATGCCGATGCGGGTAACGAGGACGGCACGTTACGTGAGGGCTACGGGCAACTCAGAGTGCTGGAGTTGCCACGTAACAGCACGGTCAATGGTCCAGGCCAGTTCCAGAACGAGATCGCCAGCTCGAACGAGACCTCGGATGCGTTCACTCAGACTCTGAGCCAATTCTTGAACTTGAACCGGCAACAGGGCTCGGAGGTCACCATCGGGAACCTTCTCACTCTGCCGGTCGGCGGTGGCTTGCTCTACGTCGAGCCGGTCTATGTGCAGGCCAGTGGCGGGTCGTCGTATCCATTGCAGCGGCTTGTCGTGGTCTCCTTCGGCGACGAACTGGCGTGGTCCGACACCCTAGACGGCGCGTTGGACGAACTGTTCGCCGGAGACGCCGGTGTCGATGCTCCGGACTCAGGCAGCGCGGCTGAGGAACCCATCGAAGCTGATGGTGCTGAGCAGACGGCGGCCCCGGGTGATGATGGCGAGCAGACCGCTGAGCCGACCGATCCGGCCGAGCCCGCCCCCAGCGGCGATCCGGACGACCTCGAGCAGGCCATTGCCGACATCGAGGCGGCCTACGCCGACGGGCAGGAGGCGTTGAGCGACAACGACCTCGCCGCGTATGCAGAGGCTCAGGACCGGTTGGACGAAGCCATCCAGCGGGCGGTCAATGCTTCCCCGGACGGTGGCTCGATCAGCCTGGACAGCGAGACGGGCGACGTATCCGACACGACTGAGGAGCCGTAGTCGATCAGGCTCTGCGGCCCGCGATTTGGTGTGCCGCAGAGCCTGGCTTATGGTTGTCTGACCGACGCGGGGTGGAGCAGTTCGGTAGCTCGCCGGGCTCATAACCCGGAGGTCGCAGGTTCAAATCCTGCCCCCGCTACCAACTTCAGGCTCGGAATCTACGGATTCCGAGCCTGAAAGCGTGTAGAGACTTGATCAAGTGTCCACTTACTGTCCAAATACCCGGTCCAGGAACCCTCTCGGCGGCCGATCGGCGGATCGGGCGCGGACCCCGCACGGTTTGGTGCGGAGTCGCCCGGGAGCGCCTGCTCACCTACCGGGCATGGAGACCAACACCCCCACGCTGTACGACTGGCGCCTGACCGGCAAGGGACCGTGCGCGGTTCACGTAGGACGACAGTTGCGCTACTTCGTCAGCGACGTCCAGGACTGGCTAAGGAATCAGCGCGAGCTGGCGCCGGGGCGTCCGCCCGAGGCGCGGTGATACGTCATGGCCAAGGCCACGCACTCCGATCGGGACGTTCGGCGAGGTCTCGTTCGTCAAGGTCGCCGGAGGCAGGTCCAGGCAAGGACGAGGTTCCGAGACGACGATGGTCAGGTGCCGACCTGGACCTGGAGAAACAAGCTGGCTGCCAGCACCCGAGCTCTCTACGAGCGCAACAGGCGGCAGCTCGTCATGCCGGCGTTCGAGCACCACCTCCTGCGTGAGATCACCGTGCGCCAGGTAGACCAGTTCATCAAGACACTGGCCGCGATGAACAGTTACAGCATGGCCAAGCAGGCGCGGACGGTGCTCAGTCTCGCCTTCGGCTTGGCGGTTCGATACGACGCGATCCCGAAGAACCCGGTGCGCGACACCACCCGGTTGCACAGACCGCCGTCGCAGGCGATGGCCTTGACTGTGCCACAGGTCGACGCGATCCGAGTGGCGGTTAGCCACTGGCGCCGCAGCCCGAGCCTTTCGGGACCGCCACCGGACTGACAGTTGGAGCACATCATCGAGGTCATGCTCGGCACATCGGCTCCGGCTGATCAACCACGCCCGCAGCCACTACCGCTGGCACCAGCGACCCACGACCCGCCGGTTGAAATGACCCAATTGCCGGTCGGTCTAAGGACATCGGCAGTCCCAGCTTTCCGGGTGCCGCAACTACATGGCCGTCATACGGCCCACGACGTTGACGGGGGGTCAGCGTTGGACACGCATCAGACGCGCTAGCGAACGGATCACATGAACAATCGTCACGACATAGCGGGTCACCGTCGATGAGGGCAGAGGGCCCGATAGCCGCGTCAATCTCTACGCCTCGATCCGCGCTGATGCTCCTGCCGGGGTCTCGGAGCGTGAGATCCAAACGCATCCACCACGTGGGGGTGGCGGACAGTCCAGGCTGCGTTGGGTTCGGCGTGGCCATCCCAACGCGTCAAGTACCCAAAGCGGCAATCAAAATTGGACCCGTTCAAGGGGTCATCGACGCGATGCTGGTGGCCGATCTTGACGCCCCACGTACGCAGCGGCACACGGCCACCCGGATTCTTGCCCGGCTCATCGACGAGCACGGGATGGACGAGGTGTCCTACCCCGTGGTGTCCGCCTCCGTCGCCAAGCGCAGACCAGAGATTCGTATCGAGCAAGGTCGCGGTGACCCAACAGGTTTCGTCCCGCAAAACCCACCACCCCGGCCACGAAGCCGAGGTCGACTTCGGGGAAGTCGCCATCCGGCTGTCAGGTGAACTGGTCACAGTGCACCTGTTCTCGCTGCGGATGTCGTACTCCGGCAAGACCGTGCATACCGTGTCGGCTACCGGTGGCCAAGAGGCATTCTTCGAAGGGCACGTGCACGCTTTCACCGAGCTCGGTGGTGTGCCTGCGGGCAAAGTGAGGGTAAGACAACCTGGAAGCAGCCGTAGCCCAAGTGATCGGGTTCTCCCGGCAACGCGTCGAAGCCGACCGCTGGGTCGCCTTTCGGCCCCATTACGTTGACGCGTTCTACTGCCAACCCGGTATCGGCGGTGCCCACGAGAAAGGCGGCGTCGAAGGCGACATCGGGTGGTTCCGCCGTAACCACCTTGTGCCCGTGGCCGAGGTCGACAGCGTCGCCGAACTGAACGAAGCCATCCAGGCCTACGACCACGCTGATGACGACCGTCGGATCGGTGCCCGAGCGCACACACCAGCACGGTCCCGTCGACACTATCTAGCCGGGCTAACGAGGTGTCACACGTGCGCGACTCCCGGGGCCTGACGCACGTTGCTGAGTCAGAACCCCGGTTGGAAGCCGGCGTCCACGCATGCCTGGCGGGGCTGATGCACTGCGATGCCTCGTTCGCTGACCACCCGGAAGTCGACGGAGAGCCCGAAGGCTTCCACGGCGATCATCCCGGTGTCGCAGTCGAACGTCGTGCTCAACACGTAGCCGGGGTGTCGGAACCCGACGTCGGTCACATCCTGGGCCGCCCAGTCGGTGGGAGTCCCGGTCCACCCTTGGTAGGGGGGTTCGTAGCCGCCGCTGGTGCGGTC
>JBGTGC010000146.1:0-5519 GCA_041746935.1 Dermatophilaceae bacterium
GCACGAGCCCTAGACCGGCGAGCACGACGACTTGGACGCTCACGACGGTCAGCACCGCGCACGCCTTGGCGATCAGCAGGCCACCCCGCCCCAGCGGAGTGGTGCCGAGCAGCCGCAACACCCCATACCGCCGCTCGTAGGCCAGCACGATCGCCTGGCCGGTGAACGCAGTGGACACCACGGCCAAGGCCAGGACGCCGGGCACGGCCAGCGACGCCGCACCGGCGACGGTGTCCGCAGGCCCGGAGACCAGCTCAGTCGAGTAGCTGGGCCGCACGGTGACCAGCCCAATCAGGGCGATGACCGGCAGGATGATCGACACCAGCAACTGCTCGCCATTGCTGAGAAGGCTGCGCGCCTCGAAAGCGGCTTGCGCAGTGATTCGACGGGTCCTCAGAGCGGCCTTGCTCATCGAATTTCCTCGTCGGTGAGCGTGAAGTACCGGTCTTCAAGGGTGGCTCCGTCGCGGATCTTATCCACCGAACCGTCGGCCACCACGCGACCGTGGGAGAGGATCACCACCCGATCAGCCAGCCGCTCGGCCTCTTCGAAGGCGTGCGTGCTCAAGACGACTGCGGCTCCCCGGTCAGCCGCATCGCGCACCACCCGATGGGTGACCCGGCGCGCGTGGGGGTCCAAACCAGCCGAGGGCTCGTCGAGGAACAACACGTCAGGCCGGCCCACGAGGGCGGCGGCCAAAGCCAGGCGTCGGCGTTGACCGCCGGAGAGTCGGCGTACGGAGGTCTTCCCGAACTCATGAATCCCCATCAGGTCGCACAAGTCCGCGACCGGCCACGGGTCGGCATACAACCGGGACAAGTGCGTGATCAGTGCGAGTGGCCGTGCTGCCTGTGGGAGTCCGCCGTCCTGCAACATCACGCCCACCCGCGCCCGGTGCTCGGCGTCTGCGTGCCACGGCTCGGTATGCAGCACCCGCACCGACCCCGAATCAGGCCGTTGCAGGCCCGTCGCGATCTCCATCGAGGTCGACTTGCCCGCACCGTTGGGACCCAGCACGCAGGTGACCTGACCGGCCGCGGCCCCCCAAGACACGCCATCGAGTGCCTCCACGGAACCGAAGGTGCGTGAGACATCGTCAAACTCGACCGCAAGCCCCGAGGGGGTCGCGGGCGGGGGAGTCGACGATGGGTGAGTCGACGTGGGCACTCGGACACGATATGTCCGCAGCGGGGCGGAACAATGTTTAGGCATGCCTACGTTGGAATGAGAGTGCATATAGGTAACACTGATGTGGTGTTTTTGGCTGAGGGTGCCCAGCAGGGTGCCGCGATCACCGAGTCCCGCACACGGGACCAGGTGCGCCGAGCCGTGGGCACCCGTGGACCGGTCACCGCACGAGCCTTAGCGGACGTCCTGGACCTCACTCCAGCGGCCGTCCGTCGCCACCTTGACGCACTGGCTGAAGACGAAGCCATCATCGAGCACGAACAAACCGGCACGACCCGCCGGGGACGCGGCCGCCCCGCTCGTTCTTATGTGTTGACCGACCGTGGACAGGCTCAACTCAGCAACTCTTACGAGGACATCGCGACCGCGGCGCTGGACTACCTCGCCGACCGCGCTGGGCCCGAGGCCGTGGCCGACTTCTCCAAAGACCAGATGACCTCCTTGGCCGCTAGGCTGAGGCCGTCGGTCGACGCCGCTGGCGAGGACGTCTCCGCCCGCACCGAAGCCTTGTCGAAGGCGTTGAGCGAAGAAGGCTTTGCCGCCAGCGTGCGCCCCGTCGGCCAGGGCACCGGATTCGCCGGGCTTCAGTTGTGCCAGGGCCACTGCCCGGTCCAACACATCGCCGCGTCGTTTCCGCAACTGTGCGACGCCGAAACCGACGTCATCTCCGACCTGCTCGGAGTGCACGTGCAACGCCTTGCCACACTGGCAGGCGGAGCCCATGTCTGTACGACTTTTGTTCCAACATCCACGATCACCGACGAAAGGCCTGTGCGATGAGTACCAATATCGAAGAGCGCAACCCGGGACTCAAAGACCTCGGCACCTACGAATACGGCTGGTCGGACAGCGACACCGCTGGTGCTTCGGCCAAGCGTGGCCTGAGCCCGGAGGTCGTCGCAGACATCTCCGCCCGCAAGTCCGAGCCGCAGTGGATGCTCGACCTGCGTATGAAGGGGCTCAAGCTGTTCGGCAAGAAGCCGATGCCGACCTGGGGCAGCGACTTGTCCGGCATCCACTTCGACAACATCAAATACTTCGTGAAGTCGACGGAGAAGCAAGCCACATCCTGGGAAGACCTGCCCGAAGACATCAGGAACACCTACGACCGCCTCGGCATTCCCGAGGCTGAGAAGCAGCGCCTCGTCGGCGGTGTCGCCGCGCAGTACGAGTCCGAGGTCGTCTACCACCAGATCCGCGAGGACCTCGAGGAGCAGGGTGTCCTGTTCATCGACACCGACACCGCGTTGCGCGAGCACGAGGACCTGTTCCGCGAATACTTCGCCTCCGTCATCCCGGTCGGTGACAACAAGTTCGCCGCACTGAACACCTCTGTATGGAGCGGTGGCAGTTTCATCTACGTCCCGCCGGGCGTCCACGTAGACATCCCGCTGCAGGCCTACTTCCGGATCAACACCGAGAACATGGGCCAGTTCGAGCGCACCCTGATCATCGCCGACGAAGGCTCCTCGGTGCACTACGTCGAGGGCTGCACCGCCCCGATCTACCAGAGCGACAGCCTGCACAGCGCCGTCGTCGAGATCATCGTGAAGAAGAACGCCCGCGTTCGCTACACGACCATCCAGAACTGGTCGAACAACGTCTACAACCTGGTCACCAAGCGCGCCACCTGCGCCGAGGGCGCGACCATGGAGTGGATCGATGGCAACATCGGCTCGAAGGTCACCATGAAGTACCCCGCGGTCTTCCTGCTCGGTGAGCACTCCAAGGGTGAGACGCTCTCCGTCGCGTTCGCCGGCGAGGGTCAGCACCAGGACGCCGGGTCCAAGATGGTCCACGCCGCTCCGCACACCTCCTCGACCATCGTGAGCAAGTCCGTTGCTCGCGGTGGCGGCCGGACCTCATACCGAGGTCTCGTCCAGATCCTCGAAGGTGCGCACCACAGCAAGTCCAGCGTCGTCTGCGACGCGTTGCTGGTCGACCAGATCTCCCGCTCGGACACCTACCCCTACGTCGACGTCCGCGAGGACGACGTGCAGATGGGTCACGAGGCCACGGTCTCCAAGGTCTCCGAAGACCAGATGTTCTACCTGATGTCCCGAGGCATGTCCGAGACCGAGGCCATGGCCATGATCGTGCGGGGGTTCGTCGAGCCCATCGCCCGCGAGCTGCCGATGGAATATGCCCTCGAGCTCAACCGCCTCATCGAACTTCAAATGGAAGGAGCCGTTGGCTGATGACGCTGGTCACAGATGAGAATGCCGCCGAAACCTCCGAAGACGTCTCTACAGCGAAGATCGACGCCACCACCCACGTCGACCCGCAGAGCAAGGTCGACCGGATCCCGGATGAGTCCCGTGCTGCTCGGGTTCGCTCGTTCGACGTTGCCGACTTCCCGGTGCCTAACGGTCGCGAAGAAGAATGGCGCTTCACCCCGGTGGATCGCCTCGGGGGACTGTTCGCCGACGAGCCCACTGCCGCTGGCGAGCCGGTCACCGTCGAGGTCAGCGGCCCCCACGGATTCACCCAGGGCTCGTTGGCTCTCGGTGTCTCGCCACGCGGGACTGTGCTGGTGCCTGAGGACCGCGGCGCTGTCGTGGCCTCGGCCAACACCGACGAGGCTCTGCACGTGAGCATCCCGGCCGAGGCCGAGCTCACTGAGCCGGTGCGGATCAACCTGCACGGCAACGGAGCAGGTCAGCGCAGCAACGGGCACCACGTGCTCGAAGCAGGTCACCACTCCAAGGCGCTCGTCATCCTCGACCACACCGGGTCGGCCGATCACACCGGCAACCTCGAGGTCATCGTCGGTGACAGCGCTGAGTTGACCGTTGTCACGCTGCAGCGCTGGGCCGACGACGCCAACCACCTCGCTCAGCACGAGGCCCAAGTGGGGCGCGACGCGACATACAAGCACATCGCGGTCAGCCTCGGCGGAGCCATCGTGCGCATGAACAGCAACGTTCGGTATGCGGGAAGCGGCGGTGACGCGACGCTGCTCGGGGTGTATTTCGCGGACGCCGGTCAGCACCTGGAGCACCGCTCGTTCATCGACCACAACATGCCGAACGGCACGTCGCTGGTGACCTACAAGGGTGCGCTGCAGGGCGAGAGCGCACACACGGTCTGGGTCGGCGATGTGCTGATCCGCGCCGAGGCGCAGGGTATCGACACGTATGAGTTGAACCGCAACCTGGTCCTGACGGATGGCGCGCGGGCTGACTCGGTGCCGAACCTGGAGATCGAGACCGGCGACATCGCCGGGGCCGGTCACGCCAGCTCTACCGGGCGCTTCGACGACGAGCAGCTCTTCTACCTGATGTCTCGCGGAATCAGCGAAGACGAGGCCCGCCGCCTGGTCGTGCGCGGCTTCTTCGCCGACATCGTGGCCAAGATCGGTGTCCCCGAGATCGTGGACTCCCTCATGGTCGCCATCGAGGAAGAGCTGGCGCTCGACATGTCCCCGGTCGGCGCAGGAGCCCCGGCTTGATCCGCGTCTGTTCCCTGGACGACCTGCCGAAGGTCGGTGCCGTCTTGGCCGACATCGACGGGCGCAAGGTGGCCATCGCACGTGACTCGGCGGGCGTCGTGCACGCCATCGACGACACCTGCAGCCACGCAGCAGTTTCGCTGTCCGAAGGCGACGTCGAGGGTTCGGAGATCGAGTGCTGGTTGCACGGCTCGAGTTTCGATCTCGTCACCGGCAAGCCGACCAGCCTGCCCGCTCTCATACCTATTGCCGTCCACACCGTGCACATCGACGGCACCGAAGTCTTCGTCGAGCTAGCGGGATCAGCCGCCAGTGACGACACCCACCACACGCAAGGAGCACACCAAGCATGACCACTCTGGAGATTCGCGACCTACACGTCAGCGTCGACACCGAGGCAGGACAGAAGGAGATCCTGCGCGGCGTCGACATCACCATCAACTCCGGTGAGACTCACGCCATCATGGGGCCTAACGGCTCCGGCAAGTCCACTCTGGCCTACTCCGTCGCTGGCCACCCGAAATACAAGGTCACTAGCGGCTCCATCACCATCGACGGTGAAGACGTGCTGGCCATGGGTGTCGACCAGCGTGCGCAGGCCGGTCTGTTTTTGTGTATGCAGTATCCGGTCGAGGTCCCCGGCGTCACCGTGTCCAACTTCCTGCGGACCGCCAAGACGGCCATCGACGGCGAGGCGCCCAAGCTTCGCCACTGGATCAAGGACGTCAAGGAAGCCATGAGCGCCCTGCGCATGGACCCCGTCTTTGCCGAGCGCAACGTCAACGAAGGCTTCTCCGGTGGTGAGAAGAAGCGCCACGAGATCCTGCAGATGGAATTGCTCCGTCCCAAGATCGGCATCCTCGACGAGACCGACTCCGGC
>JBGTGC010000147.1:0-8848 GCA_041746935.1 Dermatophilaceae bacterium
GTTCCAGACGGCATACAGATTCAGTCGCAACGACCCTGAGGGTATGCCGATGCGCAGCCCCCGGAGTCCGAAGCGGGCGTCATCGGAGACCACGGCAATCCCGCGACCGGAGGCGGCCACGGCTTGGGCGACTTGGGAGGAACTGAACTCCTTGATGTTGCGATAGCTCAGGGCGGCTGAGGCCATCGCCGCGTCGAGGGTCCACCTGATGTGTGAATCCGGGGTCAGCAGCAAGAGGTCCTGCTCGGCCAATTCCTCCAGCAGAACGTTCTCTCCGGTGGCGAGCGGGTCCTGGGGCCGGACGTAGGCGTAGATCGGAAGTTGCGCGACCCAGGAGTGCGCGAGGTCGGCCGAGGGCGGCAGGGCGCCCAGCACGAGGTCTGCGCCGCGCTCCAACGCTCCATACCCCTGGCCAGCGTGCAACTCGCCGACCGAAGGCATTGGATCGTCGGGACCGAAGGTGGCGATGAACGGGGAGACGACGTCGATCAAGGTGACCGCCGGGGCCACGATGCTGATGCTCTGCAGCCGCCCCGCGCCAATGTCCGCGGCGGCGGCCTTCGTGGCCTCGGCCGCGAGCAACAGTTCACGAGCAGTAGGTAGGAACGTGCGCCCGGCGGCGGTCAACGTCAGACGGCCGTTGATCTGCGCAAAGAGCGTGAGGCCTAGCTCGTGCTCGAGTTGGTGGAGTTGCCGTGACAGCGACGGTTGGGTGATGTGCACCAACTTGGCTGCTGCGGTGACCGACCCAGCATCCGCGACGGCGACGAAATATCGAACTGTGCGTAACTCCATACGTGCTCCTGCAGCCTAGGTTCTGAGGATACTCCGCCTCGATTTCGGCATCGGGGCAAAATAGCCGAGTGAACACCTTGTCCATCAGCACGGGCAGCTACCCGATGGACTACCCCATGAGTTGCAGCGCTTCAGCGCTAAAGTTGCAATTGAGATCCGCGAAATCCCCGAAGACGCCTATGAGGTGATTCACAAGCGCGCTCGTGCCCAAGGCCGTTCCATCCAGTCGTACATGCGGGATTGGGTGGTCGGATTTGCGGCGGGCCCGACGGCCGAAGAGATGGTGGACCAGCTCGAGGCCGCGCTGGCCCGCCAGGACTCTTCTGGAGCGACCCGCGAATCGATCCAGGCTGATCTCGAAGCCGACCGTCGGTGACCGAGTGCGTCGTGGACGCCTCTGCGCTGATCTTGGCGCTAAGCGGAAAGTCGCCAGACGCCTCGGCCCTGCGCACTCGGATGAGGCGCGCCTGGCTCTGAGGGCTTCGGAGGTCCTGGTCGATCATCGTCATGCCCACGTTGGGCCTCTCGCCGCGCTTGCGTGGACACTGCGCAACAACGTGACCTTCTACGACGCGCTCTACGTGGCGCTCGCCATGTCTTTGGACGTTCCGCTGCTGACCGCAGACGTGAGGCTGAGTCGTGCCCCGCAGTTGCCCTGCGCCATCGAAGTCCTCTGAGCCTGGCCGGTGGCCTTTGCGTTGATCGCGCCCGGCGTACGCAAAGTCAGGGGGCGCGGACATCTATGAGGTCTTGGATCAGGCGAAAACCGGCATGGTTGTGGGTAAGAAGGGGCACACGCTCGACCATGGAAGTTGCGGCGATCGCGAGGTCGATCTGCCTTCGCCTTGGCTGGCCGCCACGTCTCCTGACGATGGCAGCCACGTGTCCCCATGCTCTCGCGATCTCGACAGTGACCGGCAGAGGATCGAACGTCGCCTCGACGACCGCCAAGCGATCAGCGCGGCGAATCCGTTCGTCGGCATCGTCGGTGGCGAGCAATCCGAAATGCAACTCCGTGATGGACACCACGCTGATGGCTGCTTCTACGGTTCTGGGGGCGTCCTCACCGATCAGGACAGAGGTGTCCAGGAGGG
The DNA here is from genome assembly GCA_041746935.1 of Dermatophilaceae bacterium. Classification (GTDB taxonomy): domain Bacteria; phylum Actinomycetota; class Actinomycetes; order Actinomycetales; family Dermatophilaceae; genus Ornithinicoccus. Next base: position 1,890 of record JBGTGC010000147.1, read on the forward strand.
CTCTCATGCCGTGAAAGGGTCCACGAGGTCGGCGGGGAACTGGTCGAGGTCATCGTCCCAGCCTCGGGGAGCGGGTCGGCTCCATACTTTTCGCAAGTCTTCTCCCCTGACCCATCGCTGCTTTTGGGCTGGGATGAGCTCGGCTACCGGGCGTCCCGCAACGGTGACGGTGAGTGATTCGCCGCTCTCCACCCGTCGCAACACTTCTCCGACATGGTTGCGGAGTTCTTTCTGCTGGATGGTGGCCACGGAAAACATGGTAGCAGTTATGCTACCTCCAACGAGGGGGCAGTCGCGACGATTCCTGTGCCGGCTGCGACGATGACGGGGTGGATCCCGTGATCGTGGTCGGTGCAGGTCTTTCGGGAGTGGCCTGCGCCCAGCAGGTGCGAACGGCTGGGCACGACGTCATCGTGTTGGACCGGGGCCGCGTACCCGGTGGGCGGATGGCGATACGAGAGATCGCCGGTCGTCCGGTCGATACGGGGGCGTCCTACTTCACCGTCAGTGACGGCAGCTTCGATGCCGTTGTGACCGGTTGGGCCGAACGGGGTCTGGCCCGCCGGTGGACCGGCACCTTCGACGTTTTCGACGACGGGGTGCGAGGTGAGCCAAAAGAGGGCAACGATCGCTGGGCGGCTCCGCTCGGTCTGCGCTCGCTGGTCGAGGACCTCGCCGTCGGCTTAGGTGTCGAGCGGCTCTCGGTGGAGTCGGTGACGAGCGGCCCAGCAGGATTATTGGTCGATGGACGTCCGGCGAGCGCGGTGGCCCTGGCGATGCCCGACCCCCAGGCAAAGCGACTGTTAGACCCGTCGTCCAGTGCATACGCACTCTTGGTTGATGCCTTCGAGCCGGTGTTGGCGTTGTCCGCAGGCTGGCGAACACGGACTTGGGGCGATGACCTCGACAGGCCTTTCGATGGGGCCTTCGTGAACGGCGATGACCACCTTGCCTGGATTGCCGACGACGGCCAGCGTCGCGGCGATGGGGCAGCCGTCCTGGTCGCCCACTCGACACCGGCCCTCGCGGCCGCCCACCTCGATACTCCGCAGGACGCCACGGCTCAGATGGTGGCCACCCTCACCTCTTTGCTCGGCATACCCGAGGCTCCGGAGTGGACCGACATGCACCGGTGGACCTTCGCGCGGCCCACCTCCACTCGTGAAGCAACGCACTATCTCGGCGAGGACAACGTCGGGGTATGCGGTGACGCCTGGTCCCAGCGTCCGCGCGTCGAAGCCGCGTACCTCTCCGGCCGCGCCCTCGGTTCCGCTATCGTCAACCGATTGAAGGGGCACCATGCCTGACTCACCTACCCCATCTGCCACTCTCTCTGCATCCGCGCCAGGTGAGGTGCGGCTCGGCTCGCGTCCCGTGGGCTGGCCGACTGCCAATAACTGCGAGGTCGTCGAGAGCACGATCCGCCGTGAATGAGGGGCACTTGCGAGTCCGCAACAGCGTGATGTCGGTCGATCCCTACATGCGTGGCCGGACGAGCGACGCCAAGTCGTATGCCGCCCCGTTCGAGCTCGACATGGCGATGGATGGTGCCGCTGTAGGGGTTGTCGAGGAGTCCCGCGCGGAGGGCTTCGCTATCGGTGATCACGTCTTGCACGGATCGGGATGGCGCCAGATGGCATCGACGTCTGCTTCGACAACGCGGGCGGGGACCACCTGGAGGCTGCGATCGGCACATTGCGGCAGAACGGGCGCATTGCGGTTGTGCGGGATGATCTCGGTCTACAACGACACCGAGCCGGCCCCAGGTCCGCGCAACCTGTCCCGGCTGATCCGGACCCGCGGCACCATCCGCGGATTCTTGGTGGGTGATCACTGGGACTCAGCAGTGAGTATGCCGACCGGGCAGCACAGTGGCTCGAGTCGGGTGAACTGACCTTACGGGAGACCCTCCGCGACGGCAGCGACGGGGCGGTCGACGCCTTCCTCGGGGTCCTGCAGGGCGAAAACACCGAGAAGATGGTCGTCCGCCTCTGATCCTGATGTGCGCGGCGCTCTCACCATGCCTGGCGGGTCTCAACAGCGTCGAAGTGCCAAAATGCCCGCGACGTACGCCACATACGGCGACGTTCGCGGGCATAAAGGGCTCTCGCGCGCAGATTGCGTGGTAGACGTGAACGGCGACGGTGTGTTGCTGGGATTCCTGGTGCGAGAGACTGGGCGGTGATGCCCACCCTTGAAGCACTGATCCCCGATGGCCCACCTGAGGCCGACGCGCTCTACACCGTCTTCGCGGACTGGGCCGGCGAGCACGGCACGACCTTGTATCCGCATCAGGACGAAGCAATCATCGAGCTGTTCAGCGGGGCTAACGTCATCCTCTCGACCCCCACCGGATCGGGGAAGTCGCTGGTGGCCACGGCAGCGCACTTCCAGGCCCTGGCCGAAGACCGTGTGAGTTTCTATACAGCGCCGATCAAGGCCCTGGTGAGCGAGAAGTTCTTCGCGTTATGCACCATCTTCGGCGCCGACAACGTGGGCATGGTGACCGGGGACGCCTCGGTCAACGCCGATGCGCCGATCATCTGCTGCACCGCGGAAATCCTGGCCAACATCGCGCTGCGCGAGGGCGAGGCGGCTGACGTCGGGCTCGTTATCATGGACGAGTTCCATTTCTACTCCGACCCCGATCGTGGTTGGGCCTGGCAGGTCCCGATGTTGGAGTTGTCGCAGGCGCAGTTCTTGCTGATGTCGGCCACGCTCGGCGACGTCAGCGGATTCACCGGCGACATGACGGCCCGCACGGGCCGGCCTACCGCGGTCGTCGATGACGCCGAGCGACCGGTGCCGCTGTCGTTCAGTTGGGCGATGACGCCGCTGCCGGAGACGATCAGCGACCTGCTGACCAGCCAGCAAGCCCCGATCTACATCGTGCACTTCACTCAGAAAGACGCGCTGGATCAGGCACAAGCGCTGATGTCGCTGAAAATGATGTCTCGGGAAGATAAGGACGCCATTGCGGCCAGGATCGGAGCCTTTCGGTTCACGTCCGGGTTCGGCAAGACGCTCTCGACGCTCGTCCGCAACGGCATCGGGGTCCACCACGCGGGCATGTTGCCGCGGTATCGGCGGCTTGTCGAGCAGTTGGCGCAGGACGGCCTCCTCAAAGTCATTTGCGGCACGGACACCCTCGGAGTGGGCATCAACGTGCCCATCCGGACCGTGCTGTTCACTGCGCTGACCAAGTTCGACGGGTCGCGGCAGCGAGTGCTCAAAGTCCGCGAGTTCCAGCAGATCGCCGGACGGGCCGGCCGGGCCGGCTTCGACACCCAGGGGTATGTCGTGGTGCAAGCCCCAGAGCACACGATCGAGAACGCGCGAATGGTAGCCAAAGCCAACTACGACCCCAAAAAGCTACGCAAAATTCAGAAGAAGAAGCCGCCGGATGGCTTCGTCAACTGGACCGAGGAGACCTTCGACAAACTCGTCAACGGGCAACCGGAGTCACTCGGCTCACGGATGCGAATCACCCATTCGCTCATCCTCAACGTGGTGGCTCGGCCCGGCGATCCTTTCCAGCACCTGCGACGGCTAGTGCGGGACAACCACGACACCCCTGCCGCGCAAGCTCGTTCGGCCCGCCAAGCCATCAATCTGTCGCGTTCGCTGCTGGACTCGGGCGTGCTCTATCGGGTCGACCCGCCGGGTGTCGATGGGCGCAGCGTGTCGATGAGCACCGAGGTGCAGGACAACTTCGCGCTCAACCAGCCCCTGGCCCCGTTTGCGCTGGCCACGTTGGACGTGCTCGATCCGGACGAACAGGCATACCACTTGGACGTGGTCTCGGTGATCGAGTCGGTGCTCGACGATCCGCGCCAGGTTCTCTTCGCCCAGCGCTCCAAAGCCAAGGGTGAAGCGGTCGGGGAGATGAAGGCCGACGGCATCGAGTACGACCAAAGAATGCTGCTGCTGGACGACATCACCTGGCCGCAGCCGTTGTTGGAGATCCTCGAAGCCACGCTGGAGATCTACCGCCAGACCCACCCGTGGGTGACCGAAGACGCGCTCAGCCCCAAGTCGATCGTGCGCGACATGTATGAGCGGGCCATGACCTTCGGGGAGTTCATCGCCGTCTACCAACTGACTCGCTCCGAGGGTGTGCTGTTGCGCTACCTGACCGACGCCTATCGCACCCTTCGCCAGACCGTGCCCGAAGCCGCCGGCAACGAACAGCTCGATGACCTGATCGAGTGGCTCGGCGAAACGATCCGGCAAACGGACTCTTCGCTGCTGGAAGAGTGGGAAGCCCTGACCGACCCCGAAGCCGTGGCCGCCGCCGCAGCCCGAGCCGCGGCTGGGGCACCCATCGAGGTGGCCCGGCCCATCACCGGCAACGAGCGAGCCTTCCGGGTCATGGTGCGCAACGCGATGTTCCGTCGGGTTGAGTTGGCGGCCCGCGATGAATGGCGCACGCTCGCCGAGCTGGAGCGAACTGTCGCGGCCCTGGTCGATCCACCGCGCGAGATCATCATGAGCGCCGAGCATTGGGATGCCGCGCTTGCGCGCTACTACGACGATCACGACCACATCGGGACCGGGGCCAACGCGCGCGGGACGTCATTGCTGAGCATTGCCCCGGAACGAGGAGCTCCGCCTGGTATGCCGAGTGTCGCCGGTGCCGACGACGCTGCGGGAACCGCGGATTCGGCGCGCCTGTGGAGAATTCAGCAGACCGTCGCCGACCCCGAGGGCGATCACGACTGGGTCATCGAAGCGTGGTGCGATCTGGAAGCATCGGACCAGATCGGCGAGCCGATGCTGTTGAGCTCGGACATGCGGCGACTCGGTGGCTGATCCCCCGAGGCTAAGTTATGACCTTCGAAGAGGGCTGCACCGCAGGCTTCGAGGACTACGTTGGCCTGTCGTATGAGGAGTCCTCGCTCGTCCTGCAAGATCTCTCGCCGACCCAAGAGGGTTGGGACGCCGATGACCGCAGCGTGCTGTGTCTGGCCTACCTCGAGGATGAGACCACCATGGAATCCTTCGAGAACGCACAGATCTAGTCAGACTGGCCTTCACGACCGGCGCGGCGCAACGCGGCACCGCCGACGATGGCGACCAATCCCAGAAGCAGCAGCGGTAGCACGTCGTTGCCTGTTCGTGGCAAGGGATCATTGTCGGGAACGACCGATGGCGAGTCGGGCTGAGCAATCGGCAGGGCGCCCGGACCGGGGTCTACTCCGGGCGGCCCCGGGTCGGGACTGGGGCCAGGGTCAGGATCGGGATTCGGGTCAGGATCAGGAATGGGGTCTGGATTTGGGTCTGGACCGCACCGTTCTCCGCCGCCGGTTTCGGGGCGCAGGTCGACCACAAAGTCCACCGAGATCGACTGCTGCTGCGATACGTTTCCCGACGTGAACGGCAGCGCTACGGCTATCGTGATCTCGGCGTCTTCACCAGGCGCCAGCACGGCTTGCGCGAGGGGTATGCACGAATCTAGCTCGGCGACGGAGAAAGAGGTCGCGTCCTGCTGCTGCGTGCGGGCACCCACCCGGAAGTCATCGTCGGGAGAGGTGCTTTCGGGCAGCGTCGAATCAATCTCGGTTGGGTACAGGGACACGATGGCCGTCTCCTCTGATGTGTTGAGGGCCCACAGGCTGTCGGAGACTGACTGGCCTGGCACCAACAGGAATGGCTCGGGAAAAAGCGGTTCGCTCAGCGAGGGGGCGAAGTTGCTCCCATCGCTGGACAGTTCAAGCCGGTTGATGCTTGCCCCCGGGTTTTCCTCTTGAGCGTGCGCGCCGGCCGTGCCCAGGCTGGCCAAGGCGGCTATGGCCACCCCCAGGCTCATCGCCCGCTTACCTCCGAGCGGCGTCGTCACCGTGACGCCTGTTCCTCGTCGCTGATGTCCTCAAGCGCCACAAGATTGGATTCCGGCTGGGCCTTTCGGCGCTCGCGCAGGGCCGCCAGCAGGTTCCACCCGGCGTAGCTCAAGAGCAGCACCGCCACGATCACCGTGCCGGTCTGCTTCTGCCGCACGTCCAAGAATGAGGCCACGTACCCGGCATACGGAATGTGGTATTTGCTGACGCCACGGATCTGCTGCACGCCGATGAGTTCGGGATCGTTAACCTCGTTGGCGTCACCGCGGGTGGTCAGCATGATGTCGCCATCGAGTTGGACGGATTGCGCCACGACTCGATGCGTGACCACAGTGCGGTCGTTGGGTTGCGGCATGAACGAGATCACGTCGCCGATCTCGATGTCGGCCAGCTCGGCCTCGGTCTGGACTCGTTCGACCACCACCTGGCTACCGATCGGTATGGCGGGCTCCATCGAGCCGGACAACACCGTAAGCGGCACCCACCCCATCACCCGGGGCAGCAGGACAAGCAGGACCAGCGCCGTGCCGAGGCACACTGCGCACGCAATTCCGATGACACGCATCAAGGAGCCGAGCCAGCGGCGCACGGGATGCACTGGCTCCTCGATCTCGCAGGGGGGCTGGCTCATGGCAACACCACCGGGCCACCAGGGTTAAAGGCATTGTTGACCCGGACCGCGGTGCAGTCAGGGCGTCCGTTGCCGTCGTACGACACGGACAGGATGTGGGTGCCCTCGACCCAGTATCGGCGCGCGCCGTCGAGACGGGCAATGATCTTGATGTCGTAGGAACCTGTGCTTAGAGCGCTCCGGGCCAGTCGGATTGTGCGCTGGTTTCCGGCCGCCTCGCTCTGCTTCTGCCAGGTGCCAGCACCGCCGGAACGGATCCACAACTCCCAGGCGTTGACGGCGGGACTCGCGATCTGGCCCTGTTGGCCAGAGTCAGGCCACGCCCACCGCAGGTCGACTGTATTGGTCTCGTCGAGGCATGAGTTGGCGATGTTCGTGAAGTTGTTTCCCCAGGGTGTTGCTCGGGGGAAAGCGATGCGTGCGCGGCTCGCGACGGTGCTCTGGGTGGAATCCCAGGTGGATGGTGCCTCAGACCTCAGCGCAAGTGT
>JBGTGC010000148.1:0-5000 GCA_041746935.1 Dermatophilaceae bacterium
CGCATTGCCGATACCCTCCAGCGGCCACATCGACCGCCCTGTGAGCCTTCCACGAATCAGCGCTCTAATCTCGATCCTCAGGAAGGGTGCTTAGGAGTCACCGCAGGAGGATCGGCCACCGGGACGGGAGCACAATCGAGACGACCGAAGGATGCGGAAGGTTTGCATACCAATTGGTTGACGCGGCCGGTAGACTTGGATCATGACTACGCAAATCGCCATCCGCCTCGAGAACAGCGAGCTTGAAGCCCTCGACACCGAGGTCGTCGAAGGCCGTGCCGCCAATCGTTCCGAAGCCGTCCGGCGCGGAATCGCTCGGCTGCAGCGAGATCAGCGCTACCGAGGCGAGGAGGCCATCCTGGTTGATCTCGCCCGTCGCGGTGAGTCTGTCTACCCCGACCTCGACGGCCTGCTCGATCTACCGCATCCCGAGTTGGACTGATGCGCACTATCGCATCGGTGCACCTGGACAAGCGTCGGCCTGCGCTGGTCCTGACTCGGCAATCGAAGTTGCACCTGTTGACCTGGGTGACGGTGGCACCCATCACCAGCACGGTGCGCGGAATCATCAGTGAAGTCTCGGTTGGGCCACGAAACGGACTCGACCAGAACAGTGTCGTGAGTTGCGACAGCATCACCACGGTGCGCCGAAACGATGTCGGCGACACGCTGGGGCTCTTGTTCGACGATCAGGAACCCGATCTGGCTCGCGCCATCAGTGACGCTTTTGACCTCGACCCGGGGTAGCGCGGCCCCAAGTTCGGCCGACGCTGCTCTCGCCTTATGACGATCAATGACCGGAACGGGCTCCGTGATCGGTGGCGGATGAGTCGTCGCAACAAATCCCCTCGATGATCCACACTCAACCCACGGGTCTGCAGGTGAATAGTGATGGAGCGGCGTCGTCAGATTGGTCGCCGGGCCGGGCATCACATGGCAGACGTCGAAAGGGAACCTTATGCGCCCACGCCCCACCCGAGAGTCCCTGCGGGATGGTCTTGGATAACCCGGTCGAGCGGCCCAGTTCAAGGCCATCAGCCAGCTGGATCAGCATTGCGAGAAGATCCTGGCACTGTCGCCGTTCGCTGTCGTGGCGACTGCTGGCGCGGACGGTAGCTGCGACGCTAGCCCACGAGGAGGCCCGCCAGGCTTCATCCGAGTGCTCTCATCTACGCGGGTTGCCATCGGTGAGCTGCCTGGCAACCGACTTTTCGACGGGGCACAGAACCTCGCCGAGAATCCGTCCGCAGCACTCCCGGTGTCAACGAGACACTGCGCATCGAGGGCCACGCCGCGATGGGCACAAACGAGGACATCCCTGCCGCCACCGCCCTGGACGGCACAATGCCCCTGGGGCGCTCTGGTGATCGACATCGTGAAGGTATTCACCCACTGTGGCAAGGCCCTCAGACGGTCACGACTGTGGGAACCAGAAACTTGGTCGCCTGATCAACGACCTCGGATCGGCGCAGTGATCGCCGCACACATTGTTACCTCGAGCCCGGACGGCTCCACCGAGCCGTCAAGTACCGAAGCAATCGAGGCAGGACTGCAAGAGTCATACGAGAAGAGACTCTGGTAGCTGCGGACGCGCAACTAGGGTCCGAGATTCCCGCACGGGGGACGTGTCCCGGACGTCGATCCCTCCACGAACACCTTCGGCCTAGGATTAGAGCGGGGTGTGTCTTAACGAGTTTCCTGCATGCTGGTGTCTGCTGTGTCGGTTCGCCAGAGCACTATGGCCACCCAGAAGTACCAGATGATGAAGCCGAGTCCGAAGACTGCGCCGACGTCGGCGATCACAGGGACGAAGGTCGCGGTACCGGCTATGCCGACGACGATGCCGAGGATGCTCAACGCCTTGGGCAGCCGGGTGGAGCGTAGGCCGGTGAGGCTGATGATGAGGATCCAGATCACTCCGACGATTTCTATGTCGCCACCGGTCGCGTCGTGAATGGTGCTCACTGCGGCCCAAAGTTGGACGGCCGCATTCTGATCGGCAACTACCAGGTCGGCGACGGCACCTTGACCGACTAAGGCGATCATCCCGCTGATGAACAACACCGCGGACCAGATGATGCCGAAAGCGGACCCAACCTGGGCTAAGGCCGGTGATGTGGGCCGGAAGCGTTCGGTCAGCGCGAGGCTAAGTACGACTAACGCCGCAGCGGCGATGAGGTAGATGACGAAGGTCCACACGTAGAGCAGCACTCGGTGGTCCAACATGAACGCCATGGTCGCGGCGGGGTCATCGGCGCTGTCGGTGAAGCCTTGGGGAAGCAGGTAGGCGGCGAAGAGGACTATTCCGATGATGTAGGCAGCACCCTCCACGAGGGCTGCGCAGGCCCCGGCTCGTTGCATCAGGGGTGGAGTGGGGGCGGTGGCGTCGGTTGAGGTCGGTGACATGTATCCATTTTTGGGACCTCGCTCGTGTTCTGGATCGTCCCCGGGTCTTGCGGGTTCTCGGACCAAAGTCGTTCCGCGTATCGGCCATTGGTCTGATCCGTTGGTGGGTCGGGCTGCCTAGTGTGGGCATGGTGCTACGTGATTTCATCGAGTCGGTCTGGGCCGAACCCCGGGTTGTGCCTGCCTCTGTGTGGTCTGGCTGGGACCTTGCCATCGTGGCCATTTTGGTGCCGGCCACGTTTGTGGAAGGGGTGCTGCGTACTGACGTGCCGTGGCCGGCATACACCGTTGCGTGGACGCTGGTTGCTGTCCTAGCCCTGCTGGGACGGAAGAAGTGGCCGCTGGCGGCGACGATGCTGGCTTTCAGCGCCCAGTCCGTCGCTGGGTTGGGTCCGGTGGTGGCTGGGCGCGACTACGGGGTGCTGTTCGTCACCGCCTGCGTACTGCTCTTCCCGTATTCGTTGGCCCGATGGGCTGCCGGTCGGGATGTTGTGATAGGTCTCATCTTCGTCCTCGGGTGTCACTTCATCAGGGAGCCGTTGTACGGCGAGAGCGCAGCGAACATTGTGCTCGGCGTGGGTTTCTTGCTCTTCCCTGGCGCGCTCGGGGTTGCGATGCGCTTCTGGCGGCACGATCAGCAACGCAAGCACGATCAGATCCGCACTTTTGAACGCGAGAAGCTCGCACGAGAACTACATGACACGGTCGCTCATCACATCTCCGGCATTTTGTGGCAGGCGCGAGCGGGTAGGGCAATCACTGGTAGCGACCCAGCTCGTGCGCTGGGGGTGTTAGTTCATATTGAAAAGGCCGCGGCCAAGTCGATTGCCGAGATGCGGTCTTTGGTCGGTATCTTGCGGCAAGGTGAGGAAGGCGCGCGAACACCAGCACAGGGAGTGGGTGACTTGGACGAGTTGATCCGTTCCTACGCTGGGAAAGGTCACGTCGTGCTCCGCGTCTGCGGCGAACTAGACGGTGTGGACTCAACTGTTGATGCCGTGATCTACCGTGTCGTGCAGGAGTCGCTGACCAACACCCGGTTACACGCGCGGAACGCGACTCGGATCGATGTGAAGGTCACCGGGTCGACTGATCGTGTCGATATCACGGTGGCAGACAATGGCCACGCCCACGCCCGAAACCACCGACACGGCTACGGGCTCGTAGGCATGGGAGAGCGCATGCAACTACTCGGCGGCATCCTGCAGGCCGGCCCCGACACAGGCGGCGGTTGGACCGTGTCAGCGACCATCCCCCGCAGCGTTGGCCCGCGATGAGTGACAAGTCAATCACCGGGTGGCCTCAATGAGTTCCCCGCACAATCCCGCCCCGGATCAGACTCGTTTGCGGGTCCTGGTTGCTGATGATCATGACATCGTCCGGATGGGTCTAGTGATGGTGCTGGAGGCCCAAGCTGACATCGAGGTCGTCGCTGAAGCTGAGAACGGGCTCGAAGCGGTGGCCCTGGCGCGTTCACTACGCCCGGACGTGTGCCTTATGGACATCCGGATGCCCCAACTTGATGGCATAGAAGCCACGCGACAACTCGCTGGCCCCGGAGTCGAGGACCCACTAGCCGTAGTGGTGATCACCACGTTCGACCTGGACGAATACGTGCACGACGCACTGAAGGCAGGGGCACGAGGATTCCTCCTCAAAGACGCGGGGCCCGAGCTTTTAGTGCAGGCCATCCGGGCAGCCGCCGCGGGCGATGCCTTGATCGCTCCCAGCATCACAGCCCGACTGCTATCGACCTTCGCCGACCGCCACGCGCGCACAGCCCTCGAGCCGGTAGACCCGCTCACCGCACGCGAAGAAGAGATCGTGCTCGCAGTGGGCCAAGGCCTGTCCAACACCGAAATAGGGTCCCAACTCTTCATGTCAATCGGCACCGTCAAAACCCACATAGGCAACGTGATGTCCAAACTCGGTACCCGCAATCGCGTACAGATCGCCATATGGGCATACGAAAGCCGACGAATCGAGCTCTGAAGTGCTAGCCAGTGTCATCCCGAGCAGCCCGTTGCGCGATCGTTGATCGACGACCAACGAACCGGTTGGCGGCAAGCGATGGCAGCGTGCAAGTGCGGTCGTCTGCGACGTCCGGTGGACGACGCCCGCCGCCCTCGGTGCCTCGTATGCCCGAGCAGTTCGTCGAGATGCTCAAGGGCGGTCATCCCAACTCCCTTGTCCGGACCGAAGAAGTGGTTCGCGTCGTGCTGGCCGACCATGCTCGGCTGGAAGGGCTCTTCGCGACCATGGCAGACCCTGACGAGGTAGTCCGCCTGCGAGTGGGAGACGCGTTCGAGGGGATCTGCTGCGAGAAGCCGGGCTGGTTGGTGGAACACGTCAAGGTACCCGGCTGATTGGCTGGCTCCCCGCACCTGGCTCTACGTGACGATTGCCCCACGGCCAAGGCCACCCTTTCGCGAACTCGGTGCAACCAACCCGATCGTTCAACCGGTGTGCGGCAGCCTCGTCAGGTCCATCTGTCTCATCAGCGGCGTAGCGCCGAAGTCGTTGGTCGTAAGTCAGCATGCCCCCGCCGAGTTGCTGGGCAGTGGCGAGCACCATCGCATCCGGCAGCCGTAGGC
>JBGTGC010000149.1:0-14304 GCA_041746935.1 Dermatophilaceae bacterium
ACCCCGCGCAGCATCGCGGTGCTGGCCCGGTTGGCCACGTCGGCCACGGCCGAGTGCTGCGACTGGCGCGCAGCCTGCCGCACCTGACCGAGCAGGTCGATGATCTGTTTGCAATGTCGCACGAAGTCGCCTGCCGTGAGGTCACTCCCCCGCAGCACCTCCTCCAGGCTGCGACCTGAGGCCCACTTGTGCACCATGGACGCGATACCGGCGTCGAGCTCGCGGGTCGTGGGCAGCCGGTGGTCGGCTTCGTTGGTCTGCAGTTGCGACCAGATCGCCACCATCTCGTGATAGGCCTCGGCGGTCTCGACGTTGGGCATCGTCACCTCCGAGGTCTCCTCGGTACGCGGCTCGTGGATGAGCATCGAGATGACAGCAGCCAGCGAGGGCACGTCCAGCCGTTGCCACGTGCCGGCCTTGAGGCTCTGAGCGGCCACGAGGTCGTGCTCGGTGTAGATCCGCCGCAACTGCTGACCCTGCTCGGTCACCGACTGACCATCAGAGCTCAGATACCCCAGCTCGCTCAGCAAGTCGCAGATCCGCTCGAACGTCCGCGCGACCGTGTTGGTCCGGGTGCCGATCCGGCGTTGCAGGTCATCGGTCTCGCGCCGCAACCGCCACCAGCGGTCTGACCACCGGGCGTGTTCCTCGCGCTCGGGGCACTGGTGGCACGGGTGCCTCTTCAACGCCGTCTTGAGCCGGTCAATCTCGGCCGCGGTCTCGGGGTCAGCCTCGATCTGCGCCTTTCGAGCGTTCTTCGGACGCGTGTGGGCATCCTGTGGCACCCGAGCCCGCACCGTTGCGGCCAGATCTCGCCGAGACTTGGCGTTGCGAGGGTTGAAGTTCGGCGGGATCCGCACCGTGTCCAGGGCGGTCAGCGGCTCCTCCAGCTCCGCGACCCCAACCCGACGCACCTGGCCCTCGCTCGTCAACACCGTGGGCTCCGGGGTCGCCGTGGCTTTGCGAGGGCTGCGCAGCACGATGGCCATCCCCCGCCGACGGCCGCTGGACAGGTGCACGACCTCGCCGGGCTTCAGGTCTTGCAGTGATTGGGCGATCGAGGAGCGACGGTTGGCGCTGCGACGTCGAGCTCCGGCCTTCTCGGCAACGGTGATCTGTTGGCGGATCTGAGCGTATTGCGCGAAGTCTCCGAGATCGCAGGTCATCGCCTCGGCATACCCCTGCAATGCCCCGGTATGCCGTCGCACCTGCGTGCTCAATCCGACCACCGCGCGGTCGGCCTGGAACTGTGCGAACGAGGCCTGCAACAACTCGTGCGCCCGATCCCGACCGAACTGCGCAACCAGATTGACCGCCATGTTGTAGCTGGGACGGAAGCTCGAGCGCAGCGGATACGTCCGGGTCGAAGCCAACCCGGCCACGTCGACGGGGTCTACCCCGCGCCGGTGCAGCACCACGGCGTGACCCTCGATGTCGATCCCGCGTCGCCCCGCGCGCCCCGTCAGCTGGGTGTATTCGGCGGCGGTGATTGGCGCGTGGGTCTCGCCGTTGAACTTCACCAACTTCTCGAGGACGACGGTGCGAGCGGGCATGTTGATCCCCAGGGCCAGGGTCTCGGTGGCGAACACGGCACGCACGAGCCCCGCCGAAAACAACTCCTCGACGATCTCGCGGAACAGTGGCAACATGCCTGCGTGGTGAGCGGCAAACCCGCGGGACAGGCCCTCGGCAAACTCGGCATACCCCAACACCGCCAGGTCGGGCTCGCTCAGCCCGGCCACCCGATCCGCGACCGTATGCCGAATCTGGCGACTGAGCGCATCCGGCACCAATCGAGTGCCTCGGGAGAGTAGCTGCGTGACCGCTGCGTCGCAGCCCACTCGGCTGAAGATGAAGGTGATGGCGGGCAGCAAACCGGCCCGCTCTAACTCCTCGATGACGTCGGCACGACTGGCCCCGTGCGCTGGCGGCCGGCCGGGACGGACCCTCGAGACACCGCCGCCTCCGTCGTGGCCGCCCGAGTCGTGACGTGCGTATCGGTCCGAGGAACGCTCGGATGACCCGCGACCGGAAGAGCGCGACTTGCCCTTGCGGCCACGAGGCCCGCCGGCGTCCTCGCGCCGCCAGCCAGTCGATGCCCGCTCGGCGACCGAGATACGTTGCACCAGATCGGGGTTGGTCCGGGTCATCCCGTGATCGCGACCTGCGACGCTCCCCGGCGTCTGCACGAAGATGTCGAACATATCGGTGCCGACCATCATGTGCTGCCACAGCGGCACCGGGCGATGTTCACTGACGATGACCTCGGTGTTGCCCCGCACCGCGCGCAGCCATTCGCCGAACTCCTCGGCGTTGCTGACCGTGGCTGAGAGCGAGACCACCTGCACGCTGTCGGCGAGGTGGATGATGACCTCTTCCCAGACGGCTCCTCGGAAGCGATCAGCGAGATAATGCACCTCGTCCATCACGACGAACCCGAGGTTCATCAGCGTCGAGGACCCGGAATACATCATGTTGCGCAGCACTTCGGTGGTCATCACCACCACGGGCGCCTCGCCGTTGATGGAGGAATCGCCGGTCAGCAGCCCGACGTGATCGGCACCGTGCCTGGCGACGAGGTCGTGGTATTTCTGGTTGGACAGCGCCTTGATCGGGGTGGTGTAGAAGGCTTTGCGGCCCGTCTGCAGGGCCATGGCCACCGCAAACTCGCCCACGATGGTCTTGCCGGCTCCGGTCGGTGCCGCGACGAGGACCCCGGACCCGGCCGCCACCGCGTCGATCCCCTGAATCTGGAAGTCATCGAGTTCGAAGTCCAACCCGGCGGCGAACTCTCCCGCCGGAGAACGCTGGCGACGAGCACGATCGCGCGATGCGGCATACCGCTCCGCCGGGGACAATTGCTCGGCCTCGGACATGCACCTCAGGCTACGTCAGGATGAGTGCGCGGCTCTGACGGCCCGGGGTTGCCTGCCTGATCGGAAACGGAATTCAGGCCGGCACAACGACGTGCAGCGACTTCGGGAGGACCGAGCACGTCAGGGGCAGTGGGCCAAGCGGATCACCGTCGCCGTATGCCGTCAGCTCAGGACCGGCGACCTCCACCCGCGTGCAGCGCTCGATGCGCACGGCCGAGTGACTCGGGTGGGTGCCAGCGAAGACTGAGCGCAAGAGTCCCGCGGCGGCCAACGGGCTGACCTTCTCGATGATGACCACGTCGAGCAAACCGTCGGCAGGATCGGCGTCGGGGGCGATCTGCATACCTCCGCCGAAGGTCGGCAGGTTGCACACTGCGACCACCAGGGCGTCCACCTCGAGCATCTCGTCGTCGAGGATGAGATGGTAGGCCTGCGGTCGCAACTGGGGTATCTCGGCCAAAGTTGCGACCGTATAGCGAGCCGGGCCCAGCATCGACGGGACTCGTTCAGAGCGTGCGGCGATGCGGGCGTCCAACGCGGCGGGCACCGAGCCGACGACGTAGTCGTGCCACTGGGCCTCCCCACCGACGCCATCACCCTGCTCCGACGCGCCCTCGGCGCAGATCAGATCGATGGTCCGTCGGTGCCCGCGACGAGCGACCGTGATTGCTTCAGCGGCGGTGGTCGGTATGCCGAGCGAGCGCACCGTGTCGTTGCCGCTTCCGGCTGGGATGATGGCAAGTGCCGTCGAGGAGTGAGCGCAGTGGCGAGCCGCGATCCGCACCACACCGTCGCCTCCGATAACCAGCAGCACGTCGACCCCGTCGTCTACCGCGGCCTGGCAGGACTCATGGGCCTGCGCCACATCGGCGGCCTGGAGCACGTGCACGGCATGTCCCCCGGCGCGCAGCACAGTGACGCTGTGTTCCACAAGGTGACGATCCCGGCCCCTGCCCGAGCGTCGACCGTGCAGGACCGCATACCTCAAAGTTCGCTGGCTTCGTCGTCTGCGGTGCCCATCCACTCGGGGTCCTTCTTGCGGCGGCGTCGTTCGTTGAAGGAGGCAACGCCGACCGCGCACCAATAGAGGCCGAACATGGGGATTGCCAAGGCAAACATCGTGCTGACTTCAGGGTCCGGGGTGGCCATCGCCGAGAAGACCAAGATGCCGAGGAGCGCGAAGCGCCACCCCGACTTCATGGCCTTGACGGGGAACAGTCCGATGCTGTTGAGCCCCACCATGAAGACCGGGAGCAGGAACGCGATGCCGAAGGCGACCACGAAATAGAGCACGAAGTTGAGCCAGTCAACTGCGGTGAGCACCCCGCCCGCGCTGTCTGGCAAGAAGGACAACAGGATGGCAGCGGTGCGCGGCAGGGCCCACGAGGCGAGGGCGACCCCGATAAAGAAAAGGGGCACGGAGGCCACGAAAAACCAGATGGCCAGCCGACGTTCGCGCTGCTTCAAGCCCGGCAGCATGAAGGCCCAGATCTGCCACAGCCAGATAGGACTGGCCAGGACCACTCCGACGAAGAAGGAAATGCGCAACTGCAGGCCGAACGGCTGGGTGATGGTCGCCGCGGCGTTGAGCACGATCAGCGGCGTGCCGTCGTCCCGCTCAACGTCCGAAATGGGGTCGACGATGATGTCGAAGATCTGCTCGTAGTAGATCCAGCCGACCACGGCACAGGCGAGGATTGCGATCGCCGCCACGATCGATCGGTTGCGGAATTCCTTGAAGTGTCCGGATAGGGACATCCGGCCTTCGGGATCGCGACCGCGCTTGCGGGACAGGACCATCGGTGGATCAGCTGGCGTCGGGGAGGTCAGTTGTTGCGTTCGTCGGTGCCGCTGCGCTCGACGTCACTGCTGTGGTCTTGACTGCCATGGTTGTCACTGCTGTGGTCGTGATCGCGGTGGTCGTGATCGCGGTCGATCGGCTCGGGCCGCGGGACGCCGTCGACGGTGTCCTTGCTGGCCGCGCTGGGCTTGTCCTCGTCCGGCTTGTTGCTCATCTGCTCGACCTCGGACTTGAAGATCCGCATCGAACGACCAACACTGCGGGCGGCATCGGGCAGACGCTTCCAGCCCACCAGGATGATGATAGCCAGGATGATGATGACCAGCGGCCACCCTTGGAGGTTCCTGAGCACGGTGTTGCCTTTCTTTGCGATCAGGTCGCGGTGCGGATGGGAGTATCCACAGACGACACGGAGTCTACGCTTCGGGGCTGGGATTCAACTGCACGACGGCGCTCGATCCTGCCCGCACCATATCGATCACGTATGCGGGGCTGGTCACCTTGATCGCCCCGCCGAGACGCCATACCAATCGCACCAACCAGCGTGGATCGGCCGCCCGCAGCTGGACGACCAGCACGCCATCAACTCCAGGCTGCACGCTCTGGACCGGGAACTGTTCGGCGACCCAAGCCGCCGACGGCGAGACCTCCATCGTGATGAGGGTGTCGCTCTCGTGCGGTTGGAACACCCCTGGGCCTACGGGGCGTGACGTGGCATAAGCCGGCGGGGTCCCATCGACGTCCAGCACGTCGAGCGTTTCGATTCGGTCCAAGCGGAAGAGCCTGACGTCGCGGGCCCGGTGGCACCAGGCCTCGACGTACCACCGGCCGTCGACGCTCAGCACCCGCATCGGGTCGACATCACGCTCGGTGGCTTCGTCGCGAGAGGCCACGAGGTAGCGCAAGTGGAGCCGTGAGTGGCTGGCAAGGGCCGATCGGATCTGCGCCAACCGCTCCTGCTGCTGATCGTCGCTCTCGATCATCACGCTCACGGTGCCCGCTGCCACCCCGGACTCTCCGGCTGCGGTCTCGAGTTTGCCCAAAGCACGGGTGATCGCGTCACTACCGCCCAGACCAGGAGAAGCAGCCAACGCCCGCAACGCCACGATCAGGGCCAACGCCTCGTCACGCCCCAACCGCAGGGGATGAGAAATCGTGTCCGCGTTCCCGACGTAGACCTTGCCACCTTCCCAGGAAGCTTCGATGAGGTCATCGGGCAGGTGCCCCGGAGTGCCGCAGACGAACAGCAACTGCAAGTCATCGACGATCTGCTCATCGCTGACCCCAAACGTCTGCGCCGCCTCGGCGATGTCGATCCCCTGGTTTCGCATCAGCCACGGCACCATCGTGAGCAACCGATCCAGTCGATCGGTCGCCGACTCGAAGGTCACCACGGCGATCCACCTCCGGGCATCGCGTGCGCCGCCAGCACTAATCGATGCCGATCGGCCACGGCTTGGCGCACCTCGGCGGGCTCGATAACTTGCGCATCTGGGCCAAGACCGGCGACTTCGTTGACCAACATGGCGGGTGTGGACTCGGTGAAGGTCGCCATGTCCCACTCCCCCGTCTCGCGGTCACCTTCAGCGATCGAAGAGGCTCGGCGCCGCAGGCTGTAGGCGGTGCCGGGTCGCAGCCGCACGCTCACCATCGACGGCGGTGCGACCTGCCCTTGGTACGCCGCGACGATCATGGCGCGCGGGTCGTGATCGGCTGGGACGGCATACGCCGGGTTGGGCGTTGCCCGATCCAAGGTGACCTTGGAGGTGATCCGGTCGAGGCGAAACACCCTAGGCGCCTCACGGTCGAGGTCGAATCCGGTGACATACCACCGTCCGTGCCAATTGGTCAGCGCCCAGGGCCGGATATGCCGGGTGCTCTCGCCGGCCGAGCCCGACCGGCGATATCCGAAGCGGATGGTCTGGGCATTGATCGTGGCCGTTCGGACCGACTCGAAGGCGGGCTCGGTGGTGTGCAGCAGCGGCTCGATCCCCGCCACCGACGCCTGGTCGGGCTCAACCCCAGCGGCCTGCAGTTTGCGCAACGCCTGAGCGGCCGGTCCGGCGAGGCTGGCTTGGGACCACGCCCGACTCGCCATACCGATGACGGCAACCTCGTCGGGCGCGAAGTCGATCGGCGGCAACGCGTATTCGCGGCGCTCGATGCGATAGCCGGCTTCGTCGTCGAAGTACGGGTCGATGATCTCGGTGCGCAGCGGTATGCCGAGGGCCCGCAACTCGTCCTTGTCGCGCTCGAACATCCGGTCGAAGGCTTCGTCGCTGCTGTCCTGATACTGCGGGACGGCGCTGCGGATGCGGGCCTTGCTCAGCGGCTGCCGGGTGTAGAGCAACGCGATGACCAGATTGAGCAGTCGCTCGGTCTTGGCCGCAGCTGGGCTGTGCCGCGCCGCGTCGATGTCTGCCACTCATCGGAGGCTACCGGACACGTAGGGTGCGGGCTGTGATCCTGTGGGCGCAAGGCGTGGTGTCAGCACTGGGCGACACGTGGGCCGGCGCAGTGCGACTCCGGGTCGAGCTTGAGGATCGAAGCGTGATTCCGGCGTTGGCCTACCCCGACTTGGTGGGCGAGCCGGTGCTGGGCGATCGCGTCCTGCTCAACATCTCGGCATACCAGCGGGGACTGGGCACAGGCGGTTTTGCCCTGGTGGTGGCCCTGCCGGATCGGTTGCCTGTGCGGGGGCCGCAAGCGGGACACCTCGTCAAGGCGCGATACACCCCGCTGCAGTCGATGGTGCTGGGCGTCGATGACCAGGAGAGCCCGCACCATGATGTGCTGCGCGACGCTGACTCTATCGACGGTATGCCGGTCGTCGCCGCTGACCTGCATTCCAGTCTGCCCGCGGTGCTGGCCGGGATCCGGGCCCAACCTGGCGGCGATGGCCTTCGAGTGGCCTATGTGATGACTGATGGAGGCGCGTTGCCCGCGGCGTTTTCGGCGAGTTGCGCGGGGCTGCGTGAGGCCGGGTGGTTGCGGTCGGTGATCACGACGGGGCAGAGTTTTGGTGGGGATTTTGAGGCTGTCACCGTGCATACCGGGCTGTTGGCGGCGCGACATGTCGCACAGGCCGATATTGCTGTGGTGACGCAGGGGCCGGGTAACCTGGGCACCGGGACGAGGTGGGGTTTCTCGGGGGTGGCGCTGGGGGAAGCACTTAATGCGACGAGCCTTTTGGGCGGACACGGCGTCGCCGCGCTGCGGATCTCTGCGGTTGACGAGCGTCCCCGGCACCGCGGGGTGTCGCACCACAACCACACGGCATACGGGCGCGTGTTGATGCGTCCGACGGACCTCGTGATTCCAGACCTTACGGGCTGCGAAGGAGTCGAGGCTGACTTTGCTCGCGATGTGCAGACCCAGGCTGGTGAGCTCATCGGGCAGACCTCGCATCTGCGTGGAGTCAGCGTCCGGTGCGAACACCTCACGCAGGCGCTGAGCGTCTCGCCGGTGCGATTGAGCACGATGGGCGCAGGGATGGACCGCGATCCGGCAGCGTTTCTCGCTGCTGCGGCGGCAGGTTGGCACGCCGCTGAAGTTGCCTCCCCAACGGCGTAACCACCCCGAACTGTCTTTAGCGAACGCCCAACAGGTCGACGACAAAGATCAGCGTCTCACCGGGGGCGATGGCGTTGCCTGCTCCGCGGTCCCCGTAGCCAAGGTGCGGCGGGATGGTGATCCGGCGACGTCCGCCGACCTTCATGCCGAGAAGGCCTTCGTCCCAGCCCTGGATGACCTGACCGACGCCGACCGTGAAGTTGAGCGTCGAGCCGCGGTTCCAGGAGGCGTCGAACTCTTCGCCGGTGGACCAGGACACTCCGACATAGTGCGCCGAGATGCCGCGTCCAGCAGTGGCCTCGCCGCCGTCACCGACGGTGATGTCTTCGACGAGCAATTCCGTGGGCGGTTCTTCGCCGGGGAACTCGATCTGTGGCTTGGTCAATTGGCTCATGATGCCCTTCGTCGCGAGAGGTCGTTGGCGATAGAGGTCAGTTGGCGCTCAGGATGTCGATGACGAAGACCAGCGTCTCGCCAGCCAACTCACTCGGGTTGTCATCGCCGGCAGCGCCATAGGCCTCTTCGGCTGGAATGACCAACAGCACGCGGGAGCCGACGGTCTGTCCGATCAAGCCGTCATCCCAGCCGGGGATGACCGAACCGGTGCCGATCGTGGTGCTGAATGGCTGGCCCGCGGTGAAGGAGCTGTCGAACTCTTCGCCGTCGGAGAACTTCACTCCGGTGTAGTTGACCTTGATGGTCTGGTTGGCCTCGACCTCGGCACCTTCGCCCTTGATGAGCGGCTGGACGACGAGCTCGGAGGGCTCCTCGGCGTCATCGGGGATGGTGATCTCTGCAGCGCTGGTGCCGTCAGTCTCGACGGTAGGCAGGCCGTCCTCGGGCTCGACCTCTTCGCCCTCGGCGGTGCTCAGCGGGTCATTGCTGCTCACGACTTCGATGTAGAAGACCACTGTGTCTTCGGGGCCAATACCCAAGTTTGCGTTGCCTGCCGGGCCGAAACCCTCAGCGGGCGGCATGGCCAGGATGAACGAGCTGCCAGCTGACTGCCCGGGTAGTGACTGCACGAAGGCGGTCAGCAGCGACTCGTTGCTCAGGTCCATCACGACGGACTCATCGGTGGGAAAGGTGGTGAGCAGTTCTTCGCCCGTGGTGCCGTTGATGGCCAGGTAGCGCACGCTGACCGCTTGGCCCTCGGTGACCTCGTCGCCGTCTCCCTCCTCGACCTGTTCGGTCGAGGTGGTCTCGACGGTGAAGGGCAACTCCCCGTCAGCGAACGGCTCGCCGTCCAGCAGCAGCGAAGGCACCTCGACGTCGTCGTCGTTGGCCGCGGTCTCGACGGTGATGTTGGACAGATCCGCCATAGGCGCCGCAGACGTCTGCGCGGCGTCGTCGCCGCGGGCCGACGTTGCGGAAGCGTCGTCGGAGCTGGCCGCCGTTCCGTCGTTGTCGGTTCCGGTGTCGTCACCGCCGCAAGCGGCGAGGAAGATGATCGGGGCGGCGGCCGCGGCAAGCAGCCGGGCACGGGGAGTTCGCACGCGCAGTCCTTGATCTGATGGGGAGAAGTCGGAAGTGCTCAGCCTACAGTGGCGAGCCTGGATGCGGGCTGAGTGGAGCGGCGCGGATTGAGGCTAAGAGTTCATCGACGCGAGTGTCCTGCGCCGCAAACGGATCCTTCAGCAACACGGTGCGCTGAGCGGCGTCGTTGAGCTTGAGGTGGACCCAATCCACACTGAAGTCCCGGCGTGCTTGCTGAGCCACCCGCACGAAATCCCCTCGCAGTTTGGCCCGAGTCGTTTGCGGCGGGGCGTGAAGGGCGCGCTGGATGTCTTCCGCGGAGCACAGCCGCTTGGACCCTCCCCGACGCTCGACGATGTTGAACAGGCCGCGCTGCGGGTGGATGTCGTGCCACGCCAGATCCAGCTGTTGCATCCGGTCGTCGTGCAGCGCGAGATCGTGCTTGTCGGCATAACGCTGAAGCATCGACCACTTCATCACCCAGTCGACCTCGGTGTCGATGAGGTGGAGTTGTTGGGTAGACACGGCGTGCAGCGCGCGCTCCCAGAGTTCCAGCGCCCAGGCGTAGGGCTCGAGCGTGGCCAGGCCGGCGCGCTCGGCATACTTCGTGACGATCCCGAGCAGCTCGGTCTGCAACTGGACGGCTGACAGCTGGCGCCCGCTGGTCAGCGCGACCTCTTGGGCACCGGTCATGTCCCGACTGACGTCCCGGATTGCGCGGATCGGGTTCTGCAGGCTCAGGTCCGGCAGGATCGTGCCGTCTTCGATGGTCTTAAGCAGCAAGTCGGTAATGGCGACCTTGAGCATGGTGGTGCTCTGGCTCATGGTGGAGTCGCCTACGATGACGTGCAGCCGGCGATATTGCTCGGCATCCGCGTGCGGCTCGTCGCGAGTGTTGATGATGGGGCGTGAGCGAGTAGTGGCCGAGCTGAGCCCGTCCCAGATGTGGTCGGCGCGCTGACTGACTTGGTATGTCGCCCGCTCACCGACGACGTGCAGGCGCCCGGCCCCCGTGATGATCTGGCGGGTGATCAAGAACGGGATGAGCGTGTCGGTGATCCGGCTGAGCTGGCCCCGGCGTTGGACAAGGTAGTTCTCGTGGCAGCCGTAGGAGTTGCCGCGGGAATCCACGTTGTTCTTCAGGACGTAGACCCTGGCGTGAATGCCCTCATCGGCCATTCGCTGCTCGGCGTCGATTGCTAGGTCGTGCACGATCAGCTCCCCCGCCTTATCCTGGGCGACCAGGTCGGTCAGTGAATCGCACTCGGCCGTGGCGTACTCGGGGTGGGATCCGACGTCGAGATACAGCCGAGAGCCGTTGACCAGAAAGACGTTGCTGGAGCGGCCCCAGCTGACGACCTTGCGGAACAAGTAGCGCGCCACCTCATCCGACGACAGCCGGCGATCGCCCGTGAAGGCGCACGTCACCCCAAATTCGGTCTCGATCCCGAAGATCCGACGCTCCATGGAGTCAGCCTAAGTGCCGCTAGGTCGCCCCGGCGTCAGTGGCCCCGACACCTCCCGCCCCACTCTCGCCGCGCTCCGGTCTAGTGCTGCGTATCTCGTCTGGTGCTGCGCTGCAGTGCAGCACCAGACCCGGAACGCAGCACTCGGCCAGGTGGAACGCTCAGGGGACGTCGTCGGTGGAGTCTGAGGGGTCGAGGAGGGTGTCGAGCAGTGGGCCCTCGAGTCGGCGGAAGGTGCGCCGCGTCCGCCGGCGGTCCAACACCGCGATCTCGCAATCAGCGCCGGTCAGCGGTGCCGCATCGGTGTCGTCACCGGCGTCCTGCAGCAGATCGACGCAGAGCGCCAACACATCGGCCAGCGCCATCGAGCCGTCCCATCGTCCTGACAGGCTCTCGCTGAGCAGGTCACTCCCTCGGCCCATGGCAACAAAACCCGGCTTGTCACTGACCGAGCCATCGTAGGTCAACCGGAAGATCTGGTCTTCCTCAACGCTTCGACCCACTTGGGCCACCGCGATCTCGATCTCGTAAGGCTTGGCCTCTTGGGTGAATACGGTGCCCAACGTCTGGGCGTAGGCGTTGGCGAGCCCCCGGCCGGTGACGTCGGTGCGGTCGTAGGAGAAGCCGCGCAGGTCGGCATACCTGATCCCGGCCACCCGCAGGTTCTCGAACTCGTTGTATTTGCCGACCGCAGCGAAGCCGATCCGGTCGTAGATCTCCGATATCTTGTGCAGGCTGCGCGAGGGATTTTCCCCGACGAAGGCGATGCCAGTGGCGTAGGAGCACACGATGATGGGCCGCCCCCGCGCGATCCCCTGCCGGGCGTAGTCGGCCCGATCCTTCATGAGTTGCTCGGGTGAGACGTACATGCCGCCAAAGGTCATCGGGCACCCCCTGGGTTTCCCGAGCGAGCGTCAACCACGGCCCGCACCACGCTTTCGAGCTCGTCATCAGGCAGAAAGGTCACTCCGCTGGCGGACAGCACGGCCATCGTCGGCCAGATCCGCCGGCTGACGTCGGGACCACCGGTGGCTGAGTCGTCGTCGGCCGCGTCATACAGCGCCTCGACCGCCACCGACACCGCCTCGTCGGACGACATCTGCGGCCGCCACAGTTTCTTCAGCGCACCCCGGGCGAACACCGACCCCGAGCCGATGCTGTGGTGACCCTGCTCCTCATAGCTCCCACCGGTGACGTCGTAAGAGAAGATCCGCCCCGCCTGTGCCCGCAGGTCGAACCCGGCAAAGACCGGCAACACCGTCAGTCCCCGGAAGACGTTGCCAAGGTTGCCGCGAATCATGCTGGCCAGTCGGTTGGCCTTGCCCTCTAACGACAACAGCGTGCCCTCGACTTTTTCGTAGTGCTCCAACTCGACCTGCAGCAGCTTCACGATCTCGATGGCCACCCCCGCCGACCCGGCGATCCCCACCGCGCAGTAGTCGTCCGGCGCAAAGACCTTCTCCATGTCTCGGCGGGCAATCATCGTGCCCATCGTCGCTCGCCGGTCTCCCCCCACAATCACCCCGTCGGCATACGTCAACGCCACGATGGTCGTGCCGTGGGGGACCTGCACCGCAGAGGGGGGTATGCCGAGTCCTGTGTTGAAATCCGCGCTCAGGCCGAGCCCGCCGCCAGGCAGCAGATGCGGGGCGTGCGCAGTGAGGAAATCGATGAACGACGTGCCTCCGACGTCCATGAACGCTGGAGCCAACCGGCCGTCATGACCGGATAGACCTGCGCTCATTGGCCGCCCTTCTGCACAAAGGAGTGCACGAAGTCCTGCGCGTTCGTCTCCAGCACGCCGTCGATCTCGTCCAGCAGGGCGTCGGTTTCTTCGTCACGCTGCTGGGCGCTGGCCTGAGCGACCGGTGGGGCCTCAGGAGGTGTCTCGGGCTCGGGGTCCTGCTCGGGTCTGCGCTGTGCTTGCTCGCGGGAGGCCATCTCATCCTCACCTTTCTTGACGAGGTTTTGCGGGAGTCGCTCGAAGACCGATCGTATCCGGCGGGATCAGACGGTGGTGTCGTTGGCGGCTGATTGGTCCGGGCGTTTCAGCGAGCCCAAGAATTCATCGATGCCGTGGGCCGCGTCGAAGAGGGTCTCAGTCTGGGCTTTCGTCGCCTGCAGGGGGTCGGGCAGGCTGATCCGGGCGACCCCGCGATCGGGCCGCGCGAAGACCACCGAGTCCCACGATGCTGCCCTGATCGCGCCACTGAACCGGCGCACACATTCGCCGCGGAACCAGGCCCGGGTGTCTTCCGGGGCGTGGGTGACGGCACGCGCGACGGACTCCTCATCGACCAAGGAGCGCAGGCGTCCGGCCGCTCGCATCCGCATGGCCAAGCCTCGGGTGGGGTCGATGTCGCTGTATTGAATGTCGATCAGGGCGAGTTTGGGGTCATCCCAGGCGAGACCCCCGCGATCAAGATAGGCCCGGAGCAGATTGAGTTTGGCCACCCAATCGACCCGGTCGATCGCGCTCATCGGGTCGCGGCGCAAGTCATCCAGCAATCCGGACCATTCGGCCAAGACCTGATCGGTGTCCTCGTCTCGCTCCCAGCCCGCCCGGCCGATGGTGTATGCCGAGTGAGCCGCCTCGAAGTACGCGCACAGAATGTCGAGACCGCTGAGGTGGCGGCCGTCCCGCGTTTCCACGGTCGCCGTCAGCGTGCAGTCGTGAGAAAGGGTGCGCACCGCCTCAACCGGCTCGCGCAGCTCGATGCTCGGGGCTAGGCCAGTCTCGATGAGCCGCAGCACGAGGCTGGTCGTGCCGACCTTCATCAACCCGCCAACGTCAGCCAACGTGGCATCCCCGCTGATCAGGTGCAGGCGGCGATACTTCGTGGCCGTGGCGTGCGGCTCATCCCTGGTGTTGACCAGCGGCCGACGCAAGGTCGTCTCCAGGCCCACCTCGGTCTCGATGTAGTCGGCCCGCGCGGCTATCTGATATCCGGGGTGCTGCGAGGCTGGCCCAATCCCCAACCGCCCGGCACCACAGATGAGCGGCCGAGCCACCAGGAAGGGCAGCAAACCAGCGACCACCTGGGCAAACGGCACCGATCGGTCGAGCAAGTAGTTGTCGTGGGTGCCGTAAGACGCGCCTTTGCCGTCAACG
>JBGTGC010000150.1:0-6439 GCA_041746935.1 Dermatophilaceae bacterium
GCCGCCGAGTGGCCGGACGCAACCTGGGAATGCTCGCACACCGGCGGCGACCGGTTCGCGGCCAACGTCATCGCCCTCCCAGACGGTGCCTGCTACGGCGGCCTGGACCCGGACACTGCCGTCAGCGTGGTGCGGCGACACATCGGTGGAAGTCCGGACACGGCATACCTGCGGGGTAGGACCGGTTATTCACCTGCCGCACAGGCGGCCCTGGTCGCGATGCACGCAGCGGTGCCCGGAGCGGCCTGGGGTGAGGTCGTCTTGTCCGGTATGACGAGTGAGGGATCCACGCACCGGGTGCGTCTGCGTGCTCTCGACGCTGAGTTCGAGGTGGCGGTGACCGAGCACGTCGCGCCACCCCAACAGTTGACCTGCGCGGCGACGTCGCACAATCGCGCCACGGTGCCGGTAGCGGGAGAAGTCCGCCGTCTCACCTAACGGGCGCACGTCTCTGCCCAGGGCCGACGATGACCGATACGCGCTCCGTTGCACGACGCCAAGGCACTGAGAGCCCGCACAACGGTCATCGGGTGGGTACGTCGATGCATAGGATCGACCGGTGAGCAAAGGTCCGGGGATGTCGCTGTTTGGCCGCGACCTCGCCATCGATCTGGGCACTGCGACCACCTTGGTGCATCAACGCGGCCGAGGCATCGTGCTCGATGAGCCGACGATCGTCGCCGTCGAAGCCCACACCGGACGTCTCGTCGCGGCCGGCCAGCCGGCATACGACATGGTGGGCCGCACCCCGGCCACAGTGCGCACCCGCCAACCGTTGCGGGACGGCGTGATCACCGATTCCGAGATCACTGAGGCCATGCTGCGCGCATTCGTCGACCGAGTGAGCCCCTCTCGACTGCTGCGTCCCCGGATGGTGGTCTGCGTCCCCAGCGGCGTCACCGCCGTGGAGCGCAAGACTTTGGAAGACGCCGCCATTCACTGTGGTGCGCGCCAAGTCTTCGTTCTGGAAGAGGCGATGGCGGCGGCGATCGGGGCCGATCTGCCCGTGCATGAATCCACTGCCTCGATGGTGATCGACATCGGCGGTGGCACCACCGACATCGCCATCATCAGCCTGGGCGGGGTGGTCAACGCCCGCAGTGTGCGGATCGGTGGGACCGAGATCGAGGAGGCCATCATCGCCGGGGTCCGCAGCACCCATGACCTGCTGCTCGGGGAGCGCAGCGCGGAAAACATCAAACACGTGGTCGGGGCGGCAACGCCTCTGGATATGCCGCTGTCCACTCGGGTGCGGGGGCGAGATCTGAGCACCGGCTTGCCGCGCACCATCGCACTATCCTCCGGGGAGGTCAGCGACATGATCGAGCCCGTGGTGCGCTCGCTCATCGAAGCGGTCCTGGCCGTGCTGGACCTGTGCCCGCCTGAGCTCTCCGGGGACCTGCTCGATGGCGGGGCGGTGCTCACCGGCGGGGGGGCGTTACTTCTCGGACTCGACACGCGCCTTCAACGCGAGTTGGGACTCGACGTGCGGGTCGCCCCGGAGCCCCGCCAGTCCGTGATCCGTGGTGCCGGAGCCTGCGTAGACGACTTTGCCGCGTTGCGCCGGCTGCTCGTCACCACCCCTACCTGGTGATGCAGGGTGACCCAGGACGAGGCCGTGGTGAGGCGGCCGTGAGTGACCTCATCAAGCGCCTGGTCCTGCTGTTGATCGCTGCAACGGTGGCGCTGTTGCTGGTGGACCTGGCTCGTCCTGCGTGGACTGCGCCCATCCGGGAGGCCTCAGCCACCGTGTTTGCGCCGATCCAGCAGGCGCTGCGGGGTTGGGGCCAAGATGATCTCGACGACGCCCGGGCACAGCGGGACCGGCTGAGCGTCGAGGTCCAGCAACTGCGCGCTCAACTCGAAGCCGAGCAACGAGCAGGCGAGATTGTCGTGCCGCCGAGCGCGCAAGATCATGTCCTCATCCGCGCGCGTGTGGTCGCGTCCTCCCCGCAAACCTCACCCGTCGGGTCTCGCAGCATCACGATCGACGCGGGTTCCCGCGACGGTGTGCAGCACGATCGCACCGTGCTCAATGCCGAGGGCCTTGTGGGTCGAGTGCTGAGCACCTCGCGGACTAGTTCGCGAGCCCTGTTGCTGGGCGACCCCGGAGTCGTCGTCGGGGTGCGCTTCGGATCCGAGGCGGCGTTGGGGTCAGTGTCAGCCACGGCACCGCCAGGTCTGCCGGAACGCGCCGGTGGTGCCCTCACGCTCACCGGTATCGGCAACGCGCCCATCACTGTGGGCGACCAGGTGCGCACCTTGGGCAGCCCTGACAACGCCCCCTTCGTGGCGGACATCACGGTGGGCACGGTCATCGCCGTGGATCCGGACGCGGGCCAGTTGGGGGCCACCGCCGTTGTCGAACCCGCAGTCGACGTGGACACGCTGGACGCCGTGGTGGTGCTGGCGCAGCGGGAGTCACCATGAGTCAGCTGCCGGGGCTCATGCTTCGTCTGCTGTTGTTAGTTGCGGCGGCGTTGGCCATGTCGATGCTCCCGGTGGCTCTGCCCAGCACCCCGGATCTGGTGTTGGTCGTCGTCGCGGCCACCGCGCTGATGCGTGGGCCCTGGGCTGGTGCCCTGATGGGCTTGGGGGGCGGGTGGCTGATCGACCTCATCCCCCCGGGGGCCGAACCCGTGGGAGCAAGCGCGCTGGTCTATCTCGCAGTCGGGGTGCTGCTCGGGCTGAGTCGCCGGTTCCTGGCGACCTCTCCGCTTGCACTGCCGGTCCTCCCCCTGGCAGCAATCGCGGGTGCCGCTCTCATGGTCTTGTCCTTGCGTGCGGTGGCTGCTGCGGCTGGCTTCGGCACGGTGGCCTATGGGGATCTGGCCTGGACCTTTGGCCTCACGATGGTCGCCGCCGTGGTGCTCATTGCGCCTCTGGTCTGGCTGGATCGATGGCTGACGGTGCGCCGATGGGGATAGCTCCTCGGACCCGTTCGCTCGGGCAGCGCAACCGCAGCATCGGACCTATCTGGGCGCTGATCGTGGTGGTTCTCGCGCTGGGCGGGGTCTTGTTCGGGCGGCTCCTGCAGTGGCAGGTGCTGCGCGGCGACGACTTCGTGCAGGCTTCGGCGCAGGTCAACACCCGAGAGGGCTTGAACCCAGCACTGCGCGGTCGGATCCTCGCCTCCGGGGGTGAGCCGCTGGCCGCCAATGACCCGAGCACGGTGGTCACCGTGGACCCGGCCATCTTGGCCGACACCGACGACCAAGGTCTGGCCCTCATCGAACAGGTCGCTCGCGCGTTGGATGTGCCCGCAGAACCTCTCTGGGGGCGCACGCGGGTCTGCGGCACCGAGGATGCTCCGGCTGTGCCGCTGTGCTTCAGCGGGTCGCCCTATCAACCGATACCCATCGCCAGTGACGTAGATCCGATCGATGGGCTGAGCCTGCTCGAACGGCCCGAAGACTTCCCCGGAGTCGCTGTCGAAGCCCGGCCGGTCCGGGCCTACCCCACTGAGGACGTCAACGCCGCGCACGTGCTCGGATACCTCGGTCGGCCCAGCGCCGAGGAAGTGGAGGCCGCAGAGTTCGCCCCCCTCGACTCGGTGGGCCGCACGGGGCTGGAGGCGGTCTACGACAGCCAGCTGCGCGGCATACCCGAACGAACCGTCGCCTCGGTCGATCCGCGGGGTGTGGTGACCGGGCAGGTGAGCCATCGAGACTCGGTGCCGGGGGTTGATCTGTTGACGCACTTGGATGCGCAGGTGCAGTCTCGGGCCGAGGACGTGCTGGCGCAGACGGTGCAGCAAGCTCGCCGCGACGGTTTGCCCGCCGATGCGGCCGCTGCTGTGGTGCTCGATGTCAACACCGGCGGGGTGATCGCTGCGGCCAGCTGGCCGACGTACGACCCCAACGTGTGGACCGGGGGAATCTCTCAAGCGGATTACGACGCACTGATCGACCCGGACGGCGGTGAGCCGTTGATCGACCGGGTGGTGGCGGACACCTATCCGCCGGCCTCGACGTTCAAGGCGTTCTCGCTGCCTGCAGCTCTGCAGACCGGCATCGATCCGGACGCCGAATATCAGTGCCCGGGCTCGGTCGAGATTGCCGGTCAGCGCTTCACAAACTTCGAGTCCAGGGCCTACGGGGCCATCGATCTGCAGCGGGTCGTCGAGGTGTCGTGCGACACAGTGTTCTATCGCTGGGCCTACGACAACTGGCTGGACCTCGGCGGTCTCGGTGCCGAGCAAGACCTGCGCGATCCGTACGTGTTGCTGGCCCAGGACTTCGGGTTCGGTGGGCGCACCGGGATCGACCTGCCTGGTGAGGTGCCCGGCTCGGTCCCCGGCCGGGAGACGAAACGGGAGACCTGGCTGGCCACGAAAGACCAAGTCTGTGCTCGCGCCGAGGACGGATACCCCGAGGTCGAGGACGAGGAACGCCGCGAGTTCTTGGAGCAGTCGGCGCGGGAAAACTGTGTCGACGGGGGGCAATACAGGGCCGGAGATGCGGTGAACTTTGCCATCGGGCAGGGCAACATGGCGGTGACCCCGGTGCAACTGGCCAGCGCCTACGCCGCGATCGCCAACGGCGGGACTTTGTGGACGCCGCAGGTCGCGGCCGGGACGCAACGTGCCGACGGCACGGTCGTCGAGACCTTTGAGCCGGAGTCTCGCGGGCAGACCTTCTTGGAGCCGCAGACCCTGCAGATCGTTCGGGACGGACTTGCCGGGGTGAACACTGACGGCACGGGGGCGCCGGCTTTTGCCGGCTTCGACCTGGACGCATACCCGGTCGCCGGCAAGACCGGCTCAGCCGAAAAGCTCGGGGCGCGATCCACTGCGTGGTACGCCTCGTATGGCCCCACCACCAACCCGGAGTATGCCGTCGTGGTCGTCGTCGAAGAGGGCGGCATCGGCGGTGAGGTGGCGGCTCCGGCCGCGCGCCAGATCTGGGATCTGCTGGCGAGTCGCTAGCTGCCTGCGATGACCTGCCCGAGCGCTTCCATAGAGGGTTGGTGCGTGGTGAAGCAGTCGATGCCGTACATCTCGTGGCGTCGTCGCAGCTCAGCGGCCGCCACCTCGGGTGTCCGGGCGAAGAGGGCGAACGGGCTGGTCAGCAGCATGTCGACGCTGAACCGGTCGGGTGCCATCGCGACAAACTCAGCGGCGGCATCGGTGGCCTGTGGCCC
The DNA here is from genome assembly GCA_041746935.1 of Dermatophilaceae bacterium. Lineage (GTDB taxonomy): Bacteria > Actinomycetota > Actinomycetes > Actinomycetales > Dermatophilaceae > Ornithinicoccus. The sequence goes on from JBGTGC010000150.1 coordinate 5,143, forward strand.
GATCGCCACCACCTGGAGCAAGGCGTCGTTGCGGTAGGAACGGCCCTTCGCCTGAACTCGGACTTCGCTCCGACCATGATCGGCACAGGGTGTTGGACTGGTGCGGGCTCGTGCCCGTCGGTGTTGAGCCGCCGACGCGTTTCCAGGAGCAGATCCTCGAGGTTCTGCATCCGCTGCGTGGCCGGAAGCCACGGGATCGCAGCGTCGTCGTGCTCGCTCTTCATGTGTCCAGCGCCCAGCCCCAACTCCGCCCTGCCGCCGGAGAGCAGGTCCAGGGTGGCCACCTCGCGGGCCAGCAGTGCGGCGTTCCAGAAGCCGGCGTTGAGCACGTACGTCCGCAGGCGAAGACGATCACTGATCGTGACGGCCGCGGTCAGAGCCGAGAACGGGCCATGCCCCCAAGGTGATCGGGTGCGGCGAGGACGTCGAAGCCCAGTTCGTCCGCGCGGCGCACCAATCGTTGGTAGTCACTGGCCAACGAGGCGGGGCGGATGTTCACGCCGAACTGGAGGGCCCTCATACGATCAGCCTCACGCAACGAGTCGAGTCGGCCAAGCGCTTTCGCTGTCAGCACAAGCGTGAGGGGCCAGGATCGTGGAGGGTGGTTCTATGCAGATGCCACACGAGGTCGCACCTGGTTGCTGGCCGAGCTCGGGTGTGAGGTGTTTCAAAGCAACCACGTTGCGTTGGCGCGTGGGCGTTGCATCAACACCGTGCTCGGTAAGGTTCATGCCGTGACCCAGGACCCGATCAGCCCAGAGTTGCGCGCCGACGTGCGCCGCGTGTCCACCCTGCTCGGCCAGTCTCTGGTCCGACATCACGGGCGGGTGTTGCTTGACCAGGTGGAGCACGTGCGCGTGCAGACCAAGGAGAGCAAGTCCGGCGATGCCGCGGCGGCGGAGTCAGTCAAGAAGATCCTCGCCGACCTGCCGTTGGATCAGGCCACCGATCTGGTGCGGGCCTTCGCCGCATACTTCCACCTCGCCAACGCTGCCGAGCAGGTGCACCGAGTGCGCGGGCTGACCGAGCGCCCAGAGGCCGAGGGATGGCTGGCCTCCACGGTGACCGACGTCGTTGACACCCTGGGGTCAGACAAGCTCGCGGAGGCCATCGGTGAGCTCGACGTCCGGCCGGTGTTCACCGCGCACCCCACCGAGGCCAGCCGCCGCTCGGTGCTGACGAAGATCCGCCACTTATGCGACGAACTGGCGCGCACCACGGCCTCGGATTCCATCGCGCGCCGCCGTCAAGACCGGACGCTGGCCGAGCTGATCGACCTGATTTGGCAGACCGACGA
>JBGTGC010000151.1:0-46779 GCA_041746935.1 Dermatophilaceae bacterium
GATCTGGGCGGCCACGACAGCAGCCCGGGGGATCTCGATCATGGTGCCGACGGTGTAATCGAAGCGTTGGCCCGAGGCTTCGAACTCCTCCTCCAAGGTGTCCTCGATGATGGCCCGCATTCGCCGCAACTCCTCGGCAAACGCCACCAGCGGCACCATGATTTCCACGATGGGCTCACCGCCGTTGGCGCTCACGGCAAAGGCCGCCCGAGCGATGGCCCGGACCTGCATCTGCGGGATCTGCGGATAGAGCAACGCGAGCCGGACGCCTCGGGTGCCGAGCATCGGGTTCATCTCGGTGAGCTTCTTGACCTGGTCGAGCAGGCGGCGCTCTCGGGCAATGTCGCCGGTGTCGGCCTCCTGTAGCTCCAGTTTCTGGACCGTGAGGGACTGCTCGACAAGGTCGGGCAGAAACTCGTGCAGCGGCGGGTCGAGCAGCCTGATGGTGACGGGTAGCCCCGACATCGCGGTGAAGATCGACTCGAAATCCTCCTGCTGCATGGGCAGGATCGAGGCCAGCGCATCGGCGCGGGCGTCGTCGTCATGGGCCAGAATCATCGAGCGCATCGCGGGCAGCCGGTCGGGTGACATGAACATGTGCTCGGTCCGACACAAGCCAATCCCTTCGGCCCCGAACTCGCGGGCTTTCGCCGCGTCCTCGCCCGTGTCGGCATTGGCCCGCACGCCCAACCGGCGGATGTCGTCGGCCCACGACACGATCGCAGCAAAGTCCTCGTTGAGCTGCGGCGGGATCAGGTCGAGCGCCCCCGCATACACCTCGCCGGTGGAGCCGTCCAGGGTGATCGTGTCGCCTTCGTTCAGGACCTGATCGCCAACGGTCAGCGTGCCGGCTTGTGCGTCGATGCTGATCCCGGAGGCTCCGGCGACGCAGGGCGTGCCCATCCCGCGGGCTACCACGGCTGCGTGTGACGTCATCCCGCCGTGCGCGGTCAGCACCCCCTGGGACTGGATCACGCCGGCGATGTCGTCCGGCGAGGTCTCCCAGCTCACGAGGATGACGGGAGTCCCGGCCTTGCCGCGCTCTTCGGCGACATCACTATCGAAGACGATCTCGCCCACTGCCGCGCCTGGGGAGGCGTTCAGGCCCTTGGTGATCGGCTTCTGCCCGTGCTGGGGATCGATGGCCGGGTGCAGGAGCTGATCGAGTTGAGTGGCATCGACTCTTCGCAGCGCCTGCTCCTTGTCGATCGTGCCCTCTTCCACCATGTCGCGAGCGATCTTGAAGGCGGCGGCGGCGGTCCGCTTGCCCGAACGGGTCTGCAGCAGATAGAGCGTGCCCTCCTCGACGGTGAACTCGATGTCCTGCATGTCGCCGTAGTGCTCCTCGAGGCGGCGCATCGTGTCCACGAGCTGCTCGAAGGCCTCCGGCAACGCCTCGTGCATCTCGGCAAGCGGACGGGGGGTGCGGATGCCGGCGACCACGTCCTCACCCTGGGCGTCGAGGAGGAACTCGCCGTACAACTCTTTGGCGCCGGTGGCCGGGTTGCGGGTGAAGCAGACGCCAGTGGCCGAGGTCTGGCCGCGGTTGCCAAAGACCATCTGCATCACGTTGACCGCGGTGCCCAACGAGTCCGGTATGCCGTGCGCCCGGCGATAGACCCCCGCCCGTTTGGTTTGCCACGAGCCGAACACCGCGTCGACGGCCCGACGCAATTGGTCCTGGGGATCGGTGGGCAGATCCTCGCCCATGTGCTCACGGGACACCTGGAGGAACACGGCGACCAGCTCTTTGAGGTCATCGGTGCTCAGATCGGTGTCGTGCTCGACCCCGCGATCGCGTTTCATGGCGTCCAGCACGTCTGCGTAGGCGTAGGCCGGCACCCCCTCGACCACCTCGCCATACATCTGGATGAACCGACGGTAGGAATCCCAGGCAAAGCGCGGATTATCGGACTCGCGGCCCAGCGCCTCGACGGTGTCTGCGCTGACGCCGAGGTTGAGGATCGTGTCCATCATCCCGGGCATCGAGACGACGGCCCCCGAGCGAACTGATACTAGGAGCGGCTGGTCGGGGGAGCCCAGGGTCTTGCCGGTGCGCTCCTCCATCCGATGCAGCGCCTCGACGGTCTGCTCCCAGAGACTCTGCGGCCACTGCCCACCGGCGTCCATCGCGGCCACACTCGCAGCGGTGCCGATGGTGAAGCCGTCGGGCACCGGCACGCCGAGGCGCATCATTTCGGCGACGTTGGCCCCTTTGCCGCCCAGGACTGTGCGCATCGAGGCATCACCGTCGGCCAGGTCGTAGAGGTAGGTGTTGGTGCTGCGTGCGCTGGTGTCGCTCGGTGATCCGTCGCCGTTGGCGGATGCACTCATGGTCCCTCCTAGAGGGGTTGGGGGTGTTCTTGGCACGCTACCGGTGGGGCGGTGCCTCGGCTAGGTGTCCGACCGCTACGCGTTCTACGCGTTCATCGCCGCACGCCGCTCCAGCAGCTCGATGACACGGCCTGCTGCCTCTTCCAAGGCTAGTTGGGTGGTGTCGATGACGGGGCAGCCGAACTTGCGTTGCAGTGCCGAGATCTCGTCCAGTTCGTCGAAGATTCGGCCCAGGTCGGCATACCCGGAGCGGTCGATGCGCGATCCCATCGCGGTGACGCGACGCGTCCGGATGGCGTGCAAACGCTCGGGGTCGATGGTGAGGCCGATGATCTTATGTCGATCGACCTCCCAGAGCTCTTCGGGCACCGCGATGCCCGGGACCAGGGGGATATTGGCTGTGCGGTAGCCGAGGTAGCCCAGATACATCGCTAGCGGCGTCTTGCCGGATCGGGACACTCCGATCAGCACGATGTCGGCTTCGCGCAGCGGGTTGTGGAACTTGCCGTCATCGTTGGCGATCGAGAACTCCATCGCTTGGATGCGGGCGAAGTAGTCCTCTCCCACGCCGACGGGGCGCACGGTTCGCTCGGGTTCGGCCCCAGTGGCTTGAGTGAGCGCGGCCACGGCGGAGTCGAGCAGCTCGGCGTGCGGTATGCCGCGCTCCTCGCATTGCGAACCCACGAAAGCCCGCAAATCCGGGTCCACGATGGTGGAAAACACCACTGCGGTGGAGCCCTGGGGGTCGATGCGCTCCAGGACTGCGCGCACACCATCGGCCGACGACAACCGGGGGTGCCGCACGATGCGCATCTCGTATCCGGCGTATTGCGCAGCGGCTGCTCTTGCCACTCGGGCGGCGGTATCGCCAGTGGAGTCGGCGAGCACATGAAGTTGTATTGGTGACTGGGCTGGCGCCATCGAGTCAGTATGTCGTTCATCGCCCCACGGTGCGGCGGGTGCCGAGCCGCGTCGGCTCACCCGTGGGCATCGGCCAGCCAGGCGGGTCCGTGCCAGACTCTGCGGCGTGGCGACATCAGGGGTGAGAGTTAGCGCGCCCGTTGTGGCCATCATCGGTCCCACGGCCAGCGGAAAGAGCGACTTCGGCCTTCAGGTTGCCGCGGCACTGGGCGGTCAGATCGTGAATGCCGACGCCTCGCAGCTCTATCGGGGGATGAACATCGGCACCGCCAAGCTGTCCACCGCTGAGCGCCGGGGGATTCTCCACCATCAGATCGACGTGCTGGACATCGCCGACGAGGCGAGGGTGGCGTCATACCAACGGTGGGCGCGGTCGGATCTGGCGGCGACCAGGGCTGCTGGGGCTAGGCCGGTCGTGGTCGGCGGATCGGGGCTGTACGTCCGGGCACTGCTCGATCAGTTGGATATCCCGCCGACCGACAAGATGGTGCGTGCTCACTGGGAGGAGGCCCTGGACAAGCGCGGCGCTGATGCGCTGCATGCCGAGCTGGCCGTGCAGGACCCGGTGGCCGCGTCGCGGTTGGATGCCCGCAATGAGCGCCGGGTGGTGCGGGCCTTGGAGGTCATCGAGCTGACGGGACGGCCGTTCAGCGCCTCGATGCCGCGTCGGGAGTATGTCGAACCGACGGTCATGATTGGGCTGGCGGCGGATCGCCAGGTATTGAACGCGCGCATCGCTGCTCGCGTGGCGGCGATGTGGCGCGATGGACTTTTGGAGGAGGTCGTGGCGCTGGAGGCGATGGGCCTTCGGGAGACTCCGACTGCGCGACGCGCGCTGGGCTATTCGCAGGCCTTGGCCCACCTCGACGGTGCGCTGAGCGCAGAGCAGGCTCAAACTGACACGGCGATCGCGACTCGCAAGTACGCTCGCCGCCAAATGGCCTGGTTCGGTGCCGACCCACGGATCATCTGGCTACCTCACGACGCCCCAGACCTGCTGGCCCAAGCGTTCGCCGCGATAACCCAAGCCCACCCCACCACTTAATGGCCGCCAGCATACCCACCCAGCCTAGCCACAGCCGTCCCGTTAGCCATCCACCCCTCCCAGCCCCGGCCCTCCGCACACCCTCGGGCCCGGGTTTCGTCGTCTGCCACTTCCGCTGACGTCTGCATTGGTCGGGCAATGCAGACGTCGGCTTAAGCGGCAGACGTCCGCAGCCGGCGATGCGGCTGGGCCCGGCTGGCCGCGTCGACGAGCCGAGTGTTGAGCGATTCAGGGTCTCCAAGGGCGTGATGCTCGACGCGCACGACGGCATACCCGAGGTCGACGAGCTGGCTTTCTCTCTTTTTTCCGACACGAGGACCTCCGTGGAGTTGGCCCGGTCGTATTTGACCCGGCCATCAGCCTCGACTACGACGCCCAACCCCGGGAAGCAGCAGGTCAACCCGGGCCGCGAAGGTGCCGTCGGCGTTGTGAATCGTGGCCTGACGTTGCGGCCGATAGCCCAATGCTTGAAGGACGAGTCGTGCTTGGGTTTCCAAGGGAGACTCTGACACCGAGTTTGCCGCCGATGCGGCGGCGCGCATCACGGCCATCCCGTTCCGATGAGGCAGTAGGTCAAGCCACTGCTGGATCGTCTGGGGGGTTGTCTGGCCCGTGTGGAGTGCCCGGTCGAGAGCAACTACCCCGGCGACCAATCCGGAGAGTTCAGCGACGCCGAGCGCTGCCAGCACTGGCCGGACCGCAGCGGTCGCGGAGATGTCGGCCAGATCTCTCGCGTCTGCAGGACATTGGTCCTTTCCATATCGCTCATGAATCGTGTAGCCACGCCGGGTGTGGCCACCTCCGACTTCGCGCCGGATGAGGTGGCCAATGGTCGGAGTCGCGAGGAGCGGGATGCCCCACTGTGCGGCTGCGCTGTGATGGCTCAGCGCGATGTGGTGTCATAACGGCCCTTCAACGTGAGGCAGTGGGACGTGGTCATGAGCAGATGCCTTCGCACGGGGTCAGCCAAGTCCCACGTCGCGCTGTCGACATAGGTTCCGCGGGCGAGGCGCCTGAGCTGTCCGGCGCGGCAGGCCATGCGGATCGCGTCAGGCGTCATCCCGAACGCCGACGCCTCGATAGCGGTGAAGATCTTGGTGTCGCGACGATGACCCAGGCCGCTGGAGATGATGTCCATCGCGCAAGCCTGAACACTCTGGAGTCAGCGGTGGCTGCTCCCGCGGCATCTGTGGATGGGGTCCTCCGACTGCTGCCGCTGTGGATGACGTCTGCATTGGTGGTGCAAGGCAGCGTCGAGCAAGACGGCAGACGACGTAAGGGGTGAGCCGAGCGGGATGGTTTAGGCGGCGGGGGTGGTCGAGGGCAGATGAACCCGCAGGATGCGGAAGCCCTTGTCGCTGGCGAAGCGTTCGACCTGCCAGTGCGGATCTTGTCCGCTCAGCCAGGTCTGCAGTGAGTCGGCACCCAGATTCTTGCTGACCACCAGGTATGCCAACCCGCCGGGAGCCAATCGCGGCAGCCACCTCAGGAGCATCTCGTGCAGGGCGGGCTTACCGATCCGGATCGCTGGATTGGACCAGATCAGGTCGAAGGCGGCCTCGCCCGGGACATCATCAGGCTCGGCGACCTGGATGCCCGAGAGTCCCGCTCCCGAGCGTCCCACTCCCGAGCAACCCAGGGCCGAGGCGTTGCGCCGGATGAGGTCCAGCGCTCGCCGGTTGACGTCGACGGCATAGATCTGGGCCGCCGGAGCCTGCAGCGCCATCGTCAAGGCCAACGGACCCCACCCGCAGCCGAGATCCAAAAACGTTCCCGACACAGGAGGCAGCGGGAGATGTTTGAGCAACAACGCGGTGCCCATATCGATGCCGTCGGGGGAGAAGATCCCACCCGCTGTGACGACCCTGACTTCACGCCCCGCCAACGTCACGTGTCGCAAGCGCAGTTCATCGTCCGAGGCGGGATCAGCGGTGAAGTAGTGGTCGGTGCCCGGTGGGTCGCCGTCGTCTTGTGCCATCCGCAAGAGTCTAAAGGGGAGGAAATCAGTGGCCCCGAACGTTGAGGGGGTGAGACCCTGAGCATGAACCGAAGGAGAATATGACCTCACACACCAATCCAGGACCGACAGGCGCTGGAATCCACGATGACCATCAGTCGTTCGATGGCGACCAGTTCGACCGCGAAGAACGAGCAGCCCTCAAGCGCGTCGGCGGATTGTCGACCGAACTCCAGGACGTTACCGAGGTCGAGTACCGACAGCTCCGGCTGGAGCGCGTGGTGCTCGCCGGGGTATGGGGTGAAGGCACCGTCGAGGACGCCGAAACTTCCATGCGCGAACTCTCCGCCTTGGCCGAAACCGCTGGCTCCACCATCGCCGATGCCGTCCTGCAACGACGGGCCAAACCCGACCCGGCGACATACCTCGGATCGGGCAAGGCCCAAGAGTTGCGCGAGATCGTGCAGGCAGAAGGGGCCGACACCGTCATCTGCGACGACGAGCTCGCCCCCTCACAGCGGCGCGCCCTCGAGGACGTCGTCAAGGTCAAGGTCATCGACCGCACCGCGCTGATCCTCGACATCTTCGCCCAGCACGCCAAGTCTCGAGAGGGTCGTGCCCAGGTCGAATTGGCCCAGCTTCAGTACTTGCTTCCCCGCCTGCGTGGTTGGGGTGAGTCGATGTCCCGACAGGCCGGTGGCCGGGTGGCTGGCGGTGAGGGGATTGGCTCGCGCGGACCCGGCGAGACCAAGATCGAGTTGGATCGCCGACGGATCAATACCCGCATCGCCAAGCTCCGCCGGGATATCGCCTCGATGAAGGTCACTCGAGACACCAAGCGCGAGTCCCGGAAGGCTGGACACGTGGCGAGCGTGGCCATCGTCGGATACACCAACGCCGGGAAGTCGTCCCTGCTCAATCGGCTCACGGGCGCGGGGGTGCTGGTGCAAGACCAACTCTTCGCGACCCTAGATCCCACTGTTCGGCGCACCGAGGCGCAGGACGGTCGGCCCTACACCTTGGTCGACACCGTCGGATTCGTCCGTGCCCTACCGCACCAGTTGGTCGAGGCGTTCCGGTCGACGTTGGAGGAGGCCGCCGACGCCGACGTCCTGCTTCACGTGGTGGACGGGGCGCACGATGACCCCGACGGTCAGATCCGCGCCGTTCACGAAGTGTTGGCTGATGTCGGTGCTCACGAGGTGGCGGAGGTCGTCGTGTTCAACAAGGCCGACGTTGCCAACCCCGAGGTCATCGACCGGCTGTTGCGGACCTACCCAGGCTCGGTCGCGGTGTCGGCGCGCACCGGTCTGGGTATGCCGCAGGTCATGGAAGCCGTCGAGTCGGCACTCCCTCGACCGCAGATCCTCATCGACGTGCTGTTGCCCTACCAGCGAGGTGATCTGGTCAGCCGGGTGCACGCCGAAGGCGAGATCGTGCGTGAAGACCACACGGCTGAAGGCACTCGGATGGAAGCCAAGGTCTTGCCCGATCTGCACGGCGCGCTCGCTGGGTTTGCCTCCTAGTCTGGCGTTCCTACTCAGCTCAACTCGGCGCCTGCACCAGCAGGCGCTGAGCTCTAATGTGCCTGTGCGACAGTATGCCCGGTGAGCACCGAGCAGGAACGTCTGACCCAGTCCGCCGATCCCAAAGCTGCGTGGCGGCAATGGGGACCTTACGTCTCGGCGCGGCAATGGGGGACGGTGCGCGAGGACTACTCCGCGGACGGCAACGCCTGGGAGCATTTCCCGTTCGATGATGCCCACCGCCGTGCCTATCGTTGGGGCGAGGATGGGCTTGCGGGCCTGAGCGACGTCGACGGCTATCTGAACGTCGGGCTAGCCCTGTGGAACGGGCGCGATGATCGCCTCAAGGAGCGACTCTTCGGCCTGACCAACCCGCAAGGCAACCACGGCGAGGACGTCAAGGAATACTGGTGGGCCATCGATGGCACCCCCACCCACAGTTACGCCCGCTGGCTATACCGCTATCCCACCCAAGCTTTCCCCTATGCCGACCTGCTGGGCGTCAATGCGGCGCGCGGCCCCCACGAGCCGGAATACGAACTTGCCGACACCGGGGTGCTCGATGGTGACGCCTTCTTCGACGTCGAGGTCACGCACGCCAAGGCCTCGCCAAGTGACATCTGCATCGAGATCACGGCGACCAATCACAGCGCGAATGCCGCGCCCCTCGACCTTGTGCCGCAGGTGTGGTTCCGCAACACGTGGTCCTGGGGCCTGGACGATCGGTGGCCCCGACTATGGGCTGACGATGCCCAGGGCTCGGATCAGCCCGCCGAGTATGCCGACGTGCTGGCGCACCACCACGAGCTCGGCCGGCTGAGGGTCCGGGCCGATCGTCACGAGTCGGCGGGGCTGCCGTCCTTGGTGTTCTGTGACAACGACTCGAATCTGCTGGGGCTTTACGGTGAGGAAGCAGCGCAGGCCCAGGACACGGCATACCCCAAGGATGTGGTGAACGAGGCGGTCCTGATGGGTGATCCGTCGAAGGGTAATCCGGAGCGATGCGGCACCAAGGTCGGGATCTGGTGGCATTTCGAGGAGATTGCTGCGGGTCAGAGCGTCACCGTGCGGCTCAGGTTGAGCGACCTGGACGGCGAGCCCGAGGCGCCTGACGCCTTCGAGGCGGTGCTGGCGGCGCGTCGCAGCGAAGCAGATTCGTTCTACGCAGTGGTGCTGCCGGAGCAAACCAGCGACCAGGATGCGCAGATCGCGCGTCGGGCCTTCGCCGGACTGCAGTGGGGCAAGCAGTTGTACATCTACGACGTGCCGCGCTGGCTGGCCGGCGATCCCGCTCAGCCGCCGCCTCCGCCAGAGCGGGCAGGGCTGCACCAGGGCCGCAACACCGACTGGAAGCACGTCAACCTTGCCGAAGTCATCTCGATGCCGGATGAGTGGGAGTATCCGTGGTTCGCGACGTGGGACTTGGCGTTCCACTGCGTGGCTATCGCGCACGTGGATCCGGCGTTCGCCAAGGAACAGTTGTTGCTGATGTGCCGCGAGTGGTCGATGCACCCCAACGGTCAGCTGCCGGCATACGAATGGAACTTCTCCGACGTGAACCCCCCGGTTCACCCGTGGGCGGCCTGGCAGGTGTATTCGATCGACGGCGGCACCGACCGAGATTTCCTGCAGCGGATCGTCCTGAAGATGCTTCTCAACTTCCCGTGGTGGGTGAACCGCAAGGACGCAGATGGGTCGCACGTCTTCGAGGGCGGCTTCCTGGGGATGGACAACGTCGGGCTGTTCGACCGGTCCGAGCCCTTGCCCGACGGTCAACGGCTCGAGCAGGCCGACGCGACGGCCTGGATGGGGATGTTCTGCCTCAAGATGCTGCGGATGAGCACGGAGTTGGCCCGCGAAGACCCAGCCTGGGACGAGGTGGCCACCAAATTCCTCGTGCATTTCCTGGCGATCTCCGAGGCAATGGAAGACTTCGGCTCGCAGCACTCGATGCTGTGGGATTCCGGCGATGAGTTCTTCCACGACCTGCTGGTGGATGCCGACGGCCAGGCGCACCGTATGCCGGTGCGGTCGATGGTCGGGCTGCTCCCGTTGACCGCGGTGTCGCTGGTGCCAAACTGGGTGGCCACCGAGTTGCCCGATCTCACCGACTTCTTTCAGGGCTGGACCGACCGGCGCCCCGAGTTAGCTGACTCGCTGTTGCACACGAACTATCGCGGGCAGGCGGTCCGCACGCTGTCGATGGTCTCGGCCGATCAATGGTCCGCGTTGCTGAAGCCGCTGCTGGATGAGGCCGAGTTCTTGGCCCCGCACGGCATTCGCTCGCTCTCGGCGATCCATCGAGATGGAGTGGCGGCCACGGTCGACGGCGTGGATCTGCAGCTCGCCTACGTCCCTGGGGAATCGCTGACGGGGATGTTCGGTGGCAACTCCAACTGGCGTGGTCCGATCTGGATGCCGGTCAACGCACTGATTACGGACGCGCTTCGGGTGTATGGGCGTGGGGCGGGCGTGAGTCACCGGGTGGACTTCCCGACGGGGTCGGGTGAGCAGATGTCGATGGAGCAGGTGGCTGCCGCGATCGAGCAGCGGCTGGTCTCGCTGTTCCGGCTGGGGGCTGATGGCCGGCGTCCGAGCACGCCGAGGCATCACCCGAATGGGCCTCTCTGGGATGGGCACCCGACGTTCAGTGAGTACTTCAACGGCGACGATGGTGCGGGCTTGGGTGCCTCCCACCAGACCGGGTGGACGGCGCTCGTTGCCCACTTCATCTGTGCCCCTGAGGGCATCGCCAACCGTTAGGCAGGAAGACAACCGCTGAGCCCGATACTGGGGAGGCCGGGCTCAGCGGTTGCGGTCACGGGACGGGCAACTCGCGCAGCGGTGAGTGTCGCCGTGAGACATCTAAGCGGATATGCCGTTGCCTCTTTTGAAGTTATCCACAGGAGCCAAGAAACCCGGGCTTTGTGCATGGGCCGCCTTCGAGGGTCGCTGGACCGCATACCCTGTGTGCCATGCCTGAAGACCTCGACGCGTTGCTCGATGCCGCCGTCGCGGCGGTCGGCGGCTCGACCCGTCCGGGGCAAGTGCAGATGGCCAAGGCCGTGCGTGATGCCGTGGAAGACGAGAAGCACCTGCTGGTCCAGGCGGGCACGGGCACCGGCAAGTCCCTGGCCTATCTGGTGCCAGCGATCGCGCACGCCATGGCCACCGGCAAGCCCGTGGTGGTAGCCACGGCAACGCTGGCGCTGCAGGCTCAGATCATCGACCGCGACCTGCCGAGAATCTCGGCGGCATTGCGGCCTCTTGTCGGTCGGGAACCCACGTTTGCGTTGGTCAAGGGCCGGTCAAACTACCTGTGCCAGCACAAGCTGGTGGGCGGCTTCCCGGACGAGGATGCGGACTCCTTGATGTCGGTCGGAGCCGTCGACATCGAGCGATCCAAGATGGGTGCCGAGATCACCCGGCTGAGGGATTGGGCCGAGGTCACGGAGTCGGGCGACCGCGACGAGTTGGTGCCAGGGGTCAGCAATCGGGCCTGGCGGCAGGTGTCGGTCAGCGCGAAGGAGTGCCTGGGGTCGAAGTGCCCGCTGGCGAGCGAGTGCTACGTCGAGGTCACCCGCGCCGCCGCCCACGACGTCGATGTCATCGTCACCAATCACGCCTTCATGGCCATCGACGCCTTCGAGGGTCGGCACATGCTGCCCGAGCACGACCTGCTGATCATCGATGAGGCCCACGAACTGACGGATCGAGTGACCTCGACCATCACTGACGAGATGACGGCGGGGACGGTGAGCGTCGCCGCGCGCCGAGCGAGCAAATACGGCTCGACCGAGTCGTTAACTGACGCCGCCGAGGATCTCCAGGCCATCTTGAATGTGTTGCCCGAGGGACGGTTGAGCCAAGGACTGCCGGAGGGTATGTCACGGGCACTGGCCGCCGTTCGCGACGCCGCGCGTGGGGCGCAGTCGGAGATGAAGGGAGACTCCTCGACCGCCGCCGACGGAGCCCGCCAAGTCGCCCGATCCGGCATCGACGAAGTCTTCGACGCGGCAGAACGGCTGCTCGACGAGCGCGAACTCGACGTGGCCTGGGTCGCCCGCGACCAACGCGGCAACACCACGCTGCGGGTCGCCCCGATGAGCGTAGCCATGATGATCCGCGACAAGGTCTTCGGTGACCGGACTGTCGTGTTGACCTCGGCAACCTTGGAGCTGGGTGGGTCGTTCGACGCCGTCGCCGGGACGCTCGGACTGCGCGGAGCCGACGCGCCGGCATACACCGGATTGGACGTCGGTAGTCCATTTGACTATCCGCAACAGGCCATTGCGTATGTCGCGTCGCACCTGCCGCCGTTGGGACGCGACGGGGCGGGGCCCAAGGTGTTCGAGGAGATCGAGGCCTTAGTCCGCGCCGCGGGCGGACGCACGCTGGGGCTGTTCAGCTCGCGGCGCGCGGCAGAGACGGCGACTCACGAAATGCGCACCCGGCTCAAGGACACCGACATCGAGGTCCTGTGCCAAGGCGATGACCAGACACCCACGCTGGTGCGCGCCTTCGCGTCCAAGGCGACCACCTGCCTGTTTGGCACCATGTCGCTCTGGCAGGGCGTCGACGTGCCCGGCTCGGCCTGCCAACTGGTCATCATCGACCGGATCCCGTTCCCGCGGCCCGACGACCCGCTGTCTTCGGCGCGGACCGAGGCGATCTCCCGGATGGGCGGCAACGGGTTCATGGCCGTCTCGGGCACGCACGCCGCACTGAGACTCGCTCAGGGCTCGGGCCGGCTGATCCGCCGCAGTAGCGATCGCGGGGTGGTCGCGCTGTTGGACTCGCGGATGATGACGAAGGGCTATTCCGGGTTTTTGCAGCGCTCGCTGCCACCGTTTTGGCCGACAACTGACCGTGCATTGGTGCTGGGCGCGCTGGCCCGATTGGACTCAGAGGCCCCGGAGATCGAAGCCGTGCAATCCCGCGGTGACCAGCCTCGGCCCGTGGCGGTGGCACCGCCGGTCGCGAGGTCTCCGCGCACGGCCGTCACCGGCGGTCATGCGTGGACGCAGGACCAAGACGAGGAATTGCGTGATGGTGTCGAGGCTGGGGTGCCCACCGAAGCGCTCGCCGAGCACCTTGAGCTGGCACCGGATCTCGTGACCACGAGGATGAATCAACTCGGCCTCGAAGCGGTCAGCCCGTGAGCCCGCCAACCAGCGCGATGCCGCGCTTCGTGCTCGTCACCGGGCCGGAGGAAGTCCTGGCCGAGCGGGCGGTCGGCAGTGTCGTGGCCGTCCTGGCTGAAGCGGACGCCGAGTTGGAGACCGTCCATCTGTATGCGGCCGCGTATGCCCCCGGTGATCTGCAGATCCATGCGAGTCCCTCGCTGTTTGGCGGGGGACGGGCGCTCGTCGTCCATGACGTGGACGAAGCCGACGACACACTCATCGAAGACATCATGTCCCTGCTCGACGACGTCGGCGACGACGTCACGCTGATCGCGCTTCATAAGGGAGGCAACCGGGGCAAACGCGCGCTGGAGGGTTTGAAGAAGGCGGGTGCCCGCGTGATCGAGGCCAAGGCGCTGAAGTCTGAGGGGGACAAGGTGGCCTTCGTGCTGGGGGAGTTCCAAGACCACCGCCGTCGGATTGACAAGCACGCCGCCAGCGCCTTGGTGCAAGCAGTGGGCAAAGACGTGCGTGAGCTGGCCGGCGCGTGCGCCCAGCTGATGCGCGACATCTCCGGCCTGGTTGGCGTTGGCGAGGTCGAGACCTACTACGGCGAAAAGGTGGAGACCACTGGATTCAAGGTGGCCGCAGCCGCTTTGGCAGGGGACCAGGGCGAAGCGATGCGTCTGTTGCGCCACGTGATGTCCGGTGGGTTAGACCCCGTGCCGATCATGGCCGTACTGGCGATGCAGTTGCGGCAGGTGGGACGCGTGGGGGCGGCCGGTCGTGCCAGCGCCGGGTCGGTGGCCAAAGACCTCGGGATGGCACCCTGGCAGGTCGATCAGGCCCGTCGGGTCGCTCAGGGGTGGGACGGACCGCGGCTGGGGAGAGCGATCGAGGCGGTGGCGGCCGCAGACGTCGAGATCAAGGGTGGCTTGCGTACCGGGACGACGGTTTCCAGGGCCCCGGAGTATGCCGTGGAGCAGGCGGTCCTCACGATTTGTCGCGAGCGCAACTCTCTCTGAGCCCGGCCGGGTGCATACTGCCCTTATGCAGCGACGGCGGCGTCGCTGGGAGAGGCAGATATGGCTCAGATGTGGGACTCAGGGCAAGACGAGGAGCAGCCGCACCGCGGGGACAAGCACCCAGGGCTGCAGAAGTCGTATCACATGGATCTCGCGGATCAGATGGACCAGCAGGCAGGGGGATCGGCCTTTCCCGCGTTCATGCGCACCCCCAAAGGCGCGATCATCAGTGTCGTCGTCCTGCTGATTCTGATGGCGCTCATCGCGATGTACACCGGCGGAGTGCTACTCCGCTAGGGCAGCACGTAGAAGTACATCATCACGTAGTGCAAGAAAGCGGCAAGCAAAACCATGGCGTGCCACACCTCGTGAAACCCGAAGACTCCGGGACGAGGGTTGGGTTTCTCGATCACGAAGATGACGAAGCCCACGCTGTAGACCAGACCGCCAGCAGCCATGAGCGCCAACGCCCCCAAGGGCAACGACACCCCGCCGCCGATGAGTACGACCGTGAGCCAACCCAGCGAGATATACAGAGTGTTGGTGATGTATTTCGGCACGCGGCGCCATACCGAGCGCAGGACGATGCCCGAGATCGCAATGGCCCACACCGCTCCGAACACCGTCCACCCGTAGGTGTTGCGGACCAGCACCAACACTAAAGGCGTGACCGTCCCGGCGATAAGGAAGAAGACCGAGTCGTAGTCGAGTGTCCGCAGCGCCTCGTTGACGCGCGGGGTGCTGTCGAGGCCGTGGTGCAACGAACTCGTGGTGAAGAGCATGAGGAGAGAAAGCCCGTAGATGCTCATCCCCACGACTTTCCAGGGGTCGCCCTGCTCGGCGGCTTGGGAGATCAGAAGCGCTGCCCCCATCAGCGCAAAGCACGCTCCGAAGAGGTGGGAGACCGTGTTGAAGCGCTCGTTCGTGACGTGGATGCTTCCGTCCTTGCTGAGCGGGACGATGCCTGAGGCACTGCGGTCGTGGGTGATGTGAAGTCCTGAGGCGTGTGGTGGGCGGATATGTCGTGCGTCAGGCAGCCTATCGACCCCCGCCGAACGCTTGCTGGGTGATGGAGCAACCTCGACGTGGACTCAACATAACGTGAGGAGTTCAACCGCGATGACGGCCCGCCAGAGGCAATTACCCATGCCGAGTTTTCGGGTCCGGTTGGGGTCGCTGGAGCTGATGCTTCGGGGGATGAGCAGACGGTGAGTATGCAGGGGGTACGGTTCGCCCTGCTGGGCACCGAGGAGCCAGCGACGATGCACGAATGGTTCGCTCGGCTCAGCGAAGGCGGGATCGTCACCGATGACCTGCAGAAGCGCCCATGGGGGGATTGGGACGGCTCGGTGATGGACCGTTATGGTGTCGCCTGGCTGATCGGCTACAAGGAATAGCGGTCCGAGCCCCTGCACATAGTGGCTGAGGGTCCTTAGCGGTCGAGGGCTGTGAGGTAGCGCTGGGTCATGAATAGTTGAAAGCGCCGACCGATCGGACCGGCAAGTCTGGCTAAGCGTGACGCAGGCTTCGAGATTGCTGTGGTCGTGAACCGAATACTGCCGTCGTCGAGGTGTTCGAGGATGAAGCGCTCTTCGCCCGCTTCGGGGTGACCCAGCAACGTGGCGTAACCAAATCCCCCGCGTCGTGGTTCGTCAATCAGGTCGGTTACCCGACCCGGGATGCGCAGACTGAGTGGGCCAATGCCCAGGCGCATCAGCACAACCGAGCCTTCGCGAAGGGGTAGGTCCGAAGTAGCGACCTTCAGTCCCGCCTGCTCGTGGGCGCGCCAGAACAAAAGGTCGTGCACTGCGCCATTGAAGTCTCGCCTCGTCAGGATTCGTGAGCGCTCGTGGCGAATAAAACCGGGCGGCGCTCGATCGAAGCCTTGGCCGACACCTGCGTATGAGCATGCTGCCGACCGGAGGGCCGCAGCCTCGCTCTCCTTGAGGAATCTCACAATGCGTAGGTGGCTACCAACTGTCCAACTGTCCGGATATCCGCCGATCCACGGCACTCGAATCGGACGACGCCCCGGCCGCTGAACAACAAGTCCAGTTCTCTGTCGAGATCGAACGTGCCCGCGGTTTCGACGCTGAAGGCCTGAATCTTCTTCAGCGGCAGCGAAGTGAAGTCACGCTTCTTGCCAGTCATTCCTTGGATGTTGACGGCGATGATGCGCTTGTCCCTGAACACAACGAAGTCGCGGACGCCTTTGTAGGCTTGGAGGATCTGTTCGCCGGGTACGAGTAGTGGCTCGATCATCGCAGAGACGTCGCTAATTTTGCGGGCGAGAGTTTGAACACGGATCCGTTGGCGAAGTCGATCAAGGGCGTACGGTATCCGTTGGGCCGTTGAGATTCGAGTTGCCGCGGCCGGACCGTGAGGCAACCGCGCTTACTTGGTTGCCGCAGTTTGGGTGTGCGCTGGGTTTGGCGAAGTCGCGCTGGTCCTAGGTTTGAGTCCCGGCCTGTCCCCCGACCTTCTCCGAATTGCCTCCCGGCAGAACACGGAATGGGGCGCTCAGGCGGCGATGCCGGGAATATCCGGCGGCTCCACTGGCCGACAAGTTACGCGCCTGAGGCCGTCCATCCGGGGGGTTCTATGAGCACCGTCACGTCGTAGCATCGTGACGATGAACGTAGGTGCAGTCCACCTGATGTATGGCCTTGCCGGCTCCGGTAAGATCACTCGTGCTCGTGAACTTGCCGACGACAAGCGGGCAGTTCTGTTCACTCTCGACGAGTGGATGATCCGGCTCTTCCCCAATCTTGCGTTCGACGCTCCTGACTACGGCGAGCGGGCTCAAGCCGTCAAGGACCTGATCTGGTCCACGGCTGAGCAGATTCTCGTGACCGGCACCGACGTGGTGTTCGACTGGAATAGTTGGTCGCGAGCACGACGATCGTGGGCTGTCCAGCGCGCGCGCTCCGTCGGTGCCGACGTAATGGTGCATTGTGTGCTGGGCACTGCGGCAGAGGCCAGCCAGCGAGTCGAGCAGCGCACCGCACGAGGCGCCAAGTATGCGCATCCCGTCACGAATGAAGGCAATGTTCATCTGGCGACACTGATGGAGTCCCCGAATCCGAGTGAGGGGTTGCGAGTTATTGGTGATCCTGGCTGAGGGTGCTCACTTCTATAGCGATGTCTACGACATCCGCCCTGCTTCTCAGATGTGGGACGTCGGCCATGGGTACCCAACGGCCGCCGCTCGCTGGTCACGTCGACTGTGAAGTGATGAGTAGCGATCACATCGCCCACGACAATGAGGTACCCGGTCTCCGCGAACACCTCGCGAACGACTGCCTCGGCGATTGACTCATCGAACTCGACTCCACCGCCGGGCATCGACCAGCCGGGTGTCCCGTTGGCCCCCCGTTAAACCAGGTCAACAAGATCTCGTCCGCTTCGTTGATCAGCGGGGCGTATGCCGCCAGTCGTGTGTCGTACTCGGTGAAGTGCACGGCACCGAGACTACTCACGCCGACCAAGTAGTGAGGTCCATGCGGAGTTGACCCGTCGCGCCGCGGTTGTGGATAAGAGCCTGCGTGCCTATCTGCGGGAGCTTCTCACCGAGCACGTGGCTGGCCCTTCCATGGATGAGTGGCTTGGTCACCTTCGTGAACTCGGGCCGAATCATGTGGCCGGGCCAACAGGAGCAGAGATCGTTGATCAGGCCCGCGCTGAGGACGACGCGTTAATCGGCCGTTGAATGTCGTCGTGGTCGATGCGGCCACCGTGATCGATCTGATCTGCGGCCTGCCCGCTGCGGACCCGTTCCGACAATGCCTGGCCGCGGCGGACGGTGTCGCAGCGCCTGCTCACCTCGATGCAGAAGTACTTTCGGCACTGGGTCGGCTGAAGCGTGCTGGTCGGCTGAACCGCGAAACTGAACGAGTTGAGGCTCTAAGTACCTTCGGGGCCACCCGTTGGCCTCTTCAGCCTCTACTACCGTTTGCGTGGTCGCTTACAGACCGCATCGCGGTCCGGGACGCCCTCTACGTGGCGCTAGCCGTTTCGCTCGACGCCACCTTGGTCACCTCCGATGGTCGGCTACGAAGGAGTGCGGCGGGCCTCGTCAACATCGCCGAGCCACACGAGTGACCCTTTAGGGCACATCCTCACGCATCAGTCAGTCAACGGAAAGCGGCGAGCCGTAGGGAGCAACGCAGTGCCAGAGTGGCTTCAGATCTCGAGGGTGTTCGCGCCTCCCCGCAAGGGAGGGTCACCCGGCCACCGGCCGAGATGCTGCCCCGGGGCTAGAGGTTCCTGATGGCGGCCAGCGCGAGCCAGATCTTGGCCGGCCAGATGGCCACGCGCTCGGCCAGGCCGCCCCACTGCTCGCTACCCAGAAGCGTGCCGAACGTTGCGGCCCCAGCGACCGCGACGGCGCCCAGGAACAAACCTGCCGTTCGAGTGGGCGAAGGTGGCAACAGCCGAGCGTGAAGGAGGATCGCGATCGGCTGCGCCACGAAGACCGGCAAGGCGACCACGGTGTGCGTGACGGGATGGCTATCCACTGGGAAGAAGCCGACCAAGATCGAAAACGATCCGGCGATGGCCCAAAGGCAGCCCACGACGCGGTGTTGGCGTGATGCCCGCTCGCGCAGGAGGTGCCAAGCACCGACCGCTTGCAGTGCACCGAAGCCGATGAACACGGCGTTCATCACCCAGGGTTGAGAGGCGCAACCTTCGAGCACCAAGGAGGAGCATCCCGTGCCGAGCGCGCTGATGGTGTCGTCGCGGAACGAGTAGGCCACACCGAGACCCACGCCGATGGCGACTTCAGCGGCTACATACCCCGGCTGGACCAGCCAAGCGAGACGCTCGAGCGCGGATCTAGAGGCCATCTGCGCAGGATACGTTCACGGCAGGTTGGTGATGCGCCAGGCAGGCGGTATCGTAGGCCGTCGCGTCCGGAGCCAGATGGCATACGTCGACGAATGACCTCAGCAGCACCGCAAGCACACACGTCAGACCAAGCAGGAAGATACTTCGTGGCAAACATCAAGCAGCAGATCAAGCGCGTCAAGACCAACGACGTGCGGACCGAGCGCAACCGCGCCCACAAGTCCGAACTGCGCACCTGGATCCGCAAGTTCAACACCGCTCACGCTAGTGGCGACGCCGAGGCGACCCAGGTCGCTCTTCGCGACGCCTCGCGGAAGTTGGACAAGATGGTGACCAAGGGCGTGCTGCACGCCAACAAGGCCGCCAACAAGAAGTCGGCCATGGCCAAGCAGGCCGCCAAGCTGGGCTGAGTATCTGACTCATCCGCCAAACGCGCCCACCCGATATGGGGCTGGCGCGTTTGTCGTTTCGCTCGAGACTGTCAGCCCCGCGTCACTCGTGTCGGCTGGGTGCCGAGGCCTGGGGTAGCGCACCGTGAGTCGCCTGCAGTGCCGCCGATGGGTCCGGAACTTCGTCCTTCTGGGGGGCATCAGTACGGGCACGCGAACAAGCGGTGAGAAGTAGATGAGTCCGAGGTGCCCGCATGCAACAGACGGTACCGCGCGGGTGCTGCGCTAACATGTCGCAGATGACCACCCGGACGGGCCTCTTCCTTACGCTGCCGCGCTGAGCACCCAGCATTCAGCGCGGCGAACCCCTCGAGAGCCGAGGGGCTTTTTTGTGTAGGCACGCGACATTCGGCATACGTGATCGATTCGGCATACGTGATCGACCAGGCAAGGACACCGCAGCAGATGAGTGAGGACACCCCGGCGCACCGGTATACCGCGGCGTTGGCCGGCCAGATTGAGGCCACCTGGCAAGACCGCTGGGAAGCCGACGGCACCTTCAGCGCGGCTAACCCGGCTGGGCCGTGGGCCGAACCCGACGATCCTCGACTGGCGGCCGATCGCGGTCACCTCATGGTGATGGATATGTTCCCCTACCCCTCGGGCACGGGTATGCACGTCGGGCACCCGTTGGGCTTTGTCTCCACCGACGTCTACTGCCGCTACCAGCGGACCTTGGGCAAGAACGTGCTCTACACGATGGGTTTCGACGCCTTCGGTCTGCCCGCTGAGCAGTTCGCCGTGCAGACGGGCCAGCACCCGCGCACGACCACCGAAGCCAACATGGCGACCTACATTAAGCAGTGGCGGCAGTTGGGTTTGGGCCACGAGACCCGGCGGCGCTTCGCCACCATCGACCCCGACTACTACCGCTGGACGCAGTGGATCTTCACCCAGATCTACAACAGTTGGTATGACGAGTCGGCCCCCCGCCCGGACGGCGGCACCGGCCGGGCACGACCTATCGCGGAGCTGATCGAGCAGTTCGAGACCGGATCGCGCCTCAGCGCCAGTGGTCAGCCGTGGGGCGAGCTGAGCAATGTCGAGCAGGCCCACATTTTGGATGATTACCGACTGGCCTACGTCTCCTCGGCACCGGTCAACTGGGCTCCTGGGCTCGGCACGGTGGTCTCCAACGAAGAGGTCACCAACGAGGGCCTGACTGAGCGCGGGGACTTCCCGGTCTTTCGGCGCAACCTGAGCCAGTGGATGATGCGGATCACCTCGTATGCCGACCGCCTGGTCGACGACTTGGATCGCCTGGACTGGCCCGAGCGGGTCAAAGCCATGCAACGCAACTGGATTGGTCGTTCCACGGGAGCCAAAGTCCGGTTCTCGGTTGCCGGTCACGCTGGCAACGACAGCCGCAGTGAACCCGGCGACGTGAGCCTTGAGGTGTTCACCACCCGGCCGGACACCCTGTTCGGGGCCACCTTCATGGTGCTCGCTCCCGAGCACCCACTTCTGGCCCAGATCGTGCCGCAGGGCGGGTGGCCCGAGGGCACCGACCCGGCGTGGACCGGTGGTGCGGCCGACCCGCAGGCCGCCGTCACGGCATACCAGCGGGCGGCCTCGACCAAGAGTGACCGCGAGCGGCAAACCGACACCAAGACCAAGTCGGGCGTCTTCACCGGAGCCTTTTCCACCAACCCGGTCAACGGCCAGCGCGTCCCCGTGTTTGTGGCCGACTACGTGCTGATGGGTTACGGCACCGGCGCGATCATGGCCGTTCCGGGTCAGGACCAGCGTGACTGGGACTTCGCGGTCGCTTATCACCTGCCCATTGTGCGCACCGTGCAGCCGACTCCCGATCACGCCGAGGACCAAGCGTTCATCGGCGAGGGACCCGCGATCAACTCCGCGAATGACCAGATCAGCCTGGACGGCCTGGACGTCGCCGAGGCCAAGGCGTTGATGATCGCGTGGCTGGTGGATCAGGGCAGCGGCGAAGCAACGGTGACCTACCGGTTGCGCGACTGGCTGTTCAGTCGTCAGCGCTATTGGGGTGAGCCGTTCCCGGTGCTTTGGGACGTTGACGGTGTGGCGCACGCGGTGCCCGACTCGATGCTGCCGGTGGAGTTGCCCGAGGTCCCGGACTACAGCCCGCGGACCTTCGACCCCCAAGACGCCGACTCGATGCCGGAGGCCCCGCTGGCCCGAGCGCAAGAGTGGGTCGAGGTCGAGCTGGATTTGAATGATGGCGCAGGGGTCCGACAGTTCCGCCGCGACACCAACACCATGCCCAACTGGGCTGGGTCCTGTTGGTATCACCTGCGCTATCTCGACCCCGCGAACGCCGACCTCCCGGTGGACCCGGAGGTCGAGAAGTACTGGATCGGTCCACGCGATGAGGCAGTGGCCGGAGCGCCGGACGGTGCCATTGACCCGGGTGGAATCGACCTCTACATCGGTGGCGTCGAGCACGCCGTGCTGCACCTGCTGTATGCAAGGTTCTGGCACAAGGTGCTGCGCGACCTGGGCTACGTCAGCAGCGAGGAGCCGTTCCGCCGACTGATCAATCAGGGCATGATCGAGGCCTACGTCTATCGCGATTCGCGCGGCCAGCCGGTCCCGGCCGACGAAGTGATCGAGCATCCCGACCACTCGGGCGGGCCCTCGGCATACACCTGGAACGACCAACCCGTCACCCAAGAGCACGGCAAGATGGGCAAGTCCCTGAAGAACGTGGTGACGCCCGACGCCATCTGTGAGCAGTACGGCGCAGACACCTTCCGGGTCTACGAGATGTCGATGGGGCCGTTGGAGCAATACCGGCCCTGGGAGACCCGAGCCGTTGTGGGCTCTCAGCGGTTCCTGCAACGCCTGTGGCGCAACGTGATCGACGAGGAGTCCGGTGAGGTCGCGGTTGACGAAGCGCCGATGAGTGATGACGTGGCCCGGGCCTTGGCGCGCACCATTGACGCCGTGCGCAAGGACTACGAAGGCATCCGCTTCAACACCGCCATCGCTAAGATGATCGAGTTCAACAACCTGCTGACCAAGCTGGACGATGTGCCGCGGGATGCAGTGGATCCACTGGTGCAGATGGTCGCTCCCGTCGCGCCACACCTGGCCGAGGAGTTGTGGTCCCGGCTGGGGCATGCGGACTCACTGGCGTTCGCTCCCTTCCCGCAGGCTGATCCAGCGTTGCTGGTCGAAGACACGGTGCTGTGTGTGGTGCAGATCAAGGGCAAGGTTCGCGACCGCATCGAGGTCGCTGCCGACATCGACGAAGAGACCCTGCGCGCGCAGGCCCTGGGCACGGAACGCATCCGTGACTTGCTCGGCGATGCCGAGTTGCGGACCGTGATCGTGCGGGCTCCGAAGCTCGTCAACATCGTCCCGGCCTGACATGAGCGGACTCGCGGCGACGACGGTGACCCTGGTCACTGACTCGACCGCAAGCCTGCCTGCCGATTGGGCGGCAGCATCTGGCGTCGACGTGATCCCGTTGCACGTGGTGCTCGGGCGTACCTCGATGGCTGAGGGCGTCGACATCACCGGCGAGCAGGTCGCGACGCTATTGCGCGAGGGCACCGAAGAGGTCACCACCTCCGGGCCCGCGCCGGGCGAGTTCGTCGAGTTCTACCGAGAGGTTGCCCGCCGGCGGGGAGTGAGCCACATCGTCTCCGTGCACCTGTCGGGGCGGATCAGCCGCACCGTGGAGTCGGCTCAGCTGGCCGCGGCCGCAGTGCGGGACGAGGTCGTCGTGACCGTCGTCGATTCCCGGACGCTCGGCCTGGCGATGGGGTATGCCGTGTGTGCCGGAGCAGAAGCTGCCGCCTCTGGTGGGAACCCGGCCCACGTCGCTGACGTGGTGAAGCAATGGTCGTCCGGCTGCTCGGCATACTTCTATGTCGACACCCTTGAGTTCTTGCGACGAGGCGGCCGGATCGGGAAGGCATCGGCGCTACTTGGTGGGGCGTTGGCGATCAAGCCGCTGCTCACCGTGGCCGACGGTGAGGTGAAACCGTGGGAGCGCGTGCGGACCCGCAACAAGGCTTTGGCACGCCTGAAGGCCCAAACGTTGGCCGATATCGAGGGACATCGCGCGGCGGGGCGAAGCGTGAAGGTCGGCGTCCATCACTGCGATGCGAGCGAACGCGCAGAGAGCTTTGCGGAGGCGGTGCGCGCACAGGTGTCCACCGATCAGGATCTCGACCTAGGCGACTGCTCTGTCGACGTGGTGGACCTCGGTGCGGTGTTGGCCGTGCACACCGGGCCAGGGACGCTAGCCGTCGTGATCTGCCCTGGGGCCACGACGCCTTTGGGACCTTCGTCCACACCCCCATCAGGCCCGACGCCTGAGTCCACAACTTAGCGCGCAGGAACTCGAGCGCCTGGCGACGTTCGTAGCGTGGCCGGATGCAGCACGGTGACCGCGTCGCGGGGTTGATGGACCACCTTGCTGCGCTTGACCCCCACGGTCCGGACTCGCAAGACACTGATCCGGGGCGGCACCGCGAGGGGTCACCAGCTCGGCCCCGGCTTTTCACGCTCCCTGTGGCGTTGCGCTCAGCCACGGTTCGAGTCCGGCCCTCAGCAGTATGGGGAGCTGCCGTGCTCTTGGTATTGGTCTTGGCGGTGTTGGGTGTTCGCTCGGCGTGGGCCCAACGGGCCGCCGAGCCGATTCCAGTCCCGGCTTCATCAATCACTGATCAGGACCCTGCTGCGCAGACCATCGCTGAAACCCGGGACGAGGGCGCTGTGGCACAGCCTGCGGACTCGACGGACGCCAAGGATGAGTCGCCGACGGCCACCGTGATGTACGTCCATGTCATCGGCGCTGTGAGTGAGCCGGGTGTCGTCGAGGTGCCACCCGGCTCAAGGGTCAGCGACGTCGTCGGGTCGGCGGGAGGCACAACCACCTCCGCAGACCTCTCACGTATCAATCTGGCGCGGCTCGTCCTTGACGGTGAGCGGATCTGGGTGCCCGTGCTTGGGGAGGAACCCCCAGATGAGGTTGCGGAACCTACCGCGCCGGGTGTGTCCGCGACGCCGGACGGATCTGCCTCAGGCTCGGCTGGAGGGGGCGACGCAGCCGGTGCTGGGGCTGCTGCGATCGACATCAATGCGGCCGATGCCACTGCATTGCAGACGCTGCCCGGAGTGGGACCGGTGACCGCCGAGTCCATCTTGGCCTGGCGGACCGAGCACGGCAGATTCAGCACCGTCGAGGAACTCATGGAGGTCAGCGGCATCGGCCCTCGAACGTTGGAGAAGCTCCAGCCCCTCGTGACGGTCGGCCCGTGAGGCCCAAGCCACCTCGGCGCACCCCTGGCTTAGCGAATCCGGCGATTCCAGAATCCGCTGATGCACCAAAACAGTCACTGGACCTGAGGTTGATGCTGCCCGCCCTGATCGCGTGGTCGGTCTTGGCCTGGCTGATCGGCGGACCGACCCGCTACCTCGTCGTGGCCTGTTCCGTCGCCGGTCTAATCCTGATCGTGAGTGCGGTGAGGCTGCGTCATCAGCGCTCACCCCGTCGCGGCTCGCCGGATCGCGCTGCGCGACTCACCGGCATGGTCGCGCTCGTCGCCCTGAGCGTGATGCTGGTCTGCGGTGCCGCTCTGGGGCAAAGGTCCATGGATCAAGCGGGGGCAGTGCAAGACCTCGCGGCGCAGCGGGCCGTCGTGCAGATCACCGGCACAGTGGTGACGCAGCCTCGGCTACTCGCCAGCGGGTCCGATGGGCAAGACCAGGTCGTGCTGAGGATGCGAATCGACCGGCTGGAGGGCCGCGGCGAGCTCAGCACACCATCGGCTCCGATCCTCGTGTTTGCCGATGCGACCTGGGCCGACGTGCCGTGGCGTTCCCAGATCAGCAGCGGCGGCAGGCTGGCTCAACCGCGCGACGACGCTGGCGAGATCGAAGAGAACGGCGATGTCGTCGCGGTCTTCACCCCGTTCGAGTCACCGATCGTGGAGCGAGCACCCCCGCGCGTGCTGCGCATTGCCGACGTCACGCGAGAGCGGCTCCGCTCGGCCATGGGCCCACTCCCGGCCGATGCCCGGGGGTTGATCCCCGGGCTGGTTATCGGCGACACCTCGCTCACGCCGCCGGACCTGACCGAGGCGATGTTGGACACGGGGATGAGCCACCTCTCCGCAGTCAGTGGCAGCAACGTCGCCATCGTGCTCGGTGCCGTCGTAGTTATCTGCCGCGGGCTCGGGGTGCCTCGTCGATGGCGGGCTCCACTGGCGGTTTTCGCCTTGGCTGGATTCGTGGTGCTCTGTCGTCCAGAGCCCAGTGTGCTGCGGGCCAGCGTGATGGGGCTGATCGGCCTCGCCGGGCTGAGCGCGTCGCGGCGCCCCTCCACGGTGCCGGCGCTCGCGGGGGCAGTATTGATCTTGCTGTGCATCGATCCGGCCTTGGCCCGTTCCTATGGCTTTGCGTTGTCCGCCCTGGCGACCCTGGGCCTCGTCATCTTCGCCCGCCCCTGGGGCGACGCCATCGCCTCCCGACTGCCACCGCGGGCCGCGTTGATCGGTGACGCCATCGCCATACCGTTGGCAGCGCAGGTCGTGTGTGCTCCGGTCATTGTGTTGTTGCAGGGAAACATCGCAGTCATTGCGGTGCTGGCCAATCTGCTGGCCGCACCCATGGTCGCAGTCACCACGATCTCCGGGATTGCCGCCGCGCTAGGGGCCACCGTGTGGGTGCCCCTGGGCACGGCACTCGGGTGGGTCGGCGCACTGCCTGCGGTGTGGATCGGTCTGGTGGCTCGGGGATGCTCTCGGGTCCCGTGGGGGCAGATCGAGTGGTTCGATGGCGGTCTCGGTGCGTGGCTGCTCACTCTCATCACCGTGCTGATGATCTTTGGCGGACCCTGGCTGCGCCATCACGCAGGTCGCCGTCCCCTCCTCACCGTGAGCCTCCTGGCTCTGACCGCTGCGGTGTTGGTGCCGTTGCCGGGCCACGGAGCGTGGCCGCCACCGAGCGGGTGGGTCATCGCCGCCTGTGACGTCGGGCAGGGCGACGGCTTCCTGATCGCCACCGGTCCGGGGTCGGCGATCGTCATCGATGTCGGCCAGGAACCGGAGCCCATCGCCGACTGCTTGAGCGATCTGAAGATCACCCACGTGGACGCCCTGATTTTGAGTCACTTTCACCGCGACCACGTCGGGGGACTGGCCGGAGTTCTCAATCACGCGGACGTCCTGGCGGCATACGTCAGCCCGACCCGAGAACCACCTGCCGAAGCGGACGCTGCCCTGAACCTCTTGGCTCAAGCGGACGTCCCGACATACCCCCTCGACTCCGGCGATCGACTCCTTTGGGGGCCGGTCAGCGCCACGGTGGTGTTTCCGCAGCCCGATCGGCCGACCTACGGGGGATCGGTGGCCAACAACGCCAGCCTCGTGCTCGCCGTGACCTCCGGTCAGACCCGGATCCTGCTGACGGGAGACATCGAGGAGGAGGCCTCAGCCACGGTGCAACGGGCTCTGAGCGGCCAACGCTTCGACGTGCTGAAGGTCGCTCATCACGGGTCCGCAGACCAAAACGAGGAACTGGTGCGCAACTCCGGGGCCTCGGTTGCCCTGATCAGCGTGGGCGCGGACAACACGTTCGGGCACCCCACCCCGAGTGCCCTCGCGCTCTTGCGTCAGTCGGGCATGGTGGTGATGCGGACGGACCGCGACGGTGCGGTCGCAGTGCTTCGGTCCGACGCGGGGCTGTCAGTGGTCAGCCAGCGCGGTGGCTAGGGGGCAAATCCACAGGCGAGATCGCGCTCTCAGCGGACCTGCCCCTGGTATGCCGATTGGCTGAGTTCGTGGGCGCTGGCTCGCAAAGCCGCGATGGTGGCTTTGACCGCCGGCACTCGGCGCAGATCCGGGGTGGTGACCACATGCACCGAGCGGCGCGACGATGGATCGATATCCCTAGTCACCACGTCGTCGTGAGAGACCGAATGCAGAATCAGCGCAGGCACGAGCGCGACCCCTAGTCCGGCGGCGACGAGGCCGAGCACCGCGACGTAATCTTCGGTCTCGAACGCGACGTTGGGGTCGAACCCCGTTTGACCAGCCAGGGCCAACAGGTGCCCACGGCATCGTGGACATCCCGCGATCCACTGCTCATCCGCCAACGCGGCCAAGGAGACGACATCGTCACCGGCCAGGGGGTGATCAGCCGGCAGCGCGACCAACACCGGATCGGTCAGCATGTCGATCACGTCGAGGCCCTGCAGGTTGTCCACGCCGCGCCCGACGTCAGTGCCTTCGTAGGTGAAGGCCACCGCGAGGTCGCACGTGCCATCGCGCACGGCCGCCAATGACTGCTCGGGCTCTCCTTCGGAAAACTGGATCGAGACCCCAGGGTGGGCTCGGGTGACTTTGGCTAGCGCCCGTGGAACCAGGGTTGCCGAGGACGACGGAAAGGCCATCAAGCGGACCCGGCCAGCCTGCATACCGGCGATGGCGGCCACTTCGGCTTCGGCGTTGTCGAGCGCGGCGAGCACGTTGACGGCGTGCCGGGCCAGCACCTGACCGGCCTCGGTGAGGCGCACGCTGCGACCAATGCGCTCCACGAGGACGGTTCCCGTGCGCTGCTCGAGCCGTCGAACCATCTGGGAAATGGCAGGTTGGGTGTAGCCCAGCGACGCAGCAGCCGCCGTGTAACTCCCGTGATCGGCGATGGCGCGCATCACGCGCATACCGGCTGCATCAAACATGCCTCCCACCATAATGCGGCCTAATAGTGGTTGGATCGGTCGCGTGAAGCAACGCGCAGCCAGGGTGGGTGGCTAGAAGGAAGGTGGTGGTGGCGGAGGCGGAGGTTTTGGGGACTGTGGCGGCGGGGGAGCGCTCGGCCCAGGGGACGGGGGAGCGCTCGCTCCGGGCGGAGGCGGTGGGCCACCGGCTCCTGGTGAGGGCGGCGGGCTCGTCGACATATTCATGCGGCCCAACGCGCCCTGTGTCTTCAGAGCGTCCAGTCCGGCGAGCGCTCGGGTTCGGCCCTCGCCGTCGACTGGCTGACCGATGTGCTCGGCATACGTGGCGATGCCGAGATCTCGCAGATAGCGGTCGGTCTCGCCCTGCGCGTTGCCGCTGGTGGCTTGGCTGATGGCCGTATCCGCTTTTGCCGCAAGGTCGTTCGCTGCGGCCATGGCCTTGTCGAGGAAACCCATGATGCTCCTGAGGTGTCGCGTCGTGATCGGGTGTCGCAACGTAGCCCTGTTGTGGACGCCGTGAATAGACAATAGTGAGCATCACACCGCAACGAAAGGGGCACCACAGTCATGGCTATTCACGGCTCGCTGTTCAAGGACCACCAGGAAAACCCGTCGACGGATCCGTTCGTCCTGCAGAATAAGAAGCTCCTGAAGATATCGATGAACTACGGGCCGGTGATGGCCAAGACGGGTTCGATGGTGGCCTACCAGGGTGATGTGAAGTTTGCCAACAAGGGGTCGGGTGGGCTGAACAAGATCATCAAGTCCAAGATGACCGGCGAGGGCGTGCAGATGATGACCTGCAGCGGCTCCGGGGAGTTGTTCGTCGCCGACGACGCGGCTGAGATCCAGGTCATGTATCTGGAGAACGACGAAATCTCGGTCAACGGCAACAGCATCTTGGCCTTCTCTGGGTCGATCGACTGGGACATCAAGCGAATCCAGGCGCGCGGCGGGATGATGACCGGCGGGATGTACAACGTGAGCCTGCGTGGCACCGGCTACGTGGCGGTCACGACGAAGGGTGACCCCGTGGCGTTTGACGTTGCGTCGGCACCGACATTCGGGGACGCTCAGGCCGTCGTGATGTGGACGGCCGGGGTGCACATGGACATCAAGGTCGACTCCGGCGGGCTCGGGTCGCTCGTCCGCGGTGGCACCGGCGAACTGTTGCAGATGGCCTTCAGCGGTCAGGGCTACGTCGTGGTGCAGCCGTCCGAGGGGGTGGCCGCTGGTGGTCACGCGCAGGGCGGCTCCAAGAGTGGCGGGATCGGCGAGCTCTTCCAGTAGGCGCTGCCCCTGGGGCATAACGAAGAGTTACCGAGTCAGCCGATGGTCCGTCGTTGTGTAGCACCGGGATCTGGCGCAGGCTAGGGGTATGCCGTCTTTTGCCGCAGCCTTTGCGCCAGCACCGGGATACGTCAACGCCTCAACTCTGGGGTTGGCTCCCATTGCGGTCGTCGAGGCCATGCAGCACGGGTTGGCTCAGTGGCAGGCCGGCACAGCGTCGCCGGTGGTGTACGACGCATCCGTCGCTTCGGCTCGTGCATCGTTCGCCGACCTGGTGAAAGTGCCGACTCCCAACGTGTCGGTCGGGCCAGCGGCGTCGACCTTCGCGGGCGTGGTGGCGGCCTCGCTGCCCGACAGTGCTCGCGTGCTGGGCGTCGTTGACGACTTCACCTCGATCCTGTTTCCGTTCATGGTCCAGGAGCAGGCCCAGCGCGGTGTGAGCGTGGAGTTGGTGGCTCTGGACCACCTCGCGAACGCCATCAATGCTGAGGTCGACCTCGTCGTGTTCAGTCTCGCGCAGAGCAGAGACGGCGCTTTAGTCGACCTCGATCCTGTCCTTGAGGCGGCGCAACGGGCAGGTGCGCGGACCTTTTGCGACATCACCCAGGCTGCCGGATGGTTGCCGATCGAGGCCGCACGCTTCGACATGACGGTGTGCTCGGCATACAAGTGGCTGTGCCAACCGCGCGGGGCGGCCTACTTCACGGTGCGCGATGAGGTGATCGAGAGCCTGACTCCGGTGTATGCCGGGTGGTATGCGGGGGAGTCCGTCTGGGACTCGGTGTACGGTCCCGCGATGCACCTGGCCCGCGACGCACGCCGATTCGATGTGTCTCCGAGTTGGCTGACCTGGGTGGGGGCTGCGGCTGCTGGGCCGCTCTTCGCGGGGGATCCGATCGAGGTGCTCGGAGCTCACGGCATCGGGTTGGCCAATGTTCTGCGCGCTCGCCTTGGTCTCGCCGAGTGCTCGAGTCCGGTCATCTCGCTGGCTGATCCCGGTGGGGTCAAGGCTCGTGCGTGCGTGGATGGGGGCATCACTGCGGCTTCTCGAGGAGGAGCCTTGCGCATCGGCTTTCACCTGTGGAACACCCCCGCAGACGTCGACCTGGTCGAGAGCGCACTACGCTGAATCGGTGCTCAACAGCCTGACCGTGCCCCCGCCGACCCCTGTGGACCGGACGGCATACGCCAAGATCGTGGACGTCTTGCGCCGTGGCGAGGTCGCGGTCCTCACGGGGGCTGGCATGTCCACAGCGAGCGGCATCCCGGACTATCGCGGGCCCGACGGCCAACGGCGTGTGCAGCCCATGCAGTATTCGGAGTTCCTCGCCGACATCGAGGGCCGGCGACGATACTGGGCGAGGGCGTATGCCGGTTGGGACAGGTTTGCTGCGGCTGGGCCGAACGCCTCGCACCGGTCGGTGGCGCGGCTGCAGGCCAGCGGCGCGCTCAGCGGCATCATCACCCAGAACGTGGACGGTCTTCACCAGGCTGCGGGCGCTCGCGATCTCATCGAGCTGCACGGAAATCTGGCTCGGGTGGTGTGCCTTGACTGCAAGCGGAGCTATCGGCGAGAAGAGGTGCACCGGTGGCTCGCCCAGGCCAATCGCTCGTTTGGCAGTGTCGGGGATGGGGTGGTGCGGCCCGATGGCGACGTGCTTTTGCCCGTCGCGGTTGTCGCCCGCTTCAACCTGGTGGCCTGCCCGCACTGCGGATCGGATCGCCTTAAACCAGACGTTGTCTTCTTCGGCGGTGCGGTGGCTCGGCCTTTGGTGGATCGGGCGTTTGCGCTGGTCGAGCGATCGTCGGCGTTGCTGGTGTTGGGCTCGTCGTTGCAAGTCATGAGCGGATACCGGTTTGTGCGCCGCGCTGCTGCCCGAGGCATCCCGGTCGCTGTCATCACCCGCGGGCCTACGCGGGGTGATGCCGAAACCACGATCCGGGTTGATGCCCTTCTGGAGGACGTCTTGCCCGGACTGGCCTCGTCTGTGGAGTCCTAGTCCGGTGTGATGCTCTCGTGCATTGGCGACGGGACACAACAGTGCCGCCCGCCGGAGGGGTATGGAGTCGGCAGGCGGCACTGGGTCGAAGGGGTCAGATGCGCCGCAACACGGCAGTCACCTTTCCCAAAATCACGGCGTCGTCGCCGTCGATGGGGTCATAGTCGTCGTTGTGCGGTAGCAACCAGATCTTGTTGGCCGTGCGCTTGAAGGTCTTCACGGTTGCTTCGTTATCGAGCATGGCCGCCACGATGTCGCCGTTGTCCGCTGAGGGTTGACGTCGCACCACGACGTAGTCGCCGTCGCAGATGGCGGCATCGACCATCGAGTCACCGACCACGTTGAGCAGGAACAGGTCGCCGTCGCCCACGATCTGCTTCGGGAGCGGGAAGATATCCTCGATAGCTTGCTCAGCCAAGATGGGCCCTCCAGCGGCGATCCGTCCGACGACTGGCACGTAGGACGCCTCGGGCCGTGCGTCTCCACTGTCGGTCTCATCCACTTCGGGCGGCTCGGCTACCGCTTGCGAGGGCTTTTCTTCGTGCCGCCGATAGCCGCGTTGTGGCTTCGCGCCGCTAGCTGGCAACACCACTTCGATGGCGCGCGGGCGATTGGGGTCCCGGCGCAAATAGCCTTTGCGCTCCAACATCTTCAACTGATGGGCGACCGAGGACGGTGAGGTCAGACCAACCGCCTCGCCGATCTCCCTCAAGCTGGGGGGGTAGCCCCGCTGGTCGACCGCGTCGCGGATGACCTCGAGGACACGCTGTTGACGGGCGCTTAACTCCGTGCCTGCGCCATGTCCGGACAACTCGTGGATATCTGCCATGTGAACCATCCCCTCTGGACGATAACCGCTGATCAGGAGGTCTGTCGGTGCCTTCTGGTGGACTCATCGGTATGAAGACATCGTACGGACGTTCGGGAGCCAGGACAAACATATGTTCGACCGGCGTGTCGCGGCGTTCGTACGGTTGTGCTATAAAGTGTACAGACGTCCGATCGGACGGGCGTACGGGCACCAGTCCAGGCGCACGCACATCGACCCACCGAGGAGTTCTCATGAGCGTTGCCACCGTTGAGCCGATTCACCTGGCCCCTACCAGAGGTCACCTGCGCCTGGTGCCCACGCTTGAGACCAAGGTCGAGGCGGGTCGGTCGACCCGACTGCGGATCACTCGTCGCGGCAGACTCGCAGCCACGCTGAGTGTGGTTGTGGCCCTCGCGGCGGTGACCGTCATCACCCTTGCCTTGGTCCTTCCCGCCTCCGCCACGAGCGAGGTGGTGGTGCAGCCCGGGCAGACCCTGTCCGAGATCGCGGCAACTCAACTGCCTAACCTCCCGCTTGATCGAGCGATCGTCCAGGTGCAGCTGGCGAACGGCATGAATACGGTGCACGTCCAGGCGGGGCAGACGTTGCAAATTCCGTAGGACGAGACGTGAAGAGCCTCGGCGGGCGCCTCAGTCTGTGACGGGTTGACTCACGGCGGTGTGCACGACGGGTAGTTGGGTTGACGGAATGAAGTACCCGCTGATGTGGGGGTCAAACATCAGGCCGTCGATGCCAGCGTCCGAATAGTCTTGAGCTGACTCCACGACCTCGTCGGGGCGCAATGCGATGGCACCGAGATGGTCGCTGGGCTGAATCATTCCTTGCTCAATCGCGAAGTGACGAGCGCGTTCACTGTCTGTGAACGTCAGCAGCATCAGTTGGTCATCGATTTCAGCAGCGGCGGGTGACTCGTCTCCAGGATCACCGACAGCGATGAACCACCAGTGCTCCAGTCCCATGGTGAGGCGCCATAGTGCTGCGATTCCGACATGGTCGTCTTCGCCGGCGATGGCTTCAACCAGGCGGTCGATCTCGGACTCACTGGGTGCGGGGTTGTCGACGGAGGGCAGGTCAGCGCCGCTGTCACGAGCGTCAGGGGACTCTGTCATCCGCCTATCGCACCACACCTAGCCAGGTAGCGCGAAGCGGGTCATGTGCGGTGCCGGGAGTTAAGCTCGACTCTGTGGTGAGTGGGCTGGGTCAAATTCCGGGCTGTCAACATCCTCAGACCACGAATGTGGGACGGTCGCGGTCATCGTCGTTCCATCCGGCCGTCTGCTGCCGATCAGGGACGAGATGTCGAGCAAACCCTCGATTCGTGGGCCCTGATCCGGGACGTCCACCACCACTGGTTGGCTGCCGATGACGTGAGCGACCCCACGCACTGAGACGTGGACGTCGTCACCGTCCTGCACCTGGAACGTGATCGAGGTTTGCGTCACGGTGATATGCAGTCGCGATCCGCGCCACAGCATGGGCCAACTGATCTGTCCCCATTCCGTCGGCAGACGTGGATCGAATGTCAGTTTGCCGGCGTCGTCGCGCATCCCGCCGAAGCCCCCGACAAGGGCACTCCATACGCCACCGGTCGAGGCGATGTGCGAGCCGTCCGTAGTGTTCCCGTGCCGGTCGTCGAGGTCGACGAACAACCCGGCGTAGAAGTAGCGCAGGGCTAGCTCGTAGTACCCAACCTCGGCCGCCACGATCGACTGCATGACGGCTGAAAGTGTGGAGTCGCCGGTGGTGATCGGGTCGTAGTACTCGAAGTTGGCGCGCTTCTGCTCAGCCGTGAAGCGCTCGCCCTGCAGATACATAGCCAGGACCACGTCGGTTTGCTTGAGGACTTGGAAGCGATAGATGACCAGCGGGTGGTAGTGCAACAGCAGCGGACGTTTCGCGTTCGGCGTGTGCTCCAGATCCCACATCTCGCGCTCGAGGAAGTGAGAGTCCTGTTGGTGGACTCCCATCTCGCTGTCGAAGGGTAGGAACATCCCCTTGGCCGCCCGCCTCCACTCTTTGACCTCGTCCGGGCCGACCCGCAACCTGGAGACCGCCTTGGCGTAAGCGCCCGGATCGCTCTGCTCCAACTCCATCATCGTGGTGGCCGCAACCGCGAGGTTGAACTGGGCCATCACGTTAGTGAAGAGGTTGTCGTTGACGACCGTGGTGTATTCGTCCGGCCCGGTCACGCCGTGGATGTGGAAGCTCTCGGTGCCGTTGTGACGCCAAAAACCGAGGTCAGCCCACAACCGGGCGGTCTCGACAAGGATGTCGATGCCTTCTTTGATCAGGAAGTCCTGATCGTTCGTGGCCCGCACGTACTTGATCAGCGCGTGGGCCACGTCGGCGTTGATGTGGTACTGCGCAGTTCCGGCGGCGAAGTATGCCGAGGCTTCCTTGCCGTTGATAGTGCGCCACGGGAACAGCGCACCGTGTTGGGCCAGCTCGGCCGCACGCTCCCGGGCGGCGGGGAGCATCTTGTGCCGGAAGCGCAGGGCATTTCGAGCGGCCTGCGGGTCGGTATAGACCAAGAAGGGCACCACGTAGCACTCGGTGTCCCAGAAGTAGTGTCCCCCGTAGCCTGACCCGGTCATGCCTTTGGCGGGGATGCCGTGGCTGCCGGCCCGAGCGGTGGCTTGGGCCAACTGGAAGATGTTCCACCGCACCGCCTGCTGCACCGCGGCTTGGCCCGCGATGACCACGTCGGAGTTCTGCCAGAACGTGTCGAACCATTCACGCTGCTGTCGGTGCAGCAACGCGGCACCCTGCTGCACCGAGCGGTCCAGTGTGCGCCAACACCGATCGGTCAGTTCGCGCACGGGCACGCCGCGGGAGGTGTGGTAGGTCACGTACTTCTGCAACGTGATTGGCCGGCCCTCACGCGCGTCGACGTTGAAGACGTGCTTCGCGCGGTCCTCAGTCGCGGTGAGTTCTTCTGTCCACTCGTTGTCGGTCTGGATGCGGTGCTCAGCGGCGACCGCGATGGTCATCCGTGAGTCCACGCAGCGATAGGCAAGCAGTAACCGCTGGTCTCTGGTGCTTGAGACCTGCGGGTCGAGCACCCGTCGGTCGAAGCCCTCGGCCTTGCGGGGGTCAGCCCCTTCGCCCATTGCGGCGGAGCGCACGTGGTACTCATCCGACCCGTCTTGCCGGTTCAACAACTGCGAGCTGATCACGATCGGCGCGTCACCGTCGAGCAGCTCGATCTCCATCGTCATCACCGCCAGGTGGCGCGCGGTGACGCTGACCATCCGGGTGGTGCTGACCTTGACGCGCAACCCTGCGCTGGTGCGCCAGATCAGTTCACGGCGCAGCATCCCATCGGCAAACGACAAGGTGCGGCTGTAGGTCTCGAGATCGGCTATGTCGAGCAAGAGGGGCTCGTCCTCGACGTAGATCTTGATGACCTTGGCGTCGGGCACGTTGATGAGGGTCTGACCCACCCGCGCCAACCCGTAGGCCTCCTCGGCGTGATGGATCTGCCAGGTCTCGTGGAATCCGTTGACGAACGTGCCGTGGGTGTGGGTGTCACGGCCCTCTTCGGGGTTGCCCCGCATACCCAAATAGCCGTTGGCCACCGCAAAGAGCGTCTCGGTCGTCCCGAGATCCTCCATCCGGTAGTCGTCTTCGACCAGTGCCCACTCATCAACAGGGAAGCGCGATCGGTCCAGGGGATCGATCGCGGCCGGGGGGACGTGCGGGGAAGGATACTTGTGTGGCATCAGATCAGCTCCGCCAGGTCCGAGACGACCACGTCGGCGCCATTGCGCTTGAGGACATCAGCGCCGGCCCCGCGATCCACCCCGATCACCAGGCCGAAATCCCCCGCCGCGCCGGCCTGAACCCCGGAGATGGCGTCTTCGAAGACCACACAGCGCTGGGTCGGGACGCCGAGCTGCTCGGCGGCATAGCTGTAGGTGTCCGGCTGCGGTTTGCCGGCGATTCCCTTCGCGGCGGCGACTCCACCGTGCACCACGACAGGGAAGCGCTCGGCGATGGCGGCTGCGGCCAGCACATCGGGCGCGTTCTTCGAGGAAGAAACCACGGCTTGGTGCACGCCAAGGGTTTCCAGATGGTCGATGAGTTGCAACGAACCGGGGTATGGCGCGATGCCATCCCGGGCGAGCACGGCGGTGAATACGGCGTTCTTGCGGTTGCCGAGGCCACACACGCTCTGCTCACCTGGCTCATCACTGGCATCGCCGAAGGGCAGCTCGATCGCGCGGGAGGCGAGGAAGGTGGCCACACCTTCGTATCGTGGCTTGCCGTCGACGTGGTCGAAATAGTCCTGGTCGCTGTACGCGGACTGGCCAGGATAGTCGGCCAAGAACTCGGTGAACATGTGCGCCCAGGCGTGCATGTGCACCTCCGCCGTGGGCGTCAGCACGCCATCGAGGTCGAACAGTGCCGCGTCGTAGTCATCCCATTTCACGGGGGCAAGCCTAGGGGAGTTGCGGGGCTGCGATGACCCGACGGAAGGAGGGGTTATGGACAGCGGATCGGGTATGTCGTGCTGCTGGCCTACCGTGACCGACATGCCCGAACTGAGAGACGAAGCGTTGCAGGCCCTGCGAGTCCTGGTGGGATCGCCTGAGGCGGACTTCCGCGAGGGGCAATTCGAGGCGGTCGAGGCCCTCGTCGAGCGTGGCGAGCGCGCCTTGGTGGTTCAACGCACGGGTTGGGGGAAGTCTGCCGTGTATTTCGTGGCCACGGCGTTGCGGCGTGCTCGGGGTGCTGGGCCGACGGTCATCGTTTCGCCGTTGCTGGCGCTGATGCGAGATCAGATCGGCGCTGCCCAGCGCGCTGGGGTCCGAGCGGTGTCGATGAATTCGGCCAACGCGGCCCAGTGGGATGAGGTGCGCGCGGCCTTGGAGGGTGACGAGGTTGATGTCTTGTTGGTCAGTCCTGAGCGGCTGAACAACCCGCGGTTCCGGGCGGAGCAGTTGCCTGACCTGTCGGCTCGGTGCGGCCTCCTCGTGGTCGATGAGGCCCATTGCATCAGTGACTGGGGCCATGACTTCCGCCCGGACTATCGACGGATCCGGTCCCTGCTGGAAGACCTGCCGCATGGCACGCCGGTGCTGGCCACGACCGCTACCGCCAACGAGCGTGTCGTGGGCGACGTCGAGGAGCAGTTGGGGGTGGGCGGGGCGGCTGTGGCCACCATCCGGGGGCCGTTGGCGCGGGCGTCGTTGCGGCTCGGGGTGTTGCGTTCGTTGACCCCGCAGCAACGAATCGCCTGGTTGGTGGCTCACCTAGACGACTTGCCCGGCAGCGGGATCATCTACTGCCTCACCGTCTCGGCTGCTGAAGACACCGCTCAGGCGTTGCGTTCGGTGGGAGCGACGGTGTCGGCATACACCGGGCGCACCGACCCCGAGGACCGGGAGCGGTTGGAAGAAGCGCTTCGGCACAACGAAGTCAAGGCCTTGGTGGCGACCAGCGCGTTGGGGATGGGTTTCGACAAACCGGACTTGGGCTTTGTCGTGCACCTGGGTGCGCCCTCCTCGCCAGTGGCGTATTACCAACAGGTGGGGCGTGCCGGTCGGGCCACGGATCGCGCCGACGTGTTGTTGCTGCCAGGGCCGGAGGATCGGGACATCTGGGCCTACTTTGCGTCCGCCTCGATGCCACGTGATGACCAGGCGGATGCGGTGCTAACCGCCCTCTCCGAGGCCGGTCGGCCGCTGTCGACACCGGCCTTGGAAACCATGGTCGACGTCCGTCGGACGCGCCTGGAGTTGCTGCTCAAGGTCCTCGATGTCGATGGGGCGGTGGACAAGGTCAGCGGCGGGTGGATTGCTACTGGCCAGCCGTGGACATACGACCAGGAGCGATACGAACGGGTGGCCCAAGCTCGAGAGCGGGAAGCCGCGCTCATGATCGATTATGAGCGGGGCGAGGAGTGTCGGATGGCCTTCCTGCAGCGCTGCCTGGACGATGCGACTGCGCAGCCATGCGGGCGCTGTGACGTGTGCGCTCGGCCGTGGTTTCCCACTGATCTGCCCGAGGAAGCCATGGCGATCGCGGGTCGATCTCTGGGTTCTATTGGGGTGCGGGTCGAGCCGCGAACGCAATGGCCGAGCGGTATGCCGCGTCTTGGTGTCGAGGTCAAAGGCAAGCTTGCGTCGCAGGACGTTGCCGCGCCTGGGCGGGTGGTCGCTCGTCTCAGTGATCTGGGCTGGGGTCCTCGCTTGCGACTGGCGTTGGGTGAGGACGCTCCCGTGGCCGATGAGTTGGTGAGGGCGTGTGTGCACGTGCTCGCCCAATGGGATTGGTCGGATCGTCCGGTCGCGATCGTCGCTATGCCGTCGCGTAGCCACCCATTGCTGGTGTCGTCACTTGCGGAGCAGATCGGTCGTATCGGCCGCCTGCCCCTGCTCGGCACGCTCGACCTCGTCGGTGGAGGACCAGTGGGGGAGTCCGGCGGCAACAGTGCTTTCCGGCTCGCCAATGTGTGGGGGCGGGTGGCTGTTGGCACCGATCTGGGGGCGGCGCTGGAGACGGTCGCCGGGCCGGTCCTTTTGGTCGACGATCGGGTGGAGTCCCGCTGGACCATGACCGTTGCTGCTCGGGCGCTCTTGAGGGCAGGGGCGTCTGGTGTGTTGCCGTTCGCGCTGGCTCAACAGGGTTGAGGCCCCGGCACCGACGAGGCAGGCATGGACAGGGCCTCTTACCTCACGGCGCGAAAGCGACACGCCGAGACTTCCGTGAACCTGTTGCTTCTAGTGCCTGATCGTCTTAGTATCCCTATATCTAGTAGTTACACCCGTGTGGTTCGTCCACATATTGTGCACAGGTATGCAGGGTCTGCGCACACCTCATCCACAGACTGTCCCCAGCGAAGGAGGAGTCATGCACTGTCCATTCTGCCGGTATACCGACTCCCGAGTGGTGGACAGTCGTGTCCAGGAAGACGGCACGGTCATCCGGCGTCGTCGCCAATGTCCCGAATGCGGACGACGATTCGGCACCTTGGAGACCGCGACACTGGCCGTGATCAAGCGCTCTGGCGCGACAGAGCCGTTCAGTCGCGACAAGGTCCTGGTCGGCGTCCGCAAGGCATGCCAGGGACGACCCGTCACCGAGGACGAGCTACAGCGCTTGGCGCAGACCGTGGAAGAAAGCATCAGGTCACTGGGCCAGGCGGAGGTCGACGCGCACGAGGTCGGTCTAGCCATCCTCACCCCGCTGCGACACCTCGACGAGGTGGCGTACCTGCGCTTCGCTTCGGTCTATCAAGCCTTCGACTCACTCGGCGATTTCGAGTCGGCTATCACCCTCCTGCGCGCCGAGAGCGACGCCGGGTATGTCAGTGGTCACTGACACCATCGACAGCACGTCACAACTGCACCAGATCACCCATCACCGAGTAGCACAAGGAGCATGGATATGACGGAGACGACCGGGGCCAAGTCCCGTTCGCGTCGGGCCAACGCAGGCCTGACGATCGAGCGCATCTACACCACGCCAGGGGTTCACCCGTATGAGCAGGTGACGTGGGAGAAGCG
Organism: Dermatophilaceae bacterium; assembly: GCA_041746935.1. Lineage (GTDB taxonomy): Bacteria > Actinomycetota > Actinomycetes > Actinomycetales > Dermatophilaceae > Ornithinicoccus. Next base: position 39,539 of record JBGTGC010000151.1, read on the forward strand.
CGATGTGGTCCAAACGAACTGGAAGACCGGCGCGGTCATCTTCGAGCAGCACGGCGTGGAATACCCCGACTTCTGGTCGGTCAATGCCTCGACGATCGTCACCACTAAGTACTTCCGCGGGGCAGTCGGTTCCGACACGCGTGAGCACAGCCTCAAGCAGCTCATCGACCGCGTGGTCCTGACCTACGCCCGCGCGGGCAAGGAGCACGGTTACTTCCGCTCGGACGAGGATGCCGAGATCTTCGAGCACGAGTTGACGCACGCGCTCGTGCACCAGGTCTTCAGCTTCAACTCCCCGGTGTGGTTCAACGTCGGCACCCCCAGCCCGCAGCAGGTCAGCGCCTGTTTCATCCTGTCCGTGGACGACTCGATGGACTCGATCCTGAACTGGTACAAGGAAGAGGGATTCATCTTCAAGGGCGGTTCCGGTGCCGGCTTGAACCTGTCGCGGATTCGGTCCTCCAAGGAGTTGCTCTCCTCGGGTGGCACGGCCAGTGGCCCCGTCTCCTTCATGCGCGGAGCCGACGCCTCGGCCGGGACGATCAAGTCCGGCGGTGCCACACGCCGGGCGGCCAAGATGGTGGTGCTCGATGTCGATCACCCCGACATCGAAGAGTTCGTCATGACCAAGGCCCGCGAAGAGGACAAGATCCGCGCCCTGCGCGATGCCGGGTTCGACATGGACCTCGGCGGCTCCGACATCGTCTCCGTGCAATACCAGAACGCCAACAACTCCGTGCGAGTGAGCGATGAGTTCATGCGCGCGGTGGATGAGGGCGCTGAGTTCGGGCTGCGTTCGCGCAAGGACGGCTCGGTCATCGAAACCGTCGAAGCACGCGAGCTCTTCAACAAGATGGCCCAGGCCGCCTGGGAGTGCGCTGACCCCGGCATTCAGTACGACGACACCATCAACGACTGGCACACCACTCCGGAGACGGGACGCATCACGGCGTCCAACCCGTGCTCGGAATACATGTCGCTGGACAACTCGAGCTGCAACCTGGCGAGCCTCAACCTGCTCAAGTTCCTGCGCGATGACAACACCTTCGACGTCGAGACCTACGAGAAGGTGCTCGAGCTGGTCATCACTGCGATGGACATCTCCATCTGCTTCGCCGACTTCCCGACTGAGGCTATTGGCGAGACCACGCGCAACTACCGTCAGTTGGGCATCGGCTACGCCAACCTCGGTGCGCTGCTGATGGCCACCGGTCGCGGCTACGACTCCGAGGGTGGCCGCACCCTGGCCGCCACGCTGACATCGCTGCTGACCGGCGCGGCATACAAGCGCTCGGCCGAGATAGCTGGTGTGGTCGGTCCGTATGCCGGATATGCTCGCAACGCTGACCCGCACAAGCGCGTGATGCGCAAGCACCAGGCCGCCAACGACGAGATCCGTCCGCTGCACGACATGGACACCGATATCCACAAAGCGGCGACCAAGGCATGGGATTCGGTCATCAAGGTTGGTGAAAAGAACGGCTACCGCAACGCGCAGGCATCCGTGCTCGCCCCGACCGGCACCATCGGCTTCATGATGGACTGCGACACCACCGGCATCGAGCCCGACTTCTCGTTGGTCAAGTTCAAGAAGCTCGTCGGTGGCGGTTCGATGCAGATCGTCAACCAGACGATTCCGCGTGCCCTGAACATGCTGGGGTATGCCGACGAGACCGTCGAAGCGATCGTCGAGCACATCGCCGAGAAGGGCCACGTCATCGACGCCCCGGGCCTGAAGCCCGAGCACTACGAGGTCTTCGACTGCGCGATGGGCGCGCGGGCGATCAAGCCCATGGGCCACGTGCGGATGATGGCCGCGGCTCAGCCGTTCCTGTCCGGCGCGATCTCCAAGACGGTCAACCTTCCCGAGAGCGCGACCGTCGAGGAGATCGGCGACGTGTACGAGCAGGGCTGGAAGTTGGGCCTGAAGGCGCTCGCGGTCTACCGCGACATGTGCAAGGTGGGACAGCCGCTTTCGGACGGCAAGAAGGATGAGGCCAAGAAGGACGAAACGGCCGAATCCGCCCCGTCCAAGGTCGAGAAGGTCATCGAGTATCGCCCGGTGCGCAAGCGCCTGCCCAAGCGTCGGGCCAGCCAGACCACGTCGTTCGCTGTCGGCGGCGCTGAGGGCTACCTCACCGCTGGCACCTACGACGACGGTCAGCTCGGTGAACTGTTCCTGAAGTTCGGCAAGCAGGGCTCGACGCTGGCCGGAGTGATGGATGCATTCTCGATCGCGGTGTCCGTCGGTCTGCAGTACGGCGTCCCGCTGGAGACCTTCGTCGAGAAGTTCACTAACCTGCGCTTCGAGCCTGCTGGCATGACCGACGACCCGGACGTGCGGATGTCGCAGTCGCTGATGGACTACGTCTTCCGCCGGTTGGCGCTGGACTACATGGACTTCGAAACGCGGTCCTTCATGGGTATCCATTCAGCCGAGGAGCGCACTCGCCAACTGGAGACAGGGTCCTACGCCTCGGGTGACTCCGACGATGAGGACCTCGAGGACGCACTGGAGTCCTACAGTCAGTCGGCCGCCCCGGCGAGCAAGCGACAGGTTCCGGAAGCCTCGGAAATCCAGTCGGGTGCCGGAGCTGCCGACGTCCGGGCCGCTGAGCCTTCTGTGCACTCCTCGACGGAGTTGCTTGAGCAGCTGCAGGGCAAGGCTGCTGACGCGCCGATGTGTATGACGTGTGGCACGAAGATGCGCCCGGCCGGGTCCTGTTACGTCTGCGAAGGCTGCGGGAGCACTAGCGGCTGCAGCTGATGTTTCACTCTCACGATCAGCAGAGAAAGTCTCACGGATGGCAGGCGCGAGTGGCAGTGCCCGCGTGCCGGATTTTGATTGAGCGACTCGAACCGGGTCGTTTCAACGAACAACAGCCATCGGAGGGAGGTGCACATCATGGCGAAGGGCCATAGGAAGCCGAGCAAGGCTGCCCTATCGAAGGCAGGCGCGAAGTTGGCCGCAGACTCCACCTCAAAGGCGGGGAAGTCGAAGGCTGGCAGCACCCTGGGTAAGGGCTGATCCTCTTACTCGATGGCGTCTGCCCCGCCCCTGGGAATGCAGGGCAGACGCTTCGGCATGTCTGTGGGCCGAACCGGTCTGGCTGGTCAATGTAAGACGTGATATCGGCGGTCACGGGAGCCTCGCAGACGTCAACGAACGGGGAGTCGATACGGATGTGGTCGAACGTCAGGCCGTCCTACGCCAATGGGTGATGGCTTCGAGCGACAGCGAGAAAGACAAGCAGAATCGGGCCTTGCGGATGGTCAGAGGCCCCCTACTGCGTTCCACTGGCCCGTCTCGGTGACACGGCCGGGCCACCACAGCCTCCGCTAAATCGGAATAGCAGGACCGCTATTCCGATTTAGTGAACCTAAGTCGGAATAACCGATGGCCTGGTCGCTCGCTCGGCATGCGTATTGCTGCGCGAGCCAACGGGGGAGCGCTGAAGTGATCCAAGGACCCTTGACCCTCGACATGGCCAGGGCCAGACTCGGCAGACCAACAAGGAAAAGGATGAACATGTCAAGCATTGCACGCATCACCACCCTGAGCGCCCGCTCCGAGACCAGCTTCGACGACGCCCTGCGCGCTGGCGTGGAACGAGCCAGCGCCACGCTGCGCAACGTGAGCGGCGCATGGATCAAGGAGCAGAAGGTCGAAGTTCGTGACGGTGGCATCACCAGTTATGACGTCGTCCTAGAGATCACCTTCGTCCTGGACGACTGAACGCCGTGCTGCACGGCGCGACCCGGCATACCCGCCGTGTCGCGCCCATGTGCGCGACGTACCGTTGCTCGGGTGACGACGCCTACTGCGAGCACCACTCACCCCGAGGCCAACACGCTGGGGGCGCTGCGGGCCAGCGGTCATCAGCACAAGCCGCTTAAGTATGAGTTGCGGGACAACCTGCTCGCGGCCCTGAGCAACGGCACCGACCCGTGGCCCGGCCTGCACGGTTTCGCCGACACGGTCATCCCGCAGGTTGAACGCGCGATCATCGCTGGCCACGACATCGTCTTGCTCGGTGAGCGAGGTCAGGGCAAGACGCGCCTGCTGCGGACACTGGTCGGTCTGCTCGATGAGTGGACCCCGGTCATCGCCGGCTCCGAACTTGGTGAGCATCCCTTTGACCCCGTTACCCCGAGTTCGATCCGCCGCGCGCGCGAGATGGGCGACGAGATGCCTGTCGCGTGGCGGCACCGCAGCGAGCGTTATGCCGAGAAGCTCGCCACCCCGGACACCTCGGTGGCGGATCTGATCGGTGATGTCGACCCGATGAAGGTCGCCGAAGGCCGATCCCTCGGAGACCCAGAGACCATCCACTTCGGGCTCATCCCGCGATCCCACCGAGGGATCGTGGCCATCAACGAGTTGCCCGACCTCGCCGAACGCATCCAAGTCGCCATGCTCAACGTGATGGAAGAGCGCGACATCCAAATCCGGGGTTACATCCTGCGGCTCAACCTCGATGTCCTGGTCGTGGCCAGCGCCAACCCCGAGGACTACACCAACCGCGGGCGCATCATCACCCCGCTCAAAGACCGCTTCGGGGCCGAGATCCGCACGCACTACCCCGTGGCTCTGGAGGATGAGATCGCGGTGATCGGTCAGGAAGCAGACCTCGCAGCGACGGTGCCCGATCACCTCATCGAGATCCTGGCCCGCTTCACCCGCTCCCTGCGTGAGTCCGGTGCAGTCGACCAGCGCTCAGGAGTATCAGCGCGATTCTCCATCGCTGGTGCCGAAACGGTCGCCGCCTCCGCGCTGCACAGAGCGACCACCCAGCACGAGGACCAAGCGGTGGCCCGCGTCGTCGACCTCGAAGCCGCAGTCGACGTGCTGAGTGGCAAGGTCGAGTTCGAGTCTGGCGAGGAGGGCCGCGAGCGCGACATCCTCGACCACTTGCTGCGCCGCGCCACTGCCGACACGGTCCGCCATCGCCTAGCCGGGATCGACCTCGGACTCGTGGTCGAAGCGCTGGAAGGCGGAACCACGGTCACAACCGGGGAACGAGTCAGTGCCCGCGACATGCTCGCCGGACTGCCCGTGCTGGGCGAGTCCGACGTCTACGACCTGGTGATGGACCGGCTCGAAGCGACCAACGACGGGGAACGCGCCAGCGCCATCGAGTTGGCTCTCGAGGGGCTCTACTTAGCGCGGAAGATTTCCAAAGAAGCCACCGACTCCGGCGAAACGCTCTACGGCTGAGAGGCCAAACGCAGATGGCGGGAAGGCAGCGCACACATCGATCCCGATACGGCGGGTATGCCGGCGGGCCGGACCCGTTGGCCCCGCCGGTCGATCTCGCGCAGGCGTTGGAGTCCATTGGCGAAGACGTCATGGCTGGCTATTCGCCGGAGCGCTCAATGCGCGAGTTCCTTCGACGTGGCGGCCGGGACCAAAAAGGACTGGACGACCTCGCGAGCCGGATCGCCGCCAAACGCCACGAGTTGCTCAGCAAGCACAACCTCGACGGCACGATGGCCCAGATCCGCGAGTTGCTGGACCGCGCTGTCCTGAATGAGCGCAAGCAACTGGCGCGAGAAATGGGCGAGGATGCCCGCTTTGGCGAAATGCAGGTCGAGGGGCTGAGCCCCTCGACGGCTGCGGCCGTCTCCGAGCTCAGCGATTATCAGTGGCACAGCACCGATGCCCGCGCAGATTACGACAAGATCAAGGACCTGCTTGGGCGCGAAATGCTCGATCAGCGGTTCGCCGGCATGAAGCAGGCCATGGAAGGGGCCACCGAGCAAGACCGTGCGGCAATCAACGAGATGCTGACCGACCTGAATGACCTCCTGGAATCCCGCCGACTCGGTGAACCGACGGATGAGAAGTTCGCGCAGTTCATGGACAAGCACGGCGAGCACTTCCCGGAGAACCCTGAAACGATCGATGAACTCCTCGACGCTTTGGCCAAGCGCGCGGCAGCCGCCCAACGGATGCGCAACTCGATGACGCAAGAGCAACGCGACGAACTCGACCAGCTGGCCCAGCAAGCCTTCGGCTCACCCGACCTGATGGATTCCTTATCGCGCCTCGATGACAACCTGCGATCACTACGCCCCGGGGAGGACTGGGGCGGCTCCCAGCGTTTCGACGGTGAGCAAGGACTCGGCTTGGGCGATGGCACCGGTGCCCTGCAGGATCTGGCCGATCTCGACGCACTGGCCGAGCAGTTGTCCCAAGAATATGCAGGAGCCTCGATGGGCGACGTCGACCTGGAACTGCTCGCCCGGCAGCTCGACGACGACGCGGCGATCGACGCCCGCACCTTGGCTGAGCTCGAGCGCGCCCTGAAGGACACCGGCCTGCTCCAGCGAGGCAGTGACGGTGCACTCAAGCTTTCGCCGAAGGCGATGCGGCAGCTCGGCAAGTCGTTGCTGAAGGACGTCGCGCAACGGATGTCTGGGCGTCCAGGCGCCCGAGACCTTCGCCGGGCCGGTGCCGCAGGGGAGCGCAGCGGTGCCACGCGCGAATGGGCCTTCGGCGACACCGAGCCGTGGGACGTCACCCGCACGATGCTCAATGCGCACATCCGCACCGCGACCGAGCAGGTGTTGCAAGCCAGCGTCGAATCCGCGATGCGGCTGTCGGTGAATGACGTAGAGGTCCAAGAAACCGAAGCGCGCACCCAAGCAGTCGTCGCCCTGCTGGTCGATACGTCATTCTCGATGGCGATGGAGGGTCGTTGGGTGCCGATGAAGCGCACCGCTCTCGCGCTGCACCAACTCATCAGCACCCGATTCCGAGGGGACGCCCTCGAGTTGATCTCCTTCGGGCGGTATGCCGAGGTGCTCGACATCGAACGCCTCACCGCCCGGGAACCTCAATGGGACAAGGGCACTAACCTGCATCACGGCCTATTGCTGGCGGAGCGACACTTCCGCAAACATCCCAGCGCGCAGCCCGTGCTGCTCATCGTCACCGACGGCGAGCCGACGGCCCACCTCGAGGCCAGCGGCGAGACCTTCTTCGACTATCCACCGCACCCGCTGACGATCGCGCGGAGTGTGCGCGAGTTGGACCAGTGCGCCCGGCTCGGGGCGCAGGCGACGTTTTTCCGTCTCGGTAGCGATCGTGGCCTGGCGCGTTTTATCGACGAGATGGCCAAACGCGTCGATGGCACCGTGGTCGCTCCCGAGCTCGACGACCTGGGTGCCGCCGTCGTCGGCTCCTACCTCAGCGCTCGGCGGCCCGGCTTCACCGAAGACATGTGGGGGTGGGACTA
>JBGTGC010000152.1:0-6579 GCA_041746935.1 Dermatophilaceae bacterium
GGCCGAGTTGGTGCGGCGGGTCCGCGACGAGGTCGGAGCGGTGGCTTCGCTGCGACAGGTCGATGTGGTCACTGCCTTGCCGAAGACGCGTTCGGGCAAGATCCTTCGCAAGACGATGCGGCAGATGGCCGACGGTCAAGAGGCGATGGTGCCGAGCACGATCGAGGATCACAGCGTGCTCACGGACCTGGATGCGGTCCTGAAAAGGCAGGGATGACCTCATCGATCTCGTCGACGAGATGCAGGTTGGCACCCAACGCTGAGTCCTGACCTAGCTTGAGCAACAGCGGCCATACCGGCAGGTCGTGCGTCCAGTACTCGTGGCCCACCAAGATCAGCGGCCGGGGTAGCTCCACGGTTTCGTAGTAGAGCCTGGTGACCATCTGGAAGATCTCCTGCACCGTGCCAGCGGCTCCCGGCAACACCACGAGCCCGGCGTTGCTGGAGTCAAGGAGGACTTCCTCGCGTACAGCGTTTGAGAAGAACTTGGCGATGCGTTGGGCGAAGACGTTGGGCGGTTCATGGCCGAAGTGCCAGGTGGGTATGCCGACACTTCGGACCTCGTCGTCGTTGACGGTCCGGGGTGCGACCTCCTGAGCGTTGAGCGCACACTCAACCCACGCTTGGAGTCCGTCGGCAAAGCTCGGCACGGACGCCAGATCTTCGAGTGCCCGATCCAGCGTGTCCTCATCGAGTGCCCACGCACCGAGATTTGCGGCCTCCATGGCGCCAGGACCGCCTCCCGTCAGCACCACGTATCCGTGGTTGGCCAGCCGGTGCCCCAGATGTGCCGCGTTGGTGAAGCCCTCGGTCCCGCGTGGCAGTGCGTGACCACCCATGACGCCGACGGCCTGTCGTTCTTCGAGCAACGCGTACAGCGCATCGCTCATCGAGTCGTCATGAATGGCGCGCAGGACCGTGACGTAGGCGTCGTGCCGAATCGCAGCGTCTTGCGACCAGTCGTAGGCACGAGCATCCACGGTCTGTGCGTATCCGCCCGCGTCCAGGCCGGCATACAGTTCCTGCGCGGTGTAGAGCGAGCCACGGTACGGGCGGATGGGCACGTTCGGGTCGGTCGGAAAGATGACAGCGCCGTGCCGGCGTAGGTGCTGCTCCAAGCGCGCGGAGAGTTCGCCACCTAGGACCATCAGCCCCTGCAGGTTGCGACGAGCAAGAAGTGCGGACTCGTGCTCGCGCAAGTCGAGACCTTGCAGTCTCGCGCCAGCCAGCGGCATACCCGATTCGAGCACGTAAGCGAGGTGTTCCTGAGTCTCGACCTCGTACGTTGATAGTGGTGCGCGGGCAGTATCGGGACCAAGGTCGCTGTCCGGCTGCATTCAACGGAGCGTAGCCTCTGGCCAACGGCTACATCATTTTACGTGGTGCTACATTCGTAGCATGACCGAGATCGCCGCACGGGAACTTCGCAACCACACCGCCGATGTCCTGCGCAGAGTGGAGGCTGGTGAGCAGGTGACGATCACCTCTCGCGGGCGTCCCGTCGCGGAGTTGGTGCCTCCGCGTCAGACCCGGCGGACGCCGATCTCACGGGCAGAACTTGTGCGCCGCCTGGCACGTGCTCAGGCGGATCCGGGGCTTCGTGATGATCTGGCGTTGCTCGCAGGCGACACCACGGACGATCTCGGTCCTCTCCGATGACCAGCCCGGCATCCCGTGGCCTTCTCGATACCAGCGTGTTTATCGCCCCTGAGTCCGGCCGACCGCTAGATACACACATGCTTCCAGATCGCAGCCTCATTTCGCCGGTGACAATCGCGGAGTTGCGCGCAGGGGTGCTCCACGCTGGCAACGTCGACGTTCGGGCTCGACGGCTCGCCACACTGGAGTCCACAGCCGACATCGATGTGCTCGCGATCGATGCGGACGTTGCTGCGGAATGGGCCTACTTGCGGGTTCATCTCGCTGCGGCTGGTCGACGCGTCAATGTCAATGACCTATGGATCGCCGCGACTGCGGCCGCTCGTGGCATCCCGGTCGTGACGCAGGACGACGACTTCGGGCCGCTCGAGGGCATCCGGGGGCTGGAGGTGATCCGTGTGTGATCAGGAAGTGGCACTAGACACAGCGGGCATCAACTGCACGGCGGGGGAGAATAGGCCGGTGATCACGCAACGAACCGTCGCTCTTCTGGGATCGACTGGATCCATTGGCACCCAAGCAATCGACGTGGTGCAAGCCAACCCGGACCGGTTCAGTGTCCGGGGCATCTGCGCCCACGGCTCCAATGTGCCACTGCTGGCCCAACAAGTAGTGGACCTCCGCGTCGACGTGGTGGGTGTGGCGCGCGAGGAGGTGGCGTCCGAGGTTGCTGCCGCCATTTCAAGCCTCGCCGTGCAGCAGGGGCTCAGTGGCTTTGCCCCACGGGTCGTGTCGGGTGCTGGCGCTGCCACTCAGGTGGCCTCGATGGGCACCGATGTCGTCATGAACGGGATGACGGGCTCTATCGGGCTCCGGCCGACGTTGGCCGCACTCGAAGCCGGGAGCACGTTAGCGCTGGCCAACAAGGAATCGCTGATCGTCGGCGGGGAGTTGGTGATGAGTACCGCCCGCCCAGATCAAATCGTCCCGGTGGACTCTGAGCACAGCGCCATCGCGCAGTGTCTGCGCTCCGGACGGCGCGAGGAAGTCCGGCGGTTGGTACTGACCGCTAGCGGTGGCCCATTCCGCGGCTGGAGCGCGGAGCAGTTGGATGCGGTCACCCCCGAGCAGGCGTTAAAGCATCCCAACTTCTCGATGGGCATGGTGATCACCACCAACTCCGCAACGCTGGTCAACAAGGGGCTGGAGGTGATCGAGGCCCACTATCTCTTCGGGGTGGACTACGACGAGATCGATGTCGTCGTCCATCCGCAGCAGCAGATTCACTCCATGGTGGAGTTCCGCGATGGGTCGACCATCGCGCAGATGGGGCCGCCGCGGATGTTGGTGCCGATCGGCCTCGGCCTGTCCTGGCCGGACCGCCTCGATGATGTCGATGCGCCGTGCGACTGGAGCGCGCCGATGTCCTGGGACTTCATGGCGCTGGACGACGATGCCTTCCCCGCCGTGTCGCTGGCCCGGGAGGCGGGACGCGCGGGCGGGACCTGTCCGGCGGTCTACAACGCTGCCAACGAAGTCTGCGTCGCGGCGTTCCATGGGGGCACGATCACCTTCCCGCAGATCGTCCGCACCGTGACTCAGGTGCTCGACACCCACACAGCTAAAGCACCTGGGAACTCCGCACGGGTGCCAATGGTTGAATCCGTGGACAGCATCGACCAGGTGCTGGCCGCCGACGCCTGGGCTCGCACCGAGGCAGCATCGGCGATGATGGACGCTCACGTGTGATGTCACGAACGAATGGACGTTGTTGATGTTGTATCTCGTCGGGGTGCTCCTGATGGTGGTCGGGATAGCCGCCTCCATCGGTCTGCACGAGATTGGGCACCTCGTGCCGGCCAAGAAATTCGGCGTCAAGGTCACCCAATACATGGTGGGCTTCGGCCCGACGTTGTGGTCACGGCAGCGGGGCGAGACCGAATACGGCGTGAAGGCCATCCCGCTCGGTGGCTACATCCGGATGATCGGCATGTTCCCACCCCGGCCGAAAGATCAAGGGATGCTCCGCACCTCGACCACCGGCCGCTGGGGTCAGATGACCGAGCAGGTCCGCGCGGAGTCTCTGGAAGAGGTCGGCCCCGGCGACGAGAATCGGGTGTTCTACAAGCTCCCGGTATGGCAGCGCGTCATCATCATGCTCGGTGGACCGTTCATGAACTTGGTTATCGCCACGGTGTTGCTCACCGGCATCATGACGCTCTACGGATTGCCGCAATTGACGACGACCGTGGGAGCAGTGTCGGTATGTGCACCGGAGAACCCAGCAGTCACAGATTGTGATGGGCAGCCAGCGGCACCGGCCACCGAGGCAGGCTTGGAGGCTGGCGACACACTGTTGGCGATCAACGGCACGCCCGTCGACGACTGGTTCGTGACCTCATACGAGTTGCAAAACGCTGGCAGCCAAGCTCAACTCTTAATCGAGCGCGACGGGGTCGAGCAGACCCTCAACGCCAACTTGGTGACTCGGGAGCGAGCCTTGCTTAACCCTGACGGCACTGTGCAGGTCGATGCCGCAGGCGAGCCCGTCGTGGGTGAGGTCAGCTTCCTTGGGGCCAGTGGATCCGTGGCGTACGTGCGGGCACCGCTAGTGGAGGCTCCGGCCTTCGTCGGGGGAGCGCTCGCCGACACCGCGGGCATCTTCTTGAAGTTGCCGGAGAAGTTGGTCGGCGTATTCCAAGCGGCCTTCGCCGGTGAAGATCGCGACCAACAGGGCCCGATGTCGGTCGTCGGTGTCGGGCGGGTGGCTGGCGAAGTAACCTCTGGGGACCTCGGCGGGCTGACCGAGTCGTTCGGTTCTCGAATCGTCTTGTTGCTGTCGCTTCTGGCCTCGCTCAACATTGCGCTCTTCGTGTTCAACATGATTCCCCTGCTTCCGCTAGACGGCGGGCATGTGGCCGGCGCACTGTGGGAGGGCGTCAAGAAGACCTACGCGCGCCTTCGTGGCCTGCCCGATCCGGGGCCTGTCGACATCGCCAAGGCCCTCCCGGTGGCCTACTCGGTGGCCATCGGGCTCATTGGCATGACTCTGCTCTTGGTGTATGCCGACGTGGTCAACCCGATCCGGCTCGGCGGTTAGGCGCTCCGAGAGCGCTAGGTGCCACCCGGCCCGCCGGTCAGCGATCGGACAGCCTCGTAAGAGATACTGAAGCTATGACTGCCGGAACCCCCATCTCCCTTGGCATGCCCGCTGCTCCGCCGCCGGTGTTGAACCCGCGACGCAAGACGCGAAAGATCAAAGTGGGCAAGGTCGAGGTCGGCGGCGACGCACCCGTGTCCGTGCAGTCGATGACGACCACGCCGACCACCGACATCAACGCCACGCTGCAGCAGATCGCCGAGCTCACGGCGACCGGGTGTGACATCGTGCGGGTCGCCTGCCCGACCCAAGACGATGCGGAGGCTCTGACCGCGATCGCCAAGAAGTCGCAGATCCCCGTGATCGCGGACATTCACTTCCAGCCGAAGTACGTGTTCGCCGCAATCGACGCCGGCTGCGCAGCGGTGCGGGTCAACCCTGGCAACATCCGCAAGTTCGATGACCAGGTCAAGCAGATCGCCGCCGCAGCCAAGGATGCCGGAGTATCTATCCGGATCGGCGTCAACGCGGGCTCGCTGGACCGGCGGATCATGGAAAAGCACGGCAAGGCCACCCCGGAGGCGCTCGTCGAGTCAGCCGTGTGGGAGGCGTCGCTGTTCGAAGAGCACGACTTCCACGACTTCAAGATCTCGGTCAAGCACAACGACCCGGTCGTCATGGTGCGTGCCTACGAGTTGTTGTCGCAGGCGGGCGACTGGCCATTGCACCTGGGTGTCACCGAGGCGGGCCCCGCCTTCCAGGGCACAATCAAGTCCTCGGTGGCCTTCGGTGCCCTGCTTTCCCAAGGCATCGGCGACACGATCAGAGTCTCGCTGTCGGCCCCGCCCGTCGAAGAGGTCAAGGTCGGGAACCAGATCCTGCAGAGTCTGAACCTGCGCCCCCGCAAACTCGAGATCGTGTCGTGCCCGTCGTGCGGCCGGGCCCAGGTGGACGTCTACACACTGGCCGAAGAGGTCACGGCGGGCCTGGAAGGCATGGAGGTCCCACTCCGCGTGGCCGTCATGGGTTGCGTCGTCAACGGCCCCGGCGAGGCGCGCGAAGCCGACCTCGGAGTCGCCAGCGGCAACGGCAAAGGTCAGATCTTCGTCAAGGGCGAGGTCATCAAGACAGTGCCCGAGTCTCAGATTGTGGAGACTCTCATCGAAGAGGCCATGCGGATCGCCGAAGATATGGAGACCGCTAGCGACGACCAAGCTGCTCAAGGCGCGCCCAGCGTCACCGTGGGCTAGGGCACCCGCCGTGGGGTATGCCGGCTTCGTGCCGGTGCGACAACTGGTCCTGGTTGACCTGCTGGGCCTGATCATGGCCACCCGCCCGGGGGAGCGAGCAGTCGTGGCCATCGATGGAGTCGATGGGGTGGGCAAGTCCTACCTGGCGGCCGAGCTGATGGCTTTGGCTGATCGGCTTGCAGGTCGTGAGTTGCTGAGCGTCAGCATGGACGGCTTTCACCACCGCCGGGACGTTCGCTACGCCCAGGGCCAGACTGCGCAGACCTACTACCGGGACGCTTTCGACTACGCGGCCTTTGAGCGACACGCGCTGACCCCGTTCCGGTCAGGGCGAGAAATTCTGCCTGCGGTCCACGACGTGTCCACCGACCAGCCGGTCCACCCCGACGCGATCGAAGCCGCAGACGACGCTGTCCTGCTAGTTGACGGCGTCTTCTTGCACCGTCCGGAGCTCACTGCGCTGTGGGACGCCTCGTTGTTCGTGCACGCGCCCTTCGAGATCAGCGTCCCGCGAGGTAACACCAGGCTGGCGACACGGCATACCGGAGACGATGACCCCGAGCACCCCGCCAACGCTCGCTACGTCCAGGCTCAGCAGTTCTACCTCGAGCAGGCCCCGAGCCAGCAGGC
>JBGTGC010000153.1:0-7212 GCA_041746935.1 Dermatophilaceae bacterium
CGCGACCGCACGGTGCCCAGCTTAATCCCGAGGGTCTGCGCCACCTCTTCGTAGGAGTAGCCCTCGATGTCGCACAGCACCACGGCGGCGCGGAAGGTCGGTGCCAGGGCGTCCAAGGCCCGCTGGATGTCCCCGTCCAGGTGGGTGAAGTCGAAGCTCTCTTCGGGGCCGTGCAACCGTGACGGCAGCCGAGCGGCGAACTCATCGGAGAGCGCGTCGAAACGGATGCGCTGCTTGCGGCGGACGCGGTCCAAGAACAGGTTGGTGGTGATCCTGTGCAACCAGCCCTCAAAAGTCCCGGGGCGGAAACTGTCAAGGGAACGGAACACGCGGATGAACACGTCGTGCGTGAGGTCTTCGGCGTCGTGCTGATTGCCGGTCAGTCGGTAGGACAACCGGTAGACCCGAGCCGAGTGCTGGCGCACGATCTCATCCCAGGTCGGTTGCTCCCACTCCTGCGCGTCGTCCATGTCGGCCTCTCACCTGCGCGGCCCCTGTGGCTGCGTCTGACTCTGAAGGGTTCCACCGCATCCTGGGCTTTGGCTGAACAGATTAGGCTGACCCCCATGGCTGCACAGCGGATGACCTCCTGGACCTACGCCGAGAACTTCATACCCTCTCCCGAGCCAATGGCCAGCGCGGCTGCGCGCGCCGCGGAGGTCGGGGCCGACGTCCTGCCTTCTTCGGTGGGCGCCTCGCTGCGGATGATCGCTGCGGCCCTCAACGCGAGCCACGTGATCGAGATCGGCACAGGCGCTGGGGTCTCAGGCCTGTGGCTGCTGGAGGGTATGCGTCCCGACGGCATCTTGACCTCCATCGACGCCGAGCCCGAGCGACAGCGTGCGGCTCGAGCGGCCTTCGCCGCCGCTGGCGTGCCGCCCCAACGCACCCGTGTGATCAGTGGCGAGGCGCTAGAGGTCCTCCCGCGAATGACCGACGCTGCTTACGACATGGTCTTTGTCTCCGCAGACCATCAGGGCGACGCGGCATACATCGATCAAGCGCTGCGCCTGCTGCGACCGGGCGGGGCGCTCGCGGTGGCGAACATTCTTGGCCACGACAAGGTGGCCGATCCGGCGGCCCGCGATGACGTCACCTCGGCCATCAGAGAGCTCGGCAAGAGCGTGCGCGACGACGAGCGCCTGCGCTGCGCGCTCTTGCCCGTAGGCGATGGCCTGCTGACGGCCGTGCGCCGCTAGGCCGCCTGCTCTTCGCTGGCACGCAAAAACCCGCGGCCCTGTGGTCGCGGGTTTTTTGCGTAGCCAGGTTGGGGTCAGCCCAGACATTCGGAGATTGCGTCTCCGAGTGCGCCTGCCTCGTCGGCGTTCATTTCGACGACCAGCCGGCCGCCCCCTTCTAGTGGCATGCGCAGCACGATGCCTCGGCCTTCCTTCGTCACTTCAAGGGGGCCGTCCCCGGTGCGGGGCTTCATTGCAGCCATAGCAAACCTTCTTCTCTGACGCGGGCGAACCATAGGGGCCGCCGCATGGGCGCGGAGGACACGATTTCACCCCCATTATTCATCCCCGTCGCCGGGTCGGCCTAATTGATCCGGCAGACTGACGTGCGGCACACGCGCTCACCCCGACACAGGACTCCAGCAGAAAGCAGTGAGATGACAGCCCAGTCCAGCCCGGAACCGGTCAGCGTGGCTCGAGAAGGCGGGGTGGCAACGGTCCGACTCGAGCGCCCGGCAGCGATGAACGCGCTCGACGTCGCCACCAAGGAAGCGCTTTTGGCCTCCCTGACCGGGGTGGCCGCTGACCCGCAGGTTCGCTGCGTCGTGCTGACGGGAAGTGGCGACGCCTTCAGCGTCGGGCAAGACCTCAAGGAGCACGTGGGGTTACTGACCGAACACCCGGAGCAGGTGTGGCGGACTGTTCGGGAGCACTACAACCCGATCGTTCAAT
This sequence comes from Dermatophilaceae bacterium, assembly GCA_041746935.1. Taxonomy (GTDB): domain Bacteria; phylum Actinomycetota; class Actinomycetes; order Actinomycetales; family Dermatophilaceae; genus Ornithinicoccus. The sequence continues at coordinate 1,911 of JBGTGC010000153.1, forward strand.
TGCTCGCCGAGATGGACAAACCGGTTATCGCTGCGGTGAACGGAGTCGCCGCCGGGGCCGGGGCGTCCTTCGCCTTCGCCGCTGACCTGCGCTATTTGGCCGACTCCGCCGGATTCACGTTGGCTTTCGCTGGCGTGGCACTGTCCTGCGATTCGGGCGCTTCGTGGACGCTGCCGCGCCTGGTGGGCACCGCCAAGGCCAAAGAGTTGATGATGCTGGGTGGGCGGATCGACGCCGCTCAAGCACTCCATTTGGGCCTGGCGACCGAGGTCGTCCCAGCTGTCGATCTGGAGGCGCGCGTAGCGGCGATCGCCCAGCGCCTCGCCTGCGGGCCCACCATGGCACTCGGCGCGATCCGCCGAGCGGTCGCCTTCTCAGCGAGCGCGGATCTTGCCCCTTCACTCGAGCATGAGGCGGAGTTGATGGACCGCACCGGGAGCAGCCAGGACCACGCAGCCGCCGTCGCCTCATTCTTGGCCAAACGCCCTACGCAGTTCACAGGTCACTAGCGAAAATCACGCGGTGCGGCACAGCCGCGTTCAGGGCAGGTTTCGTGGAGCCGATAGACGCGCTATACATCTGCCCCGCCATCGGGGGCAGGTGCATAGCGTCTGACCCGGTCGCGCTCCGGCGTGTCGCGGATTGCCCCTGGAAGGGATAAATCACGGCGGGTTGTCGCGGGGCGGCACGAACCTGAAGAGCTCCCACGTCCACCACACCTGCCACCCTAGGAAGAGCGCCAGCAACGTGAGCGAGCGCGCCACCATGACCCAGCGGGGGCCCGCAGCGGCCCCTCGATCACTAGCCCAGCCCCCACCGATGAAGACCACGAAGAGCGGAAACAGCAGCAGGAGGTAGCGATAAATGCTCGTCCATGGGTCCAGTGCGGCGAAAAGATACAGCGGGTAGCCCACACACCACGCTCGCAGTTGGGCACCAAGCCCGGCGGCCCAAGGCCCGAGCGCCGCAAGCAACAACAAGACCACCGCTCCGGCTAGCAGCAGCGGTCCTGCGGTGTCGCCGAACAGATACTGCACCACCTCAATGGTGGGGGCGAACGGCGTCACCGCCTCACCTTGGCGCCAGGCAGACATGGTCACCGGGTAGGCGTCAGAGCGTCTCGTGCCCCACCACGCGATAGCTGGCCAGAGCAACCCCGATAGGCCGCACCCCACCAGCGCAGCCAGCATGGAGGCCCACTCACCGGCACTGATGGGGCGTTCAGCTCGGCCGCGCCACCGTTGGATCACTGCCACCAAAGCCACCAGACCCAGCGGGAGCGCGATTGGGCGAGCCAATCCAGCCAGCACGGCGATGAGGGCGGCCGCGAGCCACCTCTCGCGCAGCAGCAGCCACAAGAACCCGCCCAGCAGCAGCAGCGCCAGCGACTCGGTGTACGCCACCTGCAAGACCGGTGCCGCTGGGAAGCCAGCGAGCAGTGCGACGGCACCCAGGGCAGCCGCTGAGCCGACTTTCTCCCTCAGCATCCCAGCGATGACCAGCGCCGCGGCATATCCCACGACGGTCGCTACGACAGTGCCTGCCACCGCGAAGGGCCAGCCCGTCAGGGTCATGACCGCCCGGCTCAGATAGGGAAACAGCGGGTAGAAGGCCCATTCGTTCTGAAGCACCTGCCCGTTATCACCGACAGGAAGCGCGTCGGGATATCCGCCCGTGGCGATCCGTTCATACCATCGGCCGTCCCAGAGGGTGGCGACATCGAAATAGCGCGGATTCTCTCCACTGAAGATCGACGGATCCTGCTGGTCGTAGGTGATCCACAGCACGACCGCCGTCGTGAATAGTCGCAGCGAGGTGTAAATCGCTAGGACCGCGATGACGAAGCGCGTGCCGTTCATCCCAGGGCCGGCGGCGTGGGTAGCTGGGGCAGTGGCGACGCTCACGCGAGTTCGGCGGGGCGAGCCCGGAAGCAGCCCGAGAGGTGGTCATCGACCACGCCACACGCTTGCATCGCCGCATACACCGTGGTCGGACCGAGGTGCGCAAACCCGGCCGCCTTCAAGGCGGCGGCCAGCGCCGCTGATTCGGCAGTCTTAGCGGGCACGTCGGCAACGCGGATTGGCTGCACATGCGCTTGGGGCTGGGAGTTCCAAACCAACGCCTCCAGACCACCCTGAGCGCGCAGCGTCACGGCCGCGCGGGCGTTGGCGATCGTGGCCTCGATCTTGCGCCGGTTGCGCACGATCGAAGCGTCCTGCATCAGTGCCTCAACATCTCGCGGGGTATATGCCGACACCACGTCGGCGTCGAAGTCAGCAAAGGCACGGCGGAAGTCCCCCCGCTTGCGCAGGATCGTCAGCCACGACAAACCCGATTGGAATGATTCGAGACAGAGCCGCTCGAGGAGGGCCTGCTCGCCGTGGACTTCGATCCCCCACTCGTGATCGTGATAGTCGCGATAGTCACCTCGGCTGCCAAAAACGCCCCCACCCAATCCCACCCAGGGACAGCGAGGCTGCCCATCGGGGCCGACCACGACGTCCCCATCAGCAATGCCTGCGGGATCCATCAGGGGCGGCCGGCTCCGGTTTGCCCAGAAGCATCAGCTGCACGTCGGGTCATTTTGTCCAACGCCCGCCCGAACATCAGGCGGTTCCCCGGGTCAATGACCCGCCCCAAAGCCCGACCGACGATATGCGGGCGCACCATGATGTGCTCGCGCCACACCACGCGGGTGTCAGCCCCTTCGCGGGCGAAATGCACGTGAGCCCACCCATCGAGCATGGGACCAATTTTGTCGATCCGGAACTCGTGCGGAGGGTCCCAGATCGAGACCTCCATCGTGTCGGGCAGAGCCAGAGGGCCAATCCCGCTGCGAGCGGTGAACGTCCAGTTGACGCCGATGGGCCCTTCGTCGGCGGTGATCGTGGTCAGCGGAATGTAGTCCCCGTGGTCACGGAACGCGGAGAAGACATCGAAGGTCTCCTGAAGGCCCGCCGGCACGCAACGCACCAAATCAAACGTCCCCATGGCGTTCCTCCTCTGCTCGCAGTCGGTCAATTTCGTGATCTCGGACGGCCAGCTCTTCACGAAGCCGGCCCAAGACGGCGTCAACTTGGTCCATCCGATATCCACGGAACGCCAGGTCCAGTTTGACTACCTCCACGTCCTCGGCGTGCACCGGGCCCGCTGGCAGCCCGGGATAAGACTGCGTGCTCACCGGTGCCTCGACCCCAGGGAACGCCGACCGCGATGCGATCACAGCGAGGACCACCCCGATGGCGAGGACGCCGAGGATGGAGATGAGGAGGATCACGAGTCGATGGTACGCAGCGGGCGCCGATGCGAGGCTATTGCCGTGCCTGCCCGGCTGCCACAATCGCAGCCACCGCTTCGGCTGGGTCATCCGTGACCTGCAGCCAGGCCAAGTCACCCTCCGAGACGGTGCCCTGCTCCAGCAACGTGCCGCGGACCCAGTCCAGCAGGGGACTCCAGAAGTCCACGCCCAGCAACACAATGGGGAAATGCGTGACCTTGCCGGTTTGAACCAGCGTGACCGCCTCGAACAACTCATCCAGCGTGCCGAAACCTCCAGGCAGCACGATGAAGCCTTGTGCATACTTCACGAACATCGTCTTGCGGGCGAAGAAGTAACGGAAGTTGATCCCGAGGTTGACGTGATCGTTGAGTCCGGTCTCGAACGGCAACTCGATGCCCAATCCGACCGAGGTGCCGCCCGCCTGCGCCGCGCCCTTGTTCGCGGCCTCCATGGTGCCTGGGCCTCCCCCGGTGATCACCGCATACCCCGCCTGCACCAGCAAGGCACCCACCTCGTGAGCCAGCGTGTATGCCGGGTGTCCGGGACCGGTCCGGGCCGAACCGAAGACGCTCACAGCCGGGCCCAACTCAGCCAACGCCCCGAAACCCTCGACGAACTCCGCCTGGATGCGCATCACTCGCCAGGGGTCGGTATGCACCCACTCCCCAGGGCCGGAGGAGTCCAGCAGGTTCTGATCGGTGGTGCTGGCTGGCACCCGCTGATCGCGCAGCGTGATCGGCCCTCGTTGATAACCCTTACTTGTGCTCACCACGGCAACCTAACCTGCCCGACCCACAGAATCCTGTGAGGACCACAACACCCGGCAACTTAGACTTCGCGCCATGCCTTCGATGGGTCGCCTCGTCACCACGACGGCACTGCTCTGTGCTGCGGGGGTCGGCGGAGTATTCGGTGCCCGTTGGGTGGCCGACAGCCTGAGCGACCCGATGTGTGAGTTCAGCGCCGCTGGCCGGACTGAGAGCAAGACGCCGGAGCAGTCCGCCAATGCCTCGACCATCAGCATCATCGCCGTGCAACGAGGGCTCCCCCCTCGGGCGGCGTCCATTGGCATCGCCACCGCGATACAGGAATCCAAACTCCAGAACATCAACTACGGGGACGCCGATTCACTCGGCTTGTTTCAACAGCGCCCCAGTCAAGGGTGGGGCAGCCAAGAGCAGATCCTCGACTCGGTCTACGCCACCAACGCGTTCTACGACGTGCTGATCGAGGTGGAGGGCTGGCAGGACGGGGAGATCACCGAAGTTGCCCAGAGCGTGCAGCGCAGCGCCTATCCGGACGCGTATGGCGACCACGAGTGGGAGGGCAGGGTGTTGGCCTCGGCCTTGACCGGCCAGACACCGGCCGCGATCGGGTGCGATCTGGACCCCGCCGACACGGTAGGCGACGCCACCGCGCTCACGGCCGAGATCTCCGGGCTAGGTTTTGAGGCGACGGCTTCCGGCCAAGACATCACCGTGACATCGCCTGATGAGCAAACCGCGTGGGCGATCGGCAGTTGGGCCGTGGCGCACGCCGAGCAACGTGACGTGAACTCTGTGCAGGTCAGCGATCAGGTGTGGGACCGCGACGCAGACCCGTTGACCTGGCAAACTGCGACGACGGCGACCGATGAGGCCGCCGTCGTCATCACTCTGAACGGATGATCAGCGGTCGCTGACCGGCGTGTAGTCGCGCTCGCCGTAACCGGTGTAGACCTGGCGGGGCCGACCGATCTTGGTCGCGGGGTCGTTGATCATCTCATGCCACTGCGCGATCCAGCCGGGTAGCCGGCCGATTGCGAACAACACCGTGAACATATTGGTCGGAAAGCCCATCGACTCGTAGATCAGGCCGGTGTAGAAGTCGACGTTCGGATAGAGCTTGCGCTCCACGAAGTAGTCGTCCTCCAGCGCCTTCTGCTCCAACTCCATGGCCAGATCCAGCGTCTGGTTGGTGCCCAACTTGGACAAGATCTCGTGCGCTGTGTCCTTGATGATCGCGGCGCGCGGGTCGTAGTTC